>CALKWO010000053.1 GCA_938003875.1 uncultured bacterium
TGCCTTCGATTTTGCCTTCGATTTTGCCTTCGATTTTGCCTTCGATTTTGCCTTCTTTAAGTCCTTTCTCGTAGTAAGCACCGCGTTCGATTCTGCGGCCAAGTTCTTTGAAGGATTCCTCGACAACATTCTGGCGAAAGGCAGAATTGCTGGAGAGAGAAGCGAGATTGCTGGTGGCGCGAGACATAATATCCCCCTTTCTTTTCAAAGAGTTATAATCCTCGATGGTTTTCATGCCAAAGAAGCTACGCCAAAGTCCCAGGCCTTCTTTTTCAGGATGAGCGAGAGCTTTGGAGAATTCAAAGAAATGGAATTGCATATCATCGCTCATGATTTTGGCGCAGTCCTGGTCAAAGCGTAGCCTGGCAGAGCTATAGCAACCCTGAAAGCCAGTAAAGTCAAAGGGCATGATCCATAAAGACAGGGTAGGCTTTATGGAAAGGAATTCTAAGCCTTTTTTGGCCTGGGATACATGAAGTTTGGCTGCCTGAATTACCATACGAGAAGAAAGCCCTTCGTGATGGGTAAGCTGCATTTCGATATTGCATTTTTCGTTGTTTTCTAAAACAACAACAATATCGCAGTGGAAGATTTTATCTCCAAAAACAGAGATATTTTGCTCCGAAGGCAAAACCGTGAGGTTCAGGATTTTCCTGTGCCCTTGAAAGACAGTCCAGCAAATCAAATCTTTAAGCAGGACATAGCCTTCGTCGTTAAGAAAAATAGCTTTGAAAACAGCATCCGAGCAAGGATAGAGTATCTGGTTGGAAAGAAAGCAGGCAAGAAGCTGTTGGTCGCTATAGCGAAAGCCCTGGGTATCCTCTTCCTCCCATGCCTGCATAATGATGTCTTCTGCCATTTCCCTCTGTTCTGGGCTGAGTTCCTGCCATACTTGCAAGATGCAGCCTTGCATATTTTCCTTGAATTCCTTGAATTTTTTTTGATATTTGTCCATTTTTCTCCTTTCCCTATGTCTTTGATATTGCAATAGATTCATTATTACACTTAGTCTAGCAAAAAGATAGGGTAAAAACAAGTACCAATTTATGGAAGAACTTCCCACGGGGGTTGCCCTGTTGCCCTGGGCTGGTATGTATAGGCCTTTCAACTGCTACAACCCGTAAATATCTATAGATAACAAAGCCTCTCTTAGCAAATTTTTCCTGTGCCAGATGAGCAGTGCCAGGTTACAGTCTATTGGAATAATATACTTTTTTTATCATTTTTTATGATTTTCTTGTTCTTTTTCTATTTGCTTTAATTTTTCGCTAACAAGTGCCATTTTAGAATGCACTCCTGGTAAATCGTTTTCTAATTCTATGGCTTGCTGAAGAGAAGAGTGGGCTTCTCTCCATTTTTTTTGAGCAATAAAAGCCAGACCTTTCCCATAATGGCTTTGTGGGTGTTTGGGATCTGCCTGTAAAATCCTTTCATATATTTCTAGTGCATTTTTATAGTCTTCTTTTTTCAGATATTTTTCTGCATCACTGATAGCTTCTTTTTTAAGATTGTCTGCTTTTTCGTGGTCTTCAATCGCTAAAGAAAAATCTTCATTGCCATCTTTTCTGTAGCCTCTTGCATTTGCCCTTCCTACATAAGCTTCTATGAATTTGGAATCGCATTTGATTGCAAGCGTAAATTCTTGGATTGCCTTTTCCCAATCTTTCAGTCCCAGATATGCCTGGCCTCTGCCATAATATGCTTTAGCGCAGGAGCGGTCAAAAAGCAAAATCTTATTGTACTCCAGAATGGCATTAGGGTACTGCTTCGTTTTAAGATAGATTTCTGCCTTGGCAAGGTAGGCTGGTGTGTAATGAGGAGCTATCTGGATTGCTTTTTCTATTTTTTCTAATGCAGACATGACATTACCAGGTGTATTGCTTTCTTCTAAAAGAGCTTTTGCCTGTAGCAATCTGTTTTGTTGCAAAGATTTTTCATTGATTTGCAAAATGAAGAATAAAAGAATCAAAGCAATAAGCAAACTCATAGCACCAGCAATCCATAAGAAATTCTTGTTTCTATGTATCTTACGTAAAAAACGATGGGCAGGGTTGGCTCTTTTGGCACTCACTGCTTCGCCTTTCAGATAGCGACTCAGATCCTCTGCCAGATCCGATGCCGTCTGGTAACGGCGAGCAGGCTCTTTTTCCATTGCCTTTAAGCAAACCAGCTCGATTTCTTTATCTACTTTTCGATTGAGCCGAGAGGGTAGGATGGGGTCTTCTTCTACGATCTTATGATAAAGCTCAACAAGCGTTCCTGCATTGAAAGGAAGGCGACCTGACAGAATTTCATATAGAATAACGCCCATAGAATATATATCTGCCCTGCCATCAATTTCTTTAAGCCCTTGTGTTTGCTCTGGAGCCATATAATAGGGGGTTCCCAGTGTCGCTCCACTTTCTGTTAGCATAGTATTGGCATCCAATTTTTTCGCCAGGCCAAAATCGGTTATTTTAGGCTCATTTTCCGCAGACACAATGATATTGGAAGGCTTTATATCTCTGTGTATTATTCCTCTTTGATGGGCGTGTGCCATAGCGCGGGCTACTTTTTCCATGATCTGCAAAAGGACTTTTCTTCGTGTTTTTTTCTTTATGAGAGTTTGTAAAGTAGGCCCTTCAATGAAGTCCATCGTGAAATAATGGTGGTTATTTTCTTCTCCGATTTCATAAATAGATACTATATTCGGATGCTGTAAGCTTCCTGCTGCTTCTGCTTCTCTTCGGAATCTCTGGATTTCTGTTTCAGAGGCAGCACCTCCTGCCAAGAGAACCTTGAGGGCAACAATACGATTCAAATGAAGCTGTCTGGCTTTATAAACAATTCCCATTCCTCCTCTTGCAATCTCTTCGATAACTTCATAAGAACCAAATCTCACAGCGTTTTTGACAGGAGAGGATACCTTTTCTGGTGTATTTTTTTCTCTAGGAAAAGAGATATTTTCTCTGGTGGTTTCCGTAGGGTTTTGTTTTTGAAGAGCAACTTCGTCAGGCAGTTTTCTTTCTAACCGTGCGGTTTGTGCTTCCTGGCTTTCGAGTGTTTTTTGATAAAGAATCTGTGCTTGCTGGCGTACAATAGCAATGGCTTTTGTATAGTCATTGATGCTCAAAAGCCTTTTTCTTAGAAGCATTTGTCCTAATTTACAGGGTTCCTGGGAATGGCTTTGCTTCATTTCTTCATAAACCTGACGGATGATTTTGGGGTCTAGTAAATTCAAAGCAACAAGCACTTTTGCCAGAATGGTATCTTCTCTTTCTTCAAGATATTTGTGGAAATCCATATCGCTCATCTTTTTTCTAGCCCTTTTTGAAAAAAGCGAGATTTTATCTCGCCTGAAAACAAGAAAAAGGAAAATAAAAAGAATTCATAATTTAAATTTATGCTTTTTCTAAAGCAATGCAAATTAAATCGCCAAGGTTGTTTCTGAAATACAGTTTTCCAGAGCAAAGAATGGGGACTGTCCAGGATTTCATATCTTTTCGGCGAGGGAAAATAACGCATCGGGAGATTTCTTCATAACCATCGGGTGTCGCTTTTACGACATAGAAAGTCCCTAGCTCATCAAGCACCAGAAGCTTTTTCCCTACAGCCATCAGACATCCATACTTGAATTCTTTGCTCCATTTTTCCTTTCCTGTTTGTAAATCAACACATCGAAAAGAAGATTTGGCATCGGCACTACCTTGGAAACCATAGAGATAGCCATCCACGGCGACAGGTGTGCTGAAGGCATTCTGTAGCTCCATGCTATCCCACAAAACCTTTGGCTTATCGTCCTGGATCTCAATCAATGTTGTACCTTTTTCATGGTAGGAGCAAAGGAAAATTCGATTGTCCAGAACAACAGGATCAGCAGCATTGAGAGCATACATCGTCTTCCAGGGAAAGAAAAAAATCACCTTCCCTGTTTTGGCTTCTATGTATGAAAGCCCATCTCCAGCGAACATAAGGACTTTTTCCGATGATCCCTGAGGAAAGGATACTGGCGTAGCATAGCCACAATCTTTTTCTGGATCGCTATTCCAGATTTTTTCCCCTGTTTTTTTATCAAAAGCAAAACCATGATCTCCTGCATTAATAATCAAGATATCGCCTAAGATATAAGGCGAGCCAGAAAGGCCATGCATCAGATTGGTGACTTTCCATTCTTCGATAAGATTCTTTGCCCACTTTTTTTCGCCTGTTTTAGCATCCAGACATACAACATCGCCATTGCGACTATATGTATATACACAAATCCCATCGCTTGCAGGCGTAGACCTTGGGCCTGGGAAAGAGCCACCTTTACAGGGATAGGCGTATTTCCATTTCTCTTGCCCCGTCTGTGCATCCAGACAATAGACAATATCCTGGTTTTTGATATTACCCATAGTATATAGTCTGTCGCCATGTATGATGACAGCAGAATGGCCATTGCCTATATTCTTTTGCCAGAGAATCTTTCTGTTTTCTTCTGTAATGTTAAAGTTCCACTGGGTTTCTTCGGAAATTCCATTTTCTTTACGGCCTCTACGGCTAAGCCAGTCTTCAGCCTGACTGAAAATATTCATAAAAAATAAAAAAAGTAAAAAAAATATTTTTTTCATAGTATGATATCAATATATCAGGAACTCTATCTTCCTAAATACTGTCCTCCTGTAATTTTAGCAATTGTGTTGAGATATTGATAGATTTCAGCATATTCTTTTGCATCTGCGGGGGGATACCCAATCGCAATAGTGATGATTTTTGTTTGTTTTTCTTTCGTTTGCTTTGTCACGTATTGAAGTATCTCTTTTTGCAATGCAGGGCTACTTCTTCCCATAGCTGTTGGCAGTCCATCGCTCAGAAGAAAGATAGCATCCAGATCAGGGTATTCTTCATAAGCTATTTTTATAGCTTCATGCAAATGAGTATAGCTGCCAAAATCCATTCCTTCCCGCAGCCATCGGATGGCTTTCTGGATATTTTCCTGCTCACCTCCAGCCATAAGTCCTCTTCTGGGGGGAAAAAAAAGCATATCAGCAGAAAATGCTACGATAGCGAATTGCTCCACCTCACATTGTCTCAAGATTTCCTCACACGTTCCGATGATAACTTCTTTCCAATTGTTTTGGACAATGCTGCCAGATCGGTCGAATAGAAAAACAATCCGACGATATTTCAACTGGATACCAAAAAGGGATTTATCGGCTTTACGCTCTAAAAGTTTTTTTAATTCGTCGATTTTTTTTTCTTTGGCGACAATTTCTGATTCTCTGTCCTGAATCTGTCTCTCTTTAACGACAATTTCCCTTTCTCGTTTTCTAAGCTCTTCATTTTTATCAGAAAGACGGGAAGAGAGCGTGTTGTTCTGGTCTAAAGCTCCCTTGTACTGGGCAGAAAGCTTGTCTGCCTTTTCCTTGGTTTCTTGATACCATTTTTCCAAATCCTCTCTATCCTTTTGTAGCTTGGCCTTTTCGATCTGAATAGAAGAGATCTCCTCGGTAAGCTTTTGTTTTTCTTGCTCTAGCCTCTGGTATGTTTTCTGCAAAGATTCATTGTCGCGGACAAGCGATTTAATTTTTGTGTCCTGGCTCTGGCTTTCTTCTATGGTTTGACGGAGGGTATTATTGATTTTTTGCAATTCATCGTTTTTTTGTTTAAGCTGTCTGTAGGCTTCCTCCATCTTTTGCCTGGCCTGTGTTGCTTCTTCCAGGGCAAGCAAGGCCTTTTCTTTGGCAATATTGGTTTGGTTTTGAGCTTGTAAGGCAATGTCCCTTTGTCTGTCTGCTTCTTGCTGTGACAGCAAAGCAAGCCTTTTACTTTTTAGGGCTTCCTCCTCTGCCTTCTCTGCCTTATCTTTGGAAAAAATCGCCCTATTTCGCGCCTCTTGTGCATCATTTCTGGCTATTTGAGCATTGCTTCTCTCTTGCAATGCTTTTTCTTTTTCTTCTTGTGCTTCCTGTGCTTTAAGCTTGTATTTTGCTACCATATTATCTATTGTGCCAGTGAGCATCTTGCTGTTTAGGACAAACAATAAAATCATCACGCCCAAAGCATTGCAAAAAACATCCAGAAAAGAGATGCTGAAAATATTGATTTCTCGATCTTTTTTCATGTTGGGTTATACCTGCAATCGAAGGTTGATGATAAATCTTTCCTGACAGAAAAGGTCTACAGAATTGAGAAAATTTTCTTCTTTACGTTGCATACTGTATATGAAATACATCAAGACAATGCTTTGTATAAGAGCAATCAGTGTTGTGTCAAATGCCATGCCCAACGGAGCTACAACGACTTCCAGGTTTTCTATGGCAGCCCCTGCGTTGGAAATTGCTTCTCCAATGCCCATAACTGTTCCAATAAAGCCAATCGAAGGAATTGCCCATGCAATATAGCGAAGCATATTGTAGGTAGATTCGACATGCTTTTCCAGTGTTTCCATGCGTCTGCTAAAAATTTCCATAACTCTTTCTGATGTTTGCGTAACAAGACAATGGTCTATTAGAAACAAAAGAATCTGGTGGATGACACTGCCTCGGAATCGCGCTGCATCTTTCCCATGACTGATGGTGGAGCGCAAGTTATCCAGTTCTGCTCGTTTGCTAATAATAGTAGAGCTTTGAAAATTTTGTTCCACAGAACTAAGTGCCTGATATTCATAGCCAACAAGACTGTTTTTTTGAAAAATCAATATGATACCCCAAAAGAAAAGCACGTAGAGCATGAGGTATAGCCCCATATCCAGAGAAATTCCTTTCGAGACATTAGGCCCAAGCAGCCTTTCTACAGGCCAATGAAAATACTTCATGGCAATAAAATACAAAGAAGCATAAAAAGCACTACCACTTACTATTCCTCCTATAAAGGCAAGGTAGGAATTAGGGCTTAAAAATTTTAGATTGTTTTTCAATTTTTACCTCGTTCGAAAAAATTGCACTGTAAAGGTGGAATCTACCATTCCCAGGATATTTCTCCTGGGAATGGATACTATCACACTATTGAGCTAAAACAAGCGGGCTGAAAACAACATAGAGTATTAGAGTAGCAACAACCACAGCAATACCCATCCATAGGGCACCTTTGGATGTTTCCAGGCGGATGGTGGTATTTTGTTTGAATTGGATTGGCTCGGCCAGAGGCTTGATAACGGTAATCAAAGCCATGACAAAAATGCACAAGCCAAAGCATATCGCCATACGATTCAGGAATTGTATATCAGGAAAAACAAGTTTCATGAAACCATAGGCTACGATGTTGGTGAGAAGACCCAATACACCTGCCATAGCAGGAGCTTTGCGGAAAAGGAATCCGAATACAAAAACAGCCAGGATACCAGGGGAAATAAAACCCTGTCCTTCTTGAATTATCGTGAATATACTATGGCTGATTTTAGGATTGCCTAATTGGGGTGCCATAAAGATGGCAATGATGGTAAATAAGACTACAGAGATACGGCCTACTCGGACGAGAGCATTCTGAGATGCTTTGGGCGATATGTATTTTTGATAGATATCCATAGAGAAGATGGTAGAGGCAGCATTGAGCATGGCTGCCAGAGAGCTTACGACTGCACCCAGTAAAGCTGCCAGTACAAAACCTACAAGACCAACTCCCTGAGGAAGTACGTTGCCTAGAAGCTGAGCCAGAGCGGTATCGTATTTGTAAGCGATGAACTTCTCGCTTGTGAGCATTGCGTTTGCTGCTTTAGCCTGCTCTTTTACTTTTTGGTTATAGACTTCGATTTCCGCTATAATAGATGGGAAAGCACTTTTTGCAGATTTGTCTTCTGTTTCGAAAACAGTGAACTGGGATACAGAAGTAGCTTCAAATTCTGCTTTTTCAATAGGAAGTACAAAGGGATTGGCAATCTTGACTTTTTTCATGGCCTCTGCATCATCGAAGATAGCAATCATGAATTTTTCTGATTTCCAGGAATCTATTGCTTCTTGCTGAGGGGATACGGCTTTTTCTATGAAAAGAGTCTGAGGATTGGCTTTGAGATATTTGGCAAAGACTTTGGCATTATCATAAATCGCTTCTTTTTGCATGTCTTTGGCAAAAAGGTTGAAGGCAATGATGCCAGGGATAACGATAGCAAAAGGAATGATCAATTTCATGAAAGCAGCAAAAACAATTCCTTTTTGTCCTTGTGCCAGAGAAGCAGAGCCCAGGGTTCTTTGCGTGATATACTGGTTCAAGCCCCAATAGTAAAAATTAGGTATCCACAGACCGAGCAAAAGGGCGGTCCAGGGCAAAACGCTATCGTTGGAAGGCAGGAACATATTCATACGAACTTTATTAAGATCGAAAAAACGCTCCATGGCTCCTTTTGCCTGTTCCAAAGGCACAACCGTTACAGCACCTGTTGTAATATCCAAAACCTGAGAAGCTTCCTGCACGCTGCCTAGCTTCTGGAAAGCAAAAAACATGATGACACCACCACCTATAATCAAGGCACTTCCCTGGATTAAATCCGCCCAGGCACAGGCTTTTAAACCACCAGCGCAAACATAGAGCATAGCGATGATACCAATCACCAGAGCAGCAAACGAAAGGGTAACATGGTAGCCTGTCATAGCACCCAGAGTGCGTATGGTCAAAGCCCCAGAATAGGTTACTGACCCTAGCAGAAGCATGTAAATGAAAAGGGTAGCAACTGCCATGATGGTTCTTGTTGTAGCATTATAGCGATATTCCAAAAATTCTGGTATTGTATAGATTCCTGCTCTTAAAAAATAAGGCAGAAAACAAAATCCTACAACTACCAGCGTAATGGCTGCCATCCATTCATAGCTGGCAATGGCTATACCCACATGGCTTGCAGCATTTCCTGTCATTCCTACGAATTGTTCTGTGGAAATGTTTGCTGCAATCAAAGAAAATCCTATCAACCACCAGCTCAAACCACGTCCTGCAAGAAAATAGTCTTCGCCGGTTTTGCCATTACGGCTCATCAGCATACCGATGCTGACAACGCAGATGACAAAAATAACAAAAACAACAATATCCATAAGACCAAAAACCATAACATTTTCTCCTACATTCTCACAAAAAAAATATACAAAATACTATACTAAAGAGTATATCAAAGCTATCCAAAGATAGCCAGAAAAAACTATCCAGCATTCCGCGGGAAAAATAAACTACTTCATCCGCTATTTTATCTTGCCTATTGCCACTTTCCGATATTTTTGTTAAAATCTATTTTTATTGATATAAATTAATCTTGTAACAAAGGAAAAGGGCAAAATGGCAGAACAGAATTTTTTGGATAAAGAGTTTATGAACAAGCTGGAACAGCTTTCGCTCTTTTCCCGAAAAGTATTTCGCGGTTTATTGAAGGGAGAAAGGCGGAGTAAAAAAAAAGGTGTTTCCATAGAATTTGCGGATTACAGAGACTATACACCAGGAGATGACTTGCGCTTTCTGGACTGGAATATCTATGGGAGGTTGGAACGGCTTTTGGTCAAGCTCTTTCAGGAAGAAGAAGATTTGAATATTTGTCTTTTACTGGATCGCTCTCCCTCCATGAAATTTGGCAGCCCAGAAAAATTTTTATATAGTAAAAAATTGCTTGCAGCTTTAGCATATATTGCTTTAATAAACATGGATCGAGTAGCCATTGGAACATTTTGTTCTGATTTAGACTACTTTTTGCCTCTTACCAGGGGAAAGCAAGCCTCCTGGAGAGTATTGGAATTTCTGGAAAGCATTCCCTGTGCTACGGAGGGAATCACGGATTTATATAAATCCTGCCGTTCTTTTGCCATGAAGCTCAAAAGTCCAGGTATCGTGATCCTGCTCTCCGATTTTATGAATGAAGAAGGTTTTGAAAAAGCTCTATCTTTTTTTGCTACCTCTTCCAGAGATACATTCTTATTTCATATTCTATCCCAGGAGGAAATTCGTCCTGTTGTTGCAGGCGACTTGCGCCTGGTAGACAGTGAAACCTTTTTCCCTACAGATGTAAGCATTAGCGATGCTTTACTAAAAAGCTATCAGTCTACTTTGCAGGGATATATCCAGAAAATACATGATTGGGCCAACAAACACGATATATTTTATTTATATACAAGCAACCAACAATCTTTTGAAGATTTGGTTATAAAATACTTACGAGAAATCGGAATGCTCCGATAGAAGATTTTATCAGAAAGGGAATTACGTGAATAATATTCCAGAAAACCTTATGCCTTTTATGAAAGAAGTGCTGGTTCAACTGGAAGGGAAAGTGCCAGAGGAGACTCTGGAAAAGTTAGCTCGAACTTTACTCAGAGAAATGCAATACCAGCAGCTAAGAGATACCGCTTATGGTTCTTCCAGCTCAGCCCTGAGCGAAGTACGCCAATCACTCAAACCTTTAGAAGAAGTTTCCAAAACACAGCGTTACCTTGTAGATCATGTAAAAAGCCTTCTTGTTTTTCAAGAAGAAACCAAAAAAAATTATACCCATTTAGTGGAAAGTATAGATAAAGTCCAGCAATATACGCAAAAAGGCGATACTTTTTTTCAAACTTTAAAAGAAATCCTGGAAAATGAAGAGAAAAAAATCCAGGAGCAGGCCTTGATGCTGAATGCACTACAGGAGAATTTGAATAAAATTTTTCTCGATTGCCAAACCTTTTTCCAGAAACAAGCAGAAAAGCATAGCGAAGAAACACAAAAGCAAAGCGAAAATCTCCAGCAACAGGTTGCACAATTGCAAAAAGATATTGTCCAGTATGAACTTTTATTAAAAAATGTCTCCTCTCATTTGGAGAAAATGGGACAAGAGAAACTTTCTTCCACGGTCTTGAATTCTTTGCAAGAGATTCAAAAAAATATACAACAGATTCCTGCACAGTCCAGACAGGAAGAATTCTTGAAAAAATTAGGAGATCTGTTTCATCAGGATTTGCAGAGCCTGGAAGAAAAAACTCTCAAGGAAATAGAGCTATTCAGGAAAAATTTGGAATCGAACGGACAAAAAATACCAGAGAATCTGGAAAAAAATTTGCGGGAACTTTCTCTTAACCTGGAACAAAGCCAGAAAAAAATTTCTAACCTGGAAACCATCCACTTGCAGAGCCAGGAATCTTTTCAAAAACATTGGAGCATTCTTTCCAATAAAATAGAGGAATTTTCTGGACAACTGTATCGCATCCAGGAAATGAATGCTAAAAACACAGAAAATCCTGTACAGGAGAATTTGCAGGAATTCAAGAATATTCTTTCAGGAGTAAAAAATTTAGCTCAAAGCTTACAGATTCTACAGCATCTTCCAGAAAAGCTCAATATTCCTGAAAATTTTTCCGCAGTTGTGGAGAGCATTCCTGCGAGCAACCGCAAGATCAAAGAATACATAGAACTCTTCCGCCAGGATTTATCTCTTGTGTCTCAGCATTCTCTGGAACTATTGAAAGCAAACAGAGAGCAAACGGCAGAATTCGCCAAGCTTCAAACTGCTTTAGTTCCTGAAATTCATGCTTTGCAGCAAAGCTGGCAAAAATTCGGCTTAAAACTAGACGACCACTGGACAGGAAGCCAGGAAATTTTAGGTAAGAACATGGGCGAACTCGTTGCCTCCATCGCTCAGATGAAGGCATCTCTCAGCCAGATAGGACAAATTCAGGAACGTCCACGTCCCTCTTACGAGTCTTCTAGCATTACCCAGGAAATCAAGGATTATGTCAGAGATCGTATGGAAATTGCAGTGCAGAATATCAAGGAAAGTCTGGAAAGCGCGATAGTCAATATCAAAAAAGATTTGAAAAGTGCCATATCCCAGGAAATCAGACAAATGGCGGACGAAATCAAGTCTACTTTCCAGTCTGTCAAGTCCACAGAGATAGAAAAATCACAAAAAAATCTGCAACCCTTAGAGAGCATGCTGGACGAAATGCACAAAACAATGAATCGCATTGACCTTCGTATGATACCAAAAGAGGATAAATCTTTTGCTTCAGAAGAAAAGGTATCTAGCACATGCCCTCATTGCGGCAAAGAAGTGATTGGCCCTGTTTCCTTTCAGGGCAAACGTGTATCCTGTCCAGCTTGCAAAGATAAATTTACTTTTCCAACGATTATAAAGCCATGATACTAAACTTGTTTCTTGATCCTTCAGCCTTTTGGTGGCTTTTACTTCTTCCTGTAATTGTGTTTTTCTATTTTTTGAAGCTAAAAAGAGATGAATGTCTGATTCCTTCTACTTTGCTCTGGAAGAAAGTGATCGAAGATACCAGAGTGAATAGTCTTTTTGCTCGTTTAAAGAAAAATCTTTTGCTTTTTTTTCAGCTTCTTTTGATGGCACTTTTGATTCTGGCTTTGGCAAGACCTTTTTTGGCTTCCAGAACAAAAGAGGAAAAAAAGATAGTTTTGCTGATAGATCGCTCTGCGAGCATGGGGACTAAAGAAGCAGAAGATATTTCTCGTATGGATAAAGCCAAATCTCTGGCGGAAAAAATAGTAGATGATTTGATGGATGGCGATAGTGCTATGATTATTTCTTTTGCAAAGCATGCTACTGTCCATCAATCCTTTACAGGCTTGAAATCCTTGCTGAAAGAACGCATTCGTTCTCTTTCTCCATTGCAGGAAGAGACCAGAATAGAAGAGGCTCTTTTGATAGCACAGAGTATGCTGGAAAAGGTACCTTCTTCTACTTTATACATCATCACAGACGGAATCATTCCCGACTGGGACAAGATCAAGGAACAATATCTCTTAGAAAAAAACAAAAAAAAGACCAAAATAGTTCTTCCTAAGTTTCTATTGCTTGGCGAAAAATCGGCTAATGTTGCTATTTTAGGCTTTGAAATAAGAAGTGACAAACTGGGCAAGCAGCAAGGCTTTGCCAAGATCCAAAATTTAGGGGATAAACCAGCGAAAGGCTATATAGAGCTTTACATAAATGGCGAGGCACTTTTGCAAGAGATTAAAACAGTAGATCTAGGCCCAGGAGACACTATCGGTGTCTTTTTCCCAAACCTTCCTGTTCAGGAAGGAAGGGTAGAGGCCAGCTTTGTTCTTACACAAGGCGAAGACTATCTGGCTCTTGATAATAAAGCCTATTTTTTTGTTCAGGCAAAGCAAAAGCCCTCTATTGCCCTTGTTACCAAAGGAAACTTTTTTTTGCAAAGAGTATTGGCAAGCTATGAAAGCGATTTGAGCATTCTCAGCAGCGAAGAGTATCAGAAAGAAGAAAAAAAATTCGATGTGGTTGTTTTTGACAACTGCTCTCCTGATAAAAAGCTGCCTTCAGGAGGCTATCTTTTTATCCATTCTATGCCGTTTTTGCCTGGTTTGCAAGTTCAAGGGGAGATTCAGAGTAATTCAGGCTCGCTTCTGAACATCACGGATCAGAATGAGTTTCATCCTTCGATGCGTTTTGTGGATATGAGAAAACTTTCTTTGAAAAAAGCCATGAATCTCCTCTGGCCCCTGGATACTGTACCGATTTTAGAATCGCAAAACCATATTCTTATAGGTTCTTTTACCAGAGGGAAGCAAGACTATATCATAATTGCTTTCGATCTTTTGCACTCAGATTGGCCCCTAAAGCTTTCTTTTCCTTTGTTTATGGCAAATACCATAGAATGGCTTTTAGAAAAGCAAACTAAGAATAACATACGGACAGGGGAATCTTTTGAGATTTCTATGCCTAAAACAATAGCAGAAATCCAGATCATAGACCCCATAGGTAAAAAATTTTTTCTGCCTGCTTCCCCTTTGGACAGTCCTATTTTTTCTCAGGCTCACTATGCAGGTTTTTATGATATACAAGCCACTGGAGTCCCTAGACAAACTCTGGCAGCCAATTTTTTTTCTCAGCAGGAAAGCACCGTATCTCCCAGAAAGGATCTTTTTCCAGGAGAAAAAACATCCCAACAAAATTTAGAGCCTGTTACCAAAGAAATCTGGCAGGCTTTTGCCTTCATAGCATTTTTCATTCTTCTTGCAGAATGGTATCTTTACCATCGCAGATCGTTTTCAGGTTTTCTTACAAAGGCTTAATCTATGAAAACTATATTTCTTGTTTTGTTCTGTACTCTGTTTCTAGTCGGTTGCTTTGGAAAAAGTGCCCAAAAAAATCTGGAGAAAGAACCTTCGATACGAGTATGTCTGACCCAGGCAGTCAATAAAGAAAATACCATTGAAACCACAGGAGAATATACCATTCTGAATCATGATGGTAGCCTCGTCCAGGAAGGGAAAAAACTAGAGCCAGCCAGGCTTATGGGCAAAGAAGGAGGAATCTGGCTAAATGGTAAAAAATACCTTACAGAGAGATTAGAAATCAAGAATCAGGGAAATGCACTGATTCAGGTTAACGGAATTCCTTATAGGGGAGATATTCTTTGTCTGATGGACGGCAGCCGCTTTCTCCTGGTGAATGTCTTGTCTATAGAAAACTATATCAGCAGTGTCATTGGATCTGAAATGCTTCTGTCCTGGCCTGAATCTACCTTAGAAGCACAAGCCATCATTGCAAGAAGCTTTGCATATCATGAAAAAGCCAACCAGAAAAAAACTTTTTTCGATGTATATGATAGCACAGCAAGTCAGGCTTATAAAGGTGCCAGCAAAGAAAATGAAAAATCCCAGGCCATAGTCAGGAAAACCAGAGGCATGATTCTTCTCTATCAAAATCGTCTTTTCAAGACTTTCTTCCATAGTACCTGCGGAGGCCACACAGCCAATGCCCACAATGTTTTTGACTATTACGATATTTCCCCTTTGAGTGGCCGTGAATGCCCCTTTTGCAAGACAAGCCCTCATTACTCCTGGGCCTATACAGTAGATCCTGAAATTTTAACAAATTTTCTAAAAGACAGAAAAATTCCTCCCCCCTTCCAAGGAATCAGCATAGAAAAAACAGACAAGGCAAAACGAGTCCTGAGTCTGAAAGCTTTTTTCGGCAATTCCCAAACTTGCTCCATAAAAGCATCTGACTTGCGCCATGATTTAGGTGCCAATAAATTAAAAAGTACCCTCTTTACGATGGAATCCAGACCTGAAGGCATCGTGTTTGAAGGAAAAGGATGGGGGCATGGGGTAGGGCTATGCCAGTATGGGGCAAAGACAATGGGCGAAAAAGGGCATTCCAGCCTGGAAATCTTGACCTTTTACTATCCCTCATCCCAAGTCTATCGCCTCTGGAAATAGGCGGAAAATACGCGGTTTTCATTCATTACATGACTATCGGCTTTTTGGGTTCTGAAAAGAGGATTTTATAAGCTTAAGCTTCTATTCTGCGAACGGGCATAATTTAAAACTTTACCACAGAGAGACAGAGAACACAGCGATGCGTCAGCCTCGCTGTGTTCATCTGTGTCTATCCGTGGTTCAAATTTTGCCTAATTTTGTATACAATCCAAATGAGAAGTGCTGTAAATGAGAAATGGTTAACTTACTTAATCCTGATTCCTTAATTCCGATTTCTTATCTGGTGGAATCATTTCAATAGAACCTTGCATTTCCTTCTCAGCCTTAGGGTGATTATGCTTCCATTCTTTAAGTGGCATACGTCCATTGATCCATATCCAACTCATGGGATATACACTGGGCCTTAATATCACAAAGAAGAAATGCCAGATCAAGATAGCAGATACAGCCAATATAGCTTCATAAAAATGGATTGTTTCACATACACGAACGATCCATGCAGGAAAATACTGTGTTGCCAGGGCTGGAAACCAGAGCACAAAGCCAGTGATGCTCATGATTATCGTTCCCCATATAAGTGCCCAATATTCGGATTTATGAGTGTAATCAAACATACCGAATTCTGGCCTATGTTTCTTCAAACCAAGATGGAAAAGAATATTTCCTGTAGCCTCTTTTGTATCTTCTATTGGCTTAGGCATCATGGCTTTGAGTAATAATCGTCCACGACGTGTCATGATTATAAGAAATGCATGAAAAACCGAAGTTCCTATAAGCAAACATGCCATAATACGATGAGATATACGCCTTATTTCTTCATCAAATCCCATGGAAGTTAACGCTTGGGCCCACCAGGAATCTGGGTATCTAAGAGCAAATCCAGATAATGCAAGACCAAAAAAGGTAACAAATAATAGTGTATGCTGTATAATTTCAATTTTTGTTAATCGACGCACTGATGCTTCGCATAGTTGTTGTGAGTAATGCTGCCTTAATTCATAAATATAAATAATGGCATTATGAATAAACATACCTCCCAAAACAAGAGCAATAAGCCATAAGTAGAACAAACGTACCCAATCGTGAATCATCCATTTCCCCCTGGCAAGCACATGAGTATAGCTGGCCGCAAATTTTTCATTAGAATCCTGGTGACATTTTCCACAAGTTTTTACTACGTTGGATTTATGAATTGATGAAGATGGATCAAGTACATTTCCAATTGCATGAATATTATGACAATCAGTGCATATTGCAACAGACTGAGAACCTCTTTTTACAGCCCATCCATGATAACTATCCTCATAAGATTTAATAACATCTACAGGAAGTCCATATTTAGCAGCCATCTCTGCATTTTCATGGCAACGTGCACATGTCATGCTAGAAAGATTGGCTCTGTTTATGGGTGAAGATGGATCGTTATGTTTGCGTATGAGATGTTCTTCATGGCAATCCGTGCAGCTAGGGCTATCATAAAGCCCATGAGCAACGGCACGCCCATGTATTGATGTAGCATAGTCTTTTGCCTCTTTTTCATGGCATTTACCACAAGTATTAGCTAAATTCTGCTTGTTAATGGAACTGTTTAATGAGGACCCGCCTTGTAAATCATGGATACCATGACAGTCAATGCAGACTGCTGTACGATTTCCTTCTTTCCAACCTTTGCCATGTACAGATTCATTATAGCGAGGGATAGAAATTGGTAAACGGACGTAATCTGCTGTGATAATAGCCGTATCGCCATGACAACTTCCGCACGTTTTGGGAATTTGCCTGTAATTCACTGGGCTTTTTTCATTTATAGCAGGTAGTATATGGTGTCCTGAGTGACAGCTAGAACAAGTTGCTGCAACAGTATTCCCTTTTAATCGGGCAATACGATGAGCACTTTTACGATATGCTTCCTCTTCTTTTTTATGACAAACACCACAACCATAATTTTCCGATTCTTTAGTATCTTGAACTTGATGACTACGGTGACATGAAAGGCAGCTCATTTCCCCTTTGTTAATCAACTGCTCATGTACAGAACCAATAAATTTTTCTTTATATCCTGGATGGCAATTCTGGCAGGCTTCTAGTGTCCGCTCATCTCGATGGGGTTTATGGGCAGCATGTACATCATGGCAAGAGGCGCAAGACATAACTCCTTCTATTTTTTGTTGAACTTTATTATGTATTCCATTATTAATGGTTTTCATTGCATCAATATGGCATTTATTGCATAACAAATTAACTGCACCAGTCGAAGGAGGCAATAATTTACTATGAGTTGGATGGCAGCTTACACATCCAGGACTATTTGAATCAGTAGTTTTAGCCGCTATAGCGTGAACACTTGACTCATATAAATTAGTTTCTTTTATATGGCATTCACGACAAGCACTTTCAGCAGATTGAACACTTAAAGATTGTATGCTGTGGTTATCTCTATAGGTTTTAGACTGATGGCATGAAATACAGTTTGGAGCTTTTATATTCCCTTTAGATCGGGCAATATCATGAAAACTATCAATAAAACTTTTTACTGCATCTTCATGACATTCACTGCAATTTACTTTACGATAAAGACTAAAATGAGGGATTTTTTCATAATCAGAGGATTGGCTATGGCAATCAGTACAGTCAGCTTCAGCATGAACGCTTTCAGATAATGCTTTTTTATTAACGAATACAGACTTTCCCTTTTTGTTTTTAAGGGAAGTATCACCATGACATTTAAGGCAATCCACTTTTTCTTGAGCAATAAGAATATATGGAAATAGAAAAAAAATAATGGCACCTAACCATGTTTTAAATTTCATAATCGTTGATATCCTTACATTTTTTGTTTAACAATGAATGGAGACAATCCATAATACTCTTATATTGTATTTGAAAGAGGAAAGGAATCGGGAATTCCCTGATTATGGCCTTCTATATTACTGAAATTGCTCAATATTCTCTAAAGGGATTTGTCAAAATGGCAATCTTGCAAATGGAAGATTTTTATTTATTGCCACTATGACAAAAAAATAGCCTGCAAGCCAAAAAGAAAAAATTCTGCAACTCGTTATAAAAGAAGATATTGAATTTTTTCTTTTTTTAGGTATATTTTTTGCTAGATAGAAAATATATTCTAAAAAATATGGCAATGTTCGATTAAAAAAAGAAAATCTTTTAATCAAAAAAATATGAAAGGAGACTTAGTCTATGGCGAAGCAATTAGCTTTTGAGCAAGAAGCGCGTGAAGCATTGCGCAAAGGTGTAAAGAAACTTGCTCAGGCAGTAAAGGTAACCTTAGGCCCTAAAGGCAGGAATGTTATATTGGACAAGGGCTGGGGCGCACCCAATATCACCAAAGATGGTGTTAGCGTAGCAGATGAAATCGAGCTTTTGGATCGCTTTGAAAATATGGGTGCCAAGATGGTCAAAGAAGTTGCTTCCAAGACTTCCAATACTGCTGGAGATGGAACAACTACGGCAACCGTTTTAGCAGAAGCCATTTTTCTGGAAGGTGCCAAATACGTCACAGCAGGGGTCAACCCTATGGCTTTAGGCCGTGGAATCAATAGAGTCGTCAGCTCAGTCGTCAAAGAACTTGCTAAAATTTCCAAGCCTATCCCAGAGAGCGACTCCAAAGAAATTGCTCAGGTTGCCAGTATTGCTGCCAACAACGATACAAAAATCGGATCCATGATCTCTGAAGCCATGAAGCAAGTAGGGAAAAACGGTGTTATTACCGTTGAAGAAGGCAAGAGTATGGAAACCGAAGTAGAAGTCGTAGAAGGAATGCAATTCGATAAAGGTTATATTTCTCCCCATTTCGTGACCAACCAGGATGATATGGAAGTTGTTTTGGAAAATCCTTATATCTTGATCTATGAAGACAAGATTTCTTCTATCAAAAAGCTTATTCCTTTATTAGAAAAAATTTCCAAAGCACAAAAACCTCTTTTTATCATTGCCGAAGATATAGAAGGGGAAGCCCTGGCGACATTGGTCGTCAACAAAATGCGCGGCATCCTTTCTTGCTGTGCTGTAAAAAGTCCTGGATATGGTGATCGCCGTAAAGCCATGTTGGAAGACATTGCCATTCTTACCAATGCTCAGCCTATCTTTAAAGATCTCGGTAAAGATTTAGAAAAAATTTCTATTGCTGAACTGGGAAGAGCGAAAAAAATAAGAGTAACTTCCGATGAAACCGTTATCATAGAAGGTGCTGGAGAGTCCAATACCATCGAAAAAAGAGTGAAACAGATTCGTCAGGAACTGGAAAAAACAGATTCTGATTATGATAAAGAAAAACTCAGAGAAAGACTTGCCAAACTCGCTGGTGGAGTAGCACAAATTCACGTTGGAGCGGCAACAGAAATCGAACTCAAAGAAGCAAAGGCAAGAATCGACGATGCTCTTCATGCAACCAGAGCAGCTTTGGACGAAGGCATTCTGCCAGGTGGTGGAGTCGCTTACATCAGAACACTTCCTGTTATAAATGAAGTAGAAAAAGAACTCCAGGGCGATGAAAAATTTGCGGCTAACATTATGAAGCTCGCTTTAACTGCACCTTTACGCCAGATTGTAGAAAATGCAGGCGGTGAAGGACAGGTTGTTCTTAAAAAAGTCATGGAAAAAGAAGGGCCTTATGGATATGATGCAGAAAAAAATCAATATACTGATTTAATCGAAGCAGGCATCATCGATCCTACTAAGGTTGCAAGATTTGCCCTTCAGAACGCAGCGAGTGTAGCAACTCTTCTTTTAACAACAGATTGCATGATAGCCGAGCTGCCTAAAGATGAAAAAGACAACCCTAATTTGGGTGGCAGCGGTGATATGGCTGATTATGATGACATGATGTAATCGTATTTTTATTCTTTTAATAAACCATAAAATAAAAACGACTTCTATAAGAGGAGATTCAATATGGCACTTTATCCATTAGATGACAGAATCGTAGTAGAATTAGAAGAAGCAGAAGAAAAAACATTGGGTGGAATCGTACTTCCTGATACTGCAAAAGAAAAACCACAAAGAGGAAAAGTTGTAGCCGTAGGTTCAGGCAAACTTCTGGATAATGGCGAAAGAGCAAAACCCATCCTCAAAGAAGGAGACAGAGTTATTTTTGGCAAATACTCTGGCTCAGATGTTAAGGTTGATGGTAAAGAATATAAGATACTTCGAGAGAATGAAGTTTTAGCAAGATTGAGCTAAAAATTCTTTTCCCAACTACATGTTATCACAAATTTTGTGGTAAATTAGCTAAAAAATATTTTTTATATTACCACAAAATTTGTAAAAACCTCAAAAAAATAAAAACCAAGACTTAACCTCAAGGGAGGATAATTATAAATGACAGCCAAGCAGCTTTTTTTCCAAGAAGAAGCAAGAAAGAAAATCCAGGTCGGATTAGGCAAACTTGCAAAAGCCGTAAAAGTAACTATGGGGCCTGCAGGAAACAACGTGGCTATCCAGAAAAATTTTGGCAGCCCAACCGTCATCAATGATGGTGTAACAGTAGCAAAAGAAATCGAATTGCCAGATCCTTTTGAAAATATGGGTGCTAAAATGGTATACCAGGCAGCATCCAAGACATCGGATATTGCAGGTGATGGAACGACTACCGCTACCGTGCTTACAGAAGCGATCTATAGTGAAGGCCTCAAATATATCAATAGTGGAGTAAACACAGTCAGCCTGAAAAGAGGAATTGACAAGGCAGTCGAAGTTCTCGTTAATGAAATAGCCAGGCTCTCCCATAAAGTAAAAGACAAATCTGAAATCGCCAATGTCGGAGCTATCTCGGCCAATAATGACAAAGTCATTGGTAACTTGCTCGCAGATGCAGTAGAAAAAGTAGGCAATGATGGAGTCATTACAGTAGAAGAAGCCAAAGGTATAGAGACCAAACTTCGTTTTGTAGAAGGTATGCAAATTGACAAAGGATATGCTTCTCCTTATTTTGTGAACAACACAGAAGAAATGCAGGTCAATTTTGAAAATCCTTATATCTTGCTCTATGAAAAGAAGATCTCCAATATGAAAGATTTTCTACCTGTTTTGGAAAAAGTAGCAAGAGCAGGAAAACCTTTGCTGATTATCGCTGAAGACGTAGAAGGTGAAGCCCTCGCAACACTGATTGTCAATAAACTTCGCGCAGTATTGCAAAGCTGTGTAGTGAAAGCCCCTGGCTTTGGTGATCGTCGTAAAGCCATAATGGAAGATATTGCCATACTTACTGGCGGCAAGCTGATTACAGAAGATCTGGGAATCAAGCTAGACAAAGTAGAGCTGAGCGATCTTGGAAGTGCTAAAAAAGTAACCATCACCAAAGACAACAGCACCATTATCGAAGGAAATGGCGAGCTGAAAGATCTCCAGGCTAGAATCAGCCAGATTCGCCGTCAGATTGAAGTAACTACTTCTGACTATGACCGTGAAAAATTGCAGGAACGCCTTGCTAAACTGGTAGGCGGAGTTGCCGTCATTGAAGTAGGTGCTCATACAGAAAGTGAAATGAAAGAGAAAAAAGCCAGAGTCGAAGATGCTCTTCACGCTACAAAAGCAGCAGCAGAAGAAGGTGTAGTCGCAGGAGGTGGAGTGACCTACCTGAGAGCCATGAAAGCTTTGGATACTCTGAAGCTTGAAGGCGATGAAGCCTTTGCTATCCAGATTTTGAAAAAAGCTCTATCCTATCCCACACGTCAGGTTGTTCAAAATGCAGGACAGGATGGTTCTGTCGTAGTTGCAGAAATCCTATCAAAAGATGATGTAAACTATGGTTTTGAAGTCAACAGCCGTCAATATACAGATATGATTCAGGCAGGAATTTTGGACCCTGCAAAAGTACTGCGTACTGCTTTACAAAAAGCTGCCAGTGTTGCAGGCCTGTTACTTACAACGGAGACCCTTGTGACCGAGCTGAAAGATAAAAAAAGCCAGGTAATGGGAAGCGTTATATAATCCCTGCTATTGATCAATATTGTTGTGACCAAAAACTCGCTTTTATCCATGATTTTTAAAATCAGGGTTACAGCGAGTTTTTTTTATAGATAAGGATATTTAAACTATGACTCAAAAACGCGATTATTACGAAGTTTTAGGGGTTGGCAGAAGTGCCACGACAGAGGAAATAAAATCCTCTTATCGTAAGCTTGCACTAAAATACCACCCTGATAAAAATCCGGGAGATAAAGAAGCAGAAGCTAAATTCAAAGAAGCTGCCGAGGCCTATGAAGTTCTGTCTGATTCAGAAAAAAAAGAGCGGTATGACCGTTTTGGACATGCTGGTGTTTCTGGAAACCGCGGATTCAGCAATGTAGATGATATTTTCTCTGCCTTTAGCGATATTTTTGGTGGAGGGGGTGGTGGAGGTGGAAGTATTTTTGAAGAACTTTTTGGATCTTTTGGAGGAAGAGGCAGAGGATCTCGACGAGGCAGCCATGTCCATTCCAGCATTACTTTGGATTTCATAGAGTCTGCTAAACCTGTAGAAAAAACCATTCAAATACAAAGAAGAGAACCTTGTTCTGAATGTAGAGGTTCAGGATGCGCCAAGGGGTCTTCCCGCAAAGTATGTTCTACTTGCAAAGGACGAGGGGTAATACAACAGATACAAGGTTTTTTTAGCCTCCAAACTACCTGTCCTACGTGTCGTGGCCAGGCTTCTATAGTAGAAAATCCATGTAAGGAGTGTTCGGGGAAAGGGCATGTCTATAAAGACAGAGAAATCAGTATAAAAATTCCAGCAGGCGTGGAAGATGGTATGCAGATGAGAATACCAGGCGAAGGAGAATCTTTGGAACCTGGAGTTTCCAGAGGAGATCTCTATTGTGAAATCAAGATCAAACCTCATCCTCTTTTTTCCAGAATGGATGATGATGTTGTATATCAGCTTCCTATTACTTTCTCTCAGGCAACCTTAGGAGCTAAATTAGAGGTACCGACTCTCTATGGTACTGCCAAATTGACCATTCCAGCAGGCACACAAAATGGAGAAATCCTGACAATCAGAGATATGGGTTTTCCTAGCATCAGGGGAAGAAGCAAAGGCGATCAACGCTTACAGGTCATTGTGGAAGTCCCTAAAAAGCTCACGAAAGACCAGAGAGGCCTTTTAGAGAAATTTGCCAAAATGGAAGAAGAAAATATCACGCCCATGCGAAAAGAATTTTTGGAAAAAATGGAAACATTATTGAAACAAAAACAGTAAAGAAAAATTTGCTAAAACTAGCGGAGATTTTCAACTATGGAAGAAAATAATAACGTCCCTTCTGATAAAGAAGAAAAAAATAAAAGCACTCCTGAAGTCCATGAAAATAAAGTAGAAAGCCAGGCAGAAAAAAATCAATCCAGAGAGAAAGAAATCCCTGAAGAGCAGGAAAATCTACGATCTCTTCTTGCCAAAATGAGCGATGAAGATCTCGTTTCCCTGGTAGAAAAAGCACAAACATCGAACTTCTATTTGGATGCGTTGCAGAGATTAAAAGCAGAGTATGAAAACTTTCAAAAAAGATCGGATAAAGAGCGTTCTGCTTATTTAAAATATGCCAGCCAGCCATTATTGAGTAAACTAATGAGTGTACTGGACATTTTTGAAACAGCTATCCAGGCTGGTGCACAGATCCAGGGGAATAGTGCAGAACAGAAATTTTTTGAAGGCATTGATATTGCGCATAAAGAATTTCTAAAAGTCTTACAGGAATTTGGGATGAACAAAATCCAGTCTGTTGGAGGCAAATTCAACCCTGCTTATCATGAAGCCATCCAGCAAAAAGAATCAGCAGAGCATCCTGAGATGACTGTAGTTGAAGAAGTACAAACAGGCTATCTCTTTTACGACCGTTTACTCCGTGCCAGCAAAGTAATAGTAAGCCGTAAGCCCAAAACAGAAACGCCAACTTAAACCTAAAGATACAGAGAACACGCATATTGAGAAAAGACGCAGGGATTGCGCTGGCGTTGGGCTTTTTAGGAGACATGACTTTTTAGGCGCAACCCTGCGGCTACAATCTATGCAGCAGCATATTGAGAAAAGACGCAGGGATTGCGCTGGCGTTGGGCTTTTGAGGTCGATTGACAATTTAATCATCAAATCCCCATCTTAGAATCCTCAGGAAACTTTTTTCAAAAGGCGGGATATAATAGCCAGCAGCTTTTTCCGATCAATTGGCTTGGATATATAATCATTCATTCCTGCTGCAAAGCAATTTTCTCTGTCTTTTATAGTAGCATTAGCAGTCAAGGCAATAATAAGAATGTCATTCTCTTCTTTACGAAGAGTTCTTGCTGCTTCCAGGCCATCCATCACTGGCATTTGAATATCCATCAATATAATGTCAAACTTTCCTTTGCTGGCTGCTTCGACTGCCTCTTTCCCGTTGGAAACAGCTTCGACGTGTGCTCCTAATTTTTCTAATATAATCGTCTCCATTTTCTGATTAAATTGGTTATCTTCAGCCAGCAGAATACGAATTCCGTTCAAGGAGGATAAGGAGTCTGAAATCGCAATTTTACCCATTGATTCACAAGGCGTTTCTCGAATTTCTTTTGACCTTTCCAGCGATACTGTAAAATAAAAAGTGGTTCCTTTTCCCTGCACACTGGAAACTGCCATCTGGCCTCCCATCAAATCCACAATTTTAGAAGAAATTGCCAATCCTAGCCCTGTTCCACCATAATTGCGAGTTGTTGAATCATCGACCTGAGAAAACGGCTTGAACAGTTGTTTAAGCCGATCTGTTGGAATGCCAATGCCAGTATCTGTGACGGAAAATTTCAGTGTTATATGAGTATCGCTTTCAGATTCCTGGAATACTTGTATAACAATTTCTCCCTTTGGGGTGAATTTAATAGCATTGTTTACCAGGTTCAGGATTACCTGCCTCAGGCGACTGGAATCTCCTTTTAAAAAATGGGGTATGCTTTCTGACATCTGACATTTTAATAAAAGAGATTTTTCTGATGCCTTTAGCTTCAGAATATCGATTGTTTGATCAAGAAGTTTTTTCAAATCAAAATCCACGAATTCCAGATGGATTTTTCCAGCTTCGATTTTAGAAAAATCCAGGATGTCTTCAATCAGAGACAAAAGAATTTCCGATGAATGAAATATCATATCCACATATTCTTTTGCTTTGCAAGAGAGATCTATTTCTCGAAGAAGCGTAGTCATCCCAATAATCACATTTATAGGGGTTCGGATTTCATGGCTCATGTTAGCAAGAAAATAGCTTTTAGCAAGATTGGCAGCCTCGGAAGAGACTTTTGCCTGGCGAAGTTCCGCCTCGACCAGCTTGCGCTCAGAGATGTCTCGAATAATCCCCAGACGATATAACGGTTTTCCTCTAGCATCGGAAATTACTGTGATAGAATCACCAACCCAACGGTAGTTGCTTTCTTTATCTCGAAAACGATATTCCAGCATTCCTGTGGCTTTCCCTTCTGACTGGCATAGGGCGTTAGTACGTTCTATTTCGCTGAGAATCGATGGAAGATCGTCTGGATGAATCATCCTTAGAACCGACTGTATATCCATTTGGTTCATCTCTTCTTCCGACCATCCCAACACTTGTTTAACCACAGGACTCATGTAATCATAACGGTCGGTTTGTAGATTACGACGATAGGCTGCGTCAAGCGAATTTTCAAGAACAAAACGCAAACATTCTTCACTATTTATTAATGCTTTCTGTGTTTGCTTCTTTTCTGTAATATCTTGCACCGTTCCATTTAATTTTATTACCTTCCCTGACTTTACTAAAGGATTGCATATTGCCCTTACCCATTTATGTTTACCTGCAATCGTAGTCATCTCTAAATCAAGATCATAGGGGATTCCCTGGGAAATAGCATCCTGGAATGCCTTGATTACAATTTCCTTAGAGCCAGGCTCAAATCGGCTGATTTCTTCAGTATGATCAGGATCATATTTGTTTTTATCCCGATCATGTATAGCATAAGTTTCATCCGTCCATATCTGCTTTTTAGTTTCTACATCATATTCCCACGCACCTGTATGTGTTATTCGTTCCATTTCTTCGAGCAATTTCATGTTCCTGGCAAGCGCATTTTCCATCTGTTTGAGTTCGGTAATATCGAGAATTACTGCTAAAGAATGGACAAAGTTGTCGTTTTGATCTTTGTCGGCAATGGCTGAAAATAAAGTTTCTATGATCTCTCCGCTTTTGCTAACAAATTGATAGGAGATGTTCTTTACAACCCCTGTGCGAAAAAATTCTGGTAACCCAAATTCTATAGCATATTGGCGAGATTTCTCCGACAAAAAATCACTGGGCGGTCTTCCTATGACTTCTTCTCTTGTATAACCCATCTTATATAGCCAATAGTCGCTAACACTGATCAGTTTTCCTTGTTTGTTAATGGAATGCAACATGACGGGCGTTTTATTATAGAGAGATCTGTAACGATTTTCGCTTTCTCTCAGGGATTCTTCTGCTCTTATGCGTTCTGTAACCTCAACCAGCGTAAACACCAGGCCAGTGACTGCGCCTTCCATATCTTTTATTGGAACCAGGCTCCAATCCCAATAGGTGATACCACGCTCTGGCTGGTCTGGAAATTCAAAAGGTTTGGCAAGCGCGAAGTAGGATTCGCCTGTGTCTATAACCTTTTGAAAAATTTTTTGGTTTTCTGTATGTGGATATAATACAAAATGGTTTTTACCTTTAAAAAAAGACGGTTCATGATTGCATGTCTTGGCGTATGACTCATTGACCCAGATAAAATTAAATTGTACATCCAGGTAAACGGCCATGATATGAGTATGATGTAAAATTGCCAGCAAGAGTTCGCTATTTTCCTTTAACAGCTTTTCTCGCTCCAGAATAGCGATTTCACTTTTTTTGATTTCAGTTATATCGGTAAACGTCAGCACCAGACCATCGAATCGTTTGCTCTGAGTTAAAAAAGGTAGAATTCTTCGAATGAACCAAAGGCCTTCATCGCTTTTGACCTCTTTCGTGGCGGGAGTGAATGTCTGGATGACTTTTTGAGTATCATTGCATAAATCTTCATCATGGAATCGTTGCGCCAGATCGCCAATGGGTCTGCCAATATCCGAAGGAATCAAATGGAACAGATGCCTTGCAGAAGGAGTAAAGCGACGGATAGTAGCATTTATATCGAGGAAAATGGTGGCAACATCCGTGCTGTTCATCAAGTTGATCATGTCGTTGTTGGATGTTTCCAGTTCATCTATTTTTTCACAAAGCTCTGTGTTAACTGTGTTTAGCTCCTCATTCAAAGATTGCAATTCTTCTTTGGATGTTTCTAGTTCTTCATTAGAAGATTGCAATTCTTCGTTCATGGACATCATTTCCTCATTGGAAGCCTTGAGTTCTTCATTTAATGTTTCCAGCTCTTCGATGGTGTTCTGTAAATCTTCGCGTGTATCTTTCAGCTCTGCTTCAAGCTGTTTTACCAAAGAATCTTCCCCATCCATCATCTCTGTAGAAACCTGCGGATTCACTTCTGATGTCGTTTCCTCTTCAAAAGTAATGAGAAATAAATCTTCCTGAACATCCTTTCCCCTAATAGGACTGAAGGTTAAGCGAATTCTTTTATACGCTTCATCCCGTTTGATGAGGATGCTAGAATCAACAATGGTTTCATTTCTATCGATTGCCTTGTGAGCTATAGCCCGAAGTTTTGTGCGTATCTCTTCCTTGGACATGGAGATTAAGTTCATCACAGGATCACCTTGGGGGAGATCAAAATATTCAAAAGTCGGACCATAGAAATTGACAATCTCGAATTTTTTATTGATCAAAACAGAGGCAGGGCCAAATCTTTTTAGTAATTCCGATTGCATCAATTGGGCATAGCTTTTTTGAGGCCGTTCTATACGAAATCCCATACCAAATCCTCGCATTTTATCAGGTTGTACAATAATGGGTATCTGGATACGTTCATCATGGATACCAATGCTTTTATAGATTCGCAATTCTTTGTAAACTGCTTCAAAAATTTCCCGACTGAATCCGATAGTCTCTGAGCTGCCTAGAATCAGATAGCCCCCTTTTTTCAAAGCAAAATGGAACAATTCAATGACTTTTTTCTGAGCATGGGAGTTCAGATAGATCAGCATGTTTCTGCAACTGATTATATCCATGTTAGAAAATGGAGCATCGCTGATGAGATTTTGCACTGCAAATACAATAGCCTCCCTGATTTTTGGTATAATATGATACTGGCTATTTTCCTTGATGAAATATTTTTGCAGGCGTTCAGGAGACACATTCGTTGCGATACTATCAGGATAGATTCCCAATCGAGCTACGGCAATGGCGTCCGCATCGATATCTGTCGCAAAAATCTGCACATTAAGATTTCGGTTAACTCTCGTAAACATTTCGTCAATGAGTATGGCAATCGTATAGGCTTCTTCTCCTGTTGAGCATCCAGCTACCCATATTCTAAGAGGAGTACTATGACCAATTTGGTTCACTAATATGGGAAGAATATAATTGCCCAGCTTTTCCCAGACATGCTGCTCTCTAAAAAATCCAGTTACTCCAATCCAAAGATCTTTGACAAGAGAGTCTATTTCACGCGGATTATTTTCCAGGGTTTTTATATAATCTGGCAATCGCTCGATTTGCTGAAGGCTCATACGGCGTTCCATTCTGCGAATGAATGTACTGCGTTTATAGCAGCGAAAATCGTGGTTGGTTCGAGAGCGAATCAATTCCAGTATTTGTTCTATATCATCCGTTCCATTAACACTTAGTACTCCATTAGGATAAGGATGGGTGATAAATTTAAGGATGGCATTGCCCATATCTTTGATCGGAAGTATAAAATCAATCATTCCCGTGCTGATTGCACTATGTAGGATAGCTTTTTCCTGCTCTGTTTCAGGGGATTGTGCAATTACAAGACCACCGTATTCCTTGATTTCTTTGATTCCCATAGTTCCATCGCCCCTTGTTCCTGATAAAATAATGCCAATCGAGCGTTCATGTTGTTCTAAAGCCATAGAACGGAAAAAAAAATCCACGGGAGTATGGACTCCCTCAGTTTTTAAAATTTTACAGGGAATGAGTTCTTTATGTCTTAAAACAAGGTTCTGATAGGGCATCCCTATATAGATATGATTTGGCTTGACTGGTATACGCTCTTTTACTTGAATTACAGGCATGATCGTATGTCTGCTGATAGCTTCAGTAGTCAGGCTGTTGCATCCTGTATCAGGATGCACGATTATAACAAATGCCATCCCTGTATTGGGAGGCATGGAAGAAAAAAAGGATTTGCATGCTTCCATACTTCCAAGAGAAGTTCCAATTCCAACAAGAAAAGCTTTGTGATGATGGTCGTTGCCCCCTGCCTGCTGAGGGTGATTGGATTCTATAAAAGAATTTTGTGTCATATACTTCTCTCCATATTCAAGATATTTTGTATATAGGGATGATAAATAGCACCTAATGGAATAAGCATTTTTCAGGAATCAATGCACAATATTGTAAAAGATATAAAATATAAAATCAATATAACAAAAATACCAAAAAATACAAAATAAAATAGAAAAAAATAATTTGAAAATGCAAACCGCCCAAACAGTCTCATTTTGCGCAGAGCTATATTTACTATTATTGCAGAAAATTAAAAAAATTATAGAATTCATTTGAAATCGGACGGATACTAACTAAAATGAAACTATTCATCACATTGTCAAGTTACACACGGATTAAATTTAAAATAGCTTAATTTGACCTACGTTCCGCAGCTTCTAGGAAGAAAAAAAGTATTTTAAGCGGATAGAAGTA
>CALKWO010000054.1 GCA_938003875.1 uncultured bacterium
CAGTGCTATGATAATAGCATCTGCTTCAGCAGGCGGTATTCAGCCTTATTTTTTTATGGACTATAAATACCACAGATTCTGTTAGAGCCAGTAAACCTTAAATTCAATTTATTATACAGGAAAAAATAAAGAAAGCAAGAAATTGTTGATGATATAGAAGGCAAAAAAAATTTTATATATTTTTTTTCAGCGTTCTTTAGTCCTCTGTGGTAAAATTTTTGAGTATCTTCTTTCTCTTTTGGAAATACCTTTTGGAAAAGGCGAAAATTATGGAAAATTTTTTCAAAAATGCATTACAAGAAATTTTTTTTAAAAGCCAGCTTACATTTTTAGATTTTATGATTATTGGTTTAGGAAGCTTTCTCCTTGTCTATCAGATTTTAAAAAGAATAACGACTTTTAGCTCCTCATTCTACCGCAAGGCACAAAAAGACAGCTTGCATTTACATAAAACACAAGTTAAAATGAACTATCTATCCAGTCTGATCGAGCTTCTTCCTATTCTTGGGCTTTTAGGAACCGTCTGGGGGCTAAGGAATGCTCTCGTGGTCATTGCAGATTTTCCCAACCCAGGAATAAAGCAGATTGCTATAGAAATTGCCCCTGCTCTTTCCACCACTTTTTTTGGGCTGATGTTCGCTGTCTTGAATCTGGTGATCTTTAACTATCTTCATGCTTACTTTAGCGAATTGATAGAATGGTGCAGACAAAATTTAGAGGAAAACAAGAATGAAAAAGCCTGATATAGCCAAGAGGATGCTTCCTTTGCTCGATATTATTTTCCTTCTTTTGTCTTTTTTTATTATTTTACCTCATGGAATTGTGACAAACGAAAGGTTGGAAATAACAGGACTTAAGGAACGAAATGAAAAGATCCAAAAGGAGCTGGATCATTATTCCTGGAAATATAGCGATAGAAAAGAATCGTCTGGAAAGATCTACAATACTTTGACAATCCAGATCATCAGCAATGACTTATATATAGAATCGGAAAAAATTCCCAAAGAGCTTTGGAAGCAAGAATGCACGAATAAAATAAAAATACAAAATAGCAATTTTTTGATTGTGAAAATCAGCGATATTGCTGGCAAGCCAACTCGTTCAGGAACCGTTGAAAGTCTGGTCAAAATGCTGGATGAGTTGAAAATCGCTTATATCATTCATGCAGAATAAAGGAAATACTATGGATGAAAAAAAAAGAAAAAAAATACGATGGAAATCATGGCTCTTTTTACTGATATTGGCCCTGGTTGCATACGTCCTTTATTTTTTTCCTGGAGCAGGTGCTTTTTTAGGAAGTTTTTTGACATTTTCCTCTGATGCACAGAAAAAAACTAACCAGGAAGCAGCCAATGCAGTTTTTATTTATATGCGTTTTGTCAATGATGTCTTAGAAATAGATGGAATTCCATGCGCCAAAAGCCATGATCTGGAAGAAAAAATTCGCCTCTTGAAAAAGAAATACTTTCCTTCTGAAATTCATGTTACCTATTTAGAACAAAGCAACGACCCTTATCTTCTGGCAAAACAGGCAGAAAAAGTTTTGATCTCCAACAACTTTGGATTTAAAATAAAAAAGAATGAAAACCATGAAAAATAATCCTACTCCTCCTTATTTCACTACATCTTGTAGCCTTTTGCTGAGTACTATATTTGTTTTTGTTCTGGTATTTTATGCCTATTTCTTTTGGTACCAGAAAGACTTTTCCTTTTTTCGGGCACATCAGATAGAAAAAACCAGGATTATCGTAAAGCCTTCTGATAATCTTACAGCTCTTTTACAAAGTATAAACAATTTTACCATTCTATCCCTTTCCCCTGGAAAATATTCTGGCAATTTCCGTCTCTCGAACAAAGAAGGCATAGAAATACTTGGTTCCGAAGAAACCATTCTGGAAGCTCCTCATGGAATCGTTCTGACCTTGGAGGATTGCCTTGCATGTAAGATAGCACAGCTAAGCATACAAGGTGAAGATGAAAAAAATCCTTCTTTGTTTCTACTGCATTCTCAGAATATCATGATGGAAAATATGACACTGAAGAATCCTGCACAGGCTTTAAAAATACAGACACAGTCCCAAAAAATCGTGGTTCTCAATGCCAGGGTCTTGGGAACCATCAAAATCGAAAATTCTAGTTTTTTTACTTTACAGGAAAGCGAAATAGAAACTTTTGCTCCAGTACCTTGCATTAGCATAGAAAAAGCTATGAAAATCGAGCTGCATAAGAACAAAATTCAAGCAAAAGAAGGAATCTTGCTGAAAGACATTTTTTCAGATGACAATTCTCAAAATACTATTACACAAACTACCATTTCTACTTCAGGAACCTGCCTTTTTATGAGCGATTGCAGGGATTTTCTTATGACATGGAACGATATGACTTCTCAAGAAGCTACTGCAGTAAGCCTTCTAAAATGTCATGGGATCATTTTGGGGAAAAGCGATTTTGGGAATAAAGTGAAAACCCAGAAGGGACATGCCCTATGGATTGCAGGCAGTAAAAATATTTCCATAGAAGACTCTTGGTTTAAAAACCAGGATACAGAGAAAAATGCCGTTTATGGAGAATCTTCTTCTCATATACAATTTCAAAAAAATCAAATTTCTGGCCTTGCTTTATACGAAGAAGGCATTCTCAAAGATCTGAAAGGGGGAGGCTTGACTCTTTCCAGCACACTTCAAACCAGGCTGGAAAACAACACCGTGCAGGAATCCCAGATAGGCATACGCCTGGAAAAAGGATGCCAGGGTATTCTTAGCCATAACAAAATTGGAAACAATGGGGGGAATGGTATAGAGATAGACAATTCCGAGATCATAGTAGGGCCATCCAATATCGTATCTCAAAACTATACAGGAATCCTGCTGAAAAATGCAAAAGGAGAAATTTCGGAAAATACGATATATGAAAACAAAGAAGATGGTATGCTCTTAGAGAACACATCTGTTAAAATTCAGAAAAATCAAATTTCTAAAAATAGTGCTAATGGCATTCGGCTCAAGAACAACAGTTCTCCAACCTTGTTTCAAAATCAGATTTTGCAAAATAAAGGTTTTGGCATTTCTTTTCTACAACCTGGAACCGTCTCCTGGAAAGCCGAAAATACTTTCGATGCCAACATCAAAGGCCCTACAGACAGAATGGATACACAATAACAAATCAGAAATAGCTTGAAATTCCAAAGAGAACAGGCATCGGACCAATCGATTATGATGATTAAATTGTCAATCGAACCCTACATCATTTTGGACCGATGCCCGATTTTAAGCTGCTTTAGGTAAATCGGGTCCATTCGGCCCAGAAAAAGGAAATTCCCAGCAGCACACTTGTAATGCTTCTTTCAAAGCTTGATTTATAGGCATCAGTATAGAGTATTCAGGGGGGGCAAGATTTAAAACAGTACGATGCCAGAATTCCATATCAGGAGATAACAATATCCTATCTTGCGATTTCGAAATTTCTTCTATTTTAAGAGAATCCCGCTGGCGAATTTTTTTGCAAACGCTTAAGCGAGGATTTCCATATTTATCTCTTACCCTACTCGCTCCGAAAAGACGACATATCACTGCTCTTTTAGAATATAAAGAACAGCATCCCTCCAGGTGTTTATCTGGTTCAAAAAAAATACAGATTTCTGGTATAGGCTTTGTTTCTAGTAAAGAATAGTATTTTTCGTCGAGATAGTTTTGTATTAAATATATAGCAGCAGGCATCATTTCAAATACGCAGGCCTGTACTTCATGCGACTCACAGCAGAGACCACACCCTGGAGGACACAAAAGAGACTCTGTTTGCTGATAATTTTTTGCTTCTTTTTCTATTTGTATGAAAATTTCTTCTAACTTTCCTAATAGCTCGATCATCTTTTTCTTCTAAAAAAAACTTTATGGAATAGACTATAACGTTCTGGTTTCTATGCCGAAAGTCTGGGAGGCGGAGTGTTGTCAGGTGGCGGCGTTTTTTCCAGAGTTTTTCTCACAAGGAATGTGAAAGTATTATGATAAAGAGAGGCTTTTTCCTCTGCAATATTTCTGTTAAGAAAGAATATTTCTAAAGCGATTTCTATGCTACGAGTTAAAGGATGGAGATCTGTTGCCAGAAGAAAGTCTATTTTGCAGATTTTGCTAAATTCTTCATTGTATATGGGCAAAATAAGACCTTGAGAAACATATTGCTGGGCAATTCTTGTTTCTTCGGGGTATTGCCCTTGTATTCTCAGACAAGGACAATACTTTGTCTCTGATCCCTGTCTTTTTCCTGAAAAAGCAAAAAGCCGACAAATAAAGGGTCTTATAGTATATATTCCGCAATGATAGTTGCTTCCTACCTGATAAAAGGGGCAAAGGATTTCAGACTTGTTTTTCATTTTTTGCCCAAAAGCATCCATCGCTTCCTGGTTTCGATAGAGCCAGTCTGCTATGATGATTCCTTCCAGAACAGAGATATAAGGCTCAAAGCGATTGCAGCAATCTCCGCACCCTGGCACGCAATCCAGATGAGTTTTTTGTTTAAAGAATTGGATTTTATTTTCTAAATCTTTGTATAGATTTTCAAGATTCAGGATTTTATTTTGATAATCCATAAAACCGTCTTTCTAAATGTGCAAAATGAGCATTACCTGCCCATTTTGCGATAGCTTTTCTGATTAGCATGTCAAATTACCAGGGGTGTTGCCCCTGGCTATTATATTACGCCCCTTCGGGGCTAAGATTGGAATATAGATTAAAGTGTATTTAGTACTAAAACTATAATTTCCTATACAGCAAGGTACTATTTGCTGAATTTTTTCAAATAGCCCTTTACGCCTTGAAAGATGCTCTCTACTTTATCGCCTTCCTGTAGCTTTTCTACAGGCTGTTTGGGATCAAGCTCTTCTTCTACTTTTTGCAATTGAACAATAATATGCTGTAATTTTTCACATTCTATTTCGCAATCTTTCTGAGTCATACCATGAGATTTTTTATTTTTTAGCTCTTCCATACGGTTTGTAAAAAGGGAGAAATATTGTTCAATGTTGCCTGTCACTTCCTTTTTGAAATTTTCTACAACCGCATCCAGAATAGCTTTTTCGATTTCATCCAATTTTTCTTTGACATTATTACGGAAATTCTGAAAAATAGAATGCGCTGGGCGTTTCACGATCTTGCTCAAGAATTCTTTGGCCGATTCCAGGGCAGGAGCGCATTTTTTGGCAAGCGGGATGGAAATCCCAACGCCGATAGCCGCCCCAATCAAGGCAGGAGCAAAGCCTGCTCCCAGAAGAGCGATACCAGAGCCTCCTGCCAGAGATCCTAGAATATAGGCTATCCCCCCATGAAATACCATGCTAAAACCATAGTCAATATAACCAGCACCAGCGATTTCTCCTATATTGACCTGGCTGAAGCTGCTAGAGATTTCCAATTTGCCAAAGATCCCATGGTTTTCTATGCTCTCCATGATTTTTTCTCTGGCTTCCAGAATGATCTTGTGTACTTCCTTTACCCATTCCTGGAATCTCTGACCAAAAAGGCGATTGAACTCGCTTACTTTGGCTTTGATTTCTTTGATCTGGGTTTTATGCAAGCGGAAAATATTCCATTCTCCATAGTTTTTCTCTAATTCTTCTATCAGTTTTTGTAAATCCTGATCTAAAATCTGAGATTTCAGGTTTTTATAGGAGGAAATCAGTCTGAGGTTACTGCGATCTGTCAGCATTTCTACCATGCTTAGAGCCTTCTGTCTTTGTTGCTCTTGATCTTTAATTTCCTTCTCGATCTCTTCAAGGCTTTTGAGCAGTAGATTTTGCCTTCCCTCTATCATACGGATCAGCTCAGAAAGAATCACTTTGCCTTTTTTCTGATAATCTCGAATCAATTCCAGACCTTTATGCTGTGTCAGGAAATCATAGAGGTCTTTTTGGAAGATTTCAAAACGGCTTTGTTCGATTTTTTTTCTACTTTCAGGGGAATTCTTTTTGTCTGCAACAAGATATTCGTAAGCATCTCGTGCGTTCAAGCTATAAAGATGAATTCTATGGACTTCCTTGAATTTTGCCAGCCCTTTTTCATCATGGCTATCGCTAATCCTGTTCAGGATAGTACGAATATCACCCTGCGGATAGACCTCTTTGTTTAAAGCATAGAATGCCATCTTATGGAGATTTTCCAGAGTCTGTGCTTCCAGCTTGATCCAATCCAAAAGCTTATCTTCTGGAAGATTCTGGACAAGAAAAATATTGGGGATACTGCCTTTGATCCTTTCATAAAATTCCAACTCTGTAGAGCCAAAAGGAGGATAGCAGGAAACTATAATCGCAGCATGGCATTGAGCGACAAAATCCAATGTGATTTCTTCGTGAATGCGGTTTACTGCTTCCAGACCAGGCGTATCTACGAAAATGATTTCCTTTTGCAGATTTAGATGAGGAGAGCCATGCCTCACACTGTGTATGCCCTTTTCATTATCAGGATTATGGCGATAGTCAACATAAAAAATCTTTTCAGAAACAGGAATAGAAAGCTCCTGACCACTATCGAAGACCACTTTGCATTCTTCTTTTTCTTGCCAGGAGGTAAAGTTCAGAACGCCTGTGGAAATCCTTGTATCCATCGGAGAAATTTCTTCCCCTGCAAAAGCATTCAGCAGCGTGCTTTTTCCCGATTTGAAACGCCCTAGCACGCCTAATAGAAATTTACTGTTTTGCAAATGAGAAGAATAAAAATAAAGATGCTTGAGCACATTTTTTTCTGCTTCCGCCATGCCTCTCTGGTTGTGGATTTCTTCCAGGACTTGGGGCGAATTGGGAAGAATGTTACCAGAAAAAACATGGTTGCCTATCAATCCTACGAGATCATAGAATTGCTTTGCAAGCATTTCCCGTGCTTCGTTGAATTGAGAAAATGTATTTTCCGAATTTTTTTTGCTTTCCACAAACTCCCTCCTTATTTTTCTACTATCAACGCACATCGGAAACCGAGATCATTGTATGTTTTGGATGGCTCTACTCCATAGCGTACAGAGCATCGCAAGGAAAAAATATCGCTTCCCCAGGAACCACCTTTGCATACTCTGGCAACATTGTCTCCCTCTATTGTTTCTTCATGATTTTTTGTGTAAGGACTATTGCACCATTCCCATACATTGCCAGCCATCTGGGTGCATCCATAAGGAGAATCGCCTAAACCTTCAAAGGTATCTACAGGCGAAAGATAAAGGTATCCATCCTTGCTATCAGAGCCATTTGCTCTATAAAATGGGAAAGAAATTTCGTCGTCTCCCCAGGGATAGATTCTTTCTGGTAAAGGATTGGAAAGAAATCGCAGGAAAGGAATCTGGGCTTTCCAGTCAGGAATCGAAGCTCCACCACGCGCTGCTTTTTCCCATTGAACTTCAGAAGGCAGAGTTTTGCCTGCCCATTGGGAGTATGCCATAGCCCCATACCAGGAGACTTTGATTACAGGATAATCCAGCATGGAATACTTCGCCTGGAAAGAGTCTCCATCTCTTACAATACCGCATTCTTCGCTCTCCAGATCAATATATTTATTCCCTGCATCGTCGGCAACTCTTTTGACCATGCTCAAGAAATGCGCATATTGTTCATTGCTGACTTCATATTTGTCTATATAGTAAGCAGGAAGCGTGATTTTTCCAGCAGGCAACTCGTCTTTTGCTTGCTCTGGGTCGCTTTTTTTGTCTTTTCCTCTGAAGAAATCGCCTTCAGAAACATAGACCATAGTGCTTCCATCCTTGATCCAGTTGTATTCCCCTGGTATTTTATGCCTTTTCATTCCTTGCGGCATTTTTTCTTTGAACCAACCATCTTCTTCATTTAAGGTTATTTTTTGGGAATAAACTTTTTTTACAGGCTGCTTGATAGGTATTTCCTTGGGCATCTCAACTTCCTTGGGCTGCTCGATGGGAGTTTCTTTGGGTGTTTCAACTTCCTTGGGCTGCTCGATGGGAGTTTCTTTGGGTGTTTCAACTTCCTTGGGCTGCTCGATGGGAGTTTCCTTAGGTGTCTCAACTTCCTTGGGCTGCTCGATGGGAGTTTCCTTGGGATCAGGCAATTTTTTTTCGGGCTGGTCTACGGGTACTTCTTGCTTGTGAACAAGGCATGTATCTCTTAAAAAACTAGCCCATTTTTCTTTTCCTTCTTGCCAGTCTTTGCTTCTATCAATGAAAGTAAACTCTTCTTCTTCCTCTGAAACTGGCAGGATTCGAGCCTGTATTAAAAAATGGTCAGGATTCCTTTTTAAACCCATTATCAAAAGATAGTCTATTTTCCTCTTTTTTAAAATATTTTGCAAGTCTTTGCTTAATGTGATTTTAAAACGATTTTTCCAAAATCCGTATTGCACCAGGAGATCCTCTATTTCGCCTGAAGGAGCAAGTGTGTATTTTTCAGAAGACAAAGTTTCCATAGTAAAGCGATTCAGATCTTCTCCCAGACTTTTATCTTGAGGAAAAGGAACGCTGATATGAAAGAATAGACCATAATTTGCTTGTCCGCTTGCATAGATTAGCCCACAAAATAATAAAATAAAAATTTTTTGATAAATCTTCACCATTTCTATTCTCCAAAAGTACATTTTATGTGTAGATACAATTATTCACTAAACCCGATTTTCCAGGGTACAGACCAATCTTGTGGTTCTTTACTATACTGAGGCAATTCTTCCAAAGGGATTCCAATGGGAACGCCAATATAGACTTTTTTGCTCCTGGCGGTTTGTATGGCTATGTTGTATTTATTCCCCTTAGGTCGAAAGATTTGGGCAAAATAGTGTTTTCCCTTTTTCCATTCAGGGGCGATTTCTAGCCATCTCTGGCTGCTAGAAGGATACATTACCCAGCAATATGCTTTTTGATCGCTTTCCAGGTTAGGAATAGATACCAGCATTCCCATTTCGTTGGGATTGTAGTCCAAGAGAATCGTATTGCCCTTGAAGGATAGGCCTAAATCATCCCGATCCTTGACAAGATCATGATAAGGCTTTAGCTGTGTTTCAAAAGCTAGAAAATGCTCTGTAGGCCCAGATACATTTGTTGGGTCAGCGATGCTGTTAGTGCTTTTTAGACTAAATTCGGGGATACCGAAGTGGTGGCATGTAAAATCTTCTTTTGTCCATTCCTGTTTCAAAGGAATGTCTTTCCATACCACATTGGCCAAAAGATTATAGAGCGACTTATTTTTTTCCTGCAGTAAAAAGCCTAAAATTTCTCCTGGCTTTTTGTTTTCCTGTTCTGCATTCACCAGGATGTTCGGCACAAAAAAATTGTTAGGACTCAGGGTAAGATCCATATTTCCCTTTTGCTCTGCTTTCAAGGGAAGCACGATTTCTCTCTGCTCTGGGGCTTTGCCTGATTCAAAATGAAGATAATAAGGAATCTTGGTATCCTGAGAAGCAATCAGGATATTTTCCCAAAGTGCCACATAACGCCAGGTAACTTGCAGATTGGTATCCATCTGGGTAATGGGTGACTTTTCTACGATTTTTGCCCAGGGAAATTTCTGGTTGTTATCAGGATAGGGCTGAGCATAAGCCAGCTTTATGCCAGATAAAGGCTCGGATGTTTCGAGGATAATTTTCAGATGATAGAATATTTTTTGAAAAAACAATGTAGCATAAAGCTTTCCTATGGGATTGCCTTCTATTTTTTGGGGTGTATCTTTAAGTTGTGAGTTTACATAAGAGAGATAGCTTTTTTGCTCTTCTTTCGATAGCTTACGGATAGGCTTGGTAGGGTCCACAAAATAGCTATGGAAAATTTTAGATATGAGCCTTCTCGCCTCTTCCGTCTGATTCTCTGCCTGCCATGTATGTCCTGAATCATCAGAATAAATGATAATAACGCTTTTTTTTTCTGGCTCTTGAGCGCAAACCATACTGAAAAGCAATGCTAGCAAAATCAATACAATTTTTCCCATATTTCTCCCCCTTTCGGTGACTAATCGTAAAATTCAAGATTAGGTTCCTATTCTAACGTTTTCTATGGTCACAGTCTTGTTTCTAGCAGGCGGTATTCAGCCTTCTATATTTTACACAAGCCGTAAAATTTTAAATTATGCCTGTTCCACAATAGTATCCCAAAAATTACCTGGAAAAGAAACAAAAATTTGTAATAGGAATTGCAATATATAGAAAGTTTTGATATTTTACCTCTATCTTGCACTTTCTATAAAAAAAATGGAAACCAATAGGAATGGAAAATGTGTATGAAAAAACTATTCTTTTTATTTCTTGTCTGTTCTATAATGCTGTTTTGTCAGGAGATACAGATTCTACCATCTATATCTCACTTAGGGAAAATAGCAGACACAAAGCCTGTAAAATGTACTTTTGAAATCTATAATCCTTCACAAAAGACTTTAGAAATTTCCAGGATACATTCTTTTTGTAGTTGCAATGTAGCCACTCTGGAATCGAAAGAAATATTGCCAGGAGAAAGGAAAAAACTGGAAATTACTTTCAACCCTTATGGAAGAAACAGTGGTTATTTGCGATGGGAGGTCCAGATATTTCATAACCTCTCTTCCTATCCTCTTTTCGCTACATTTGATGTGACTGTGCTGAAAGACCATTACCTGTCTCACCCTAGTTTGTATTTAGGAGAATTTTCTCAAGGCAAACAACAAGAAGCCAAAGTATGGATTTCCCCTAGGGATTTTCCTGATTTTACGATACAAAATATTGATTTTCAACTCAATCAGGAAAAAGAAAAATGCTTTGATGTGGTTTATGAAAAAGAGATGTACGATGGCTTCTATCCTGCTCCCAGACTAGCCTATTGTCTCAAAATCATAGCTAAAAAAGATATTCCCGCTGGTGTTATACAAGGCAATATCCTGGTCAAGAGCAACTTTTCTGAAAAGCCTGTTATAGAAATACCGTTGTTTGCTAAAGTGAGTGGAGAGATTAGCATAAACCGTAATTCTCTCAATATGGGAATTATCCATAAGAAGAAGTCCCTGGAAAAAACTTTTATGGTTTATGCTGTAGACGAAAGCAAGCCATTTGAAATCAAAAAAATAGAATCTTCCCTTTCTTTTCTTTCTCTGGAATTAGAAACATTGGCAGAAGGTAGATACTACCAGATTCATGTCAAGCCAAACCTGGGAGAAAATTTTCATCCAGGTGAATTTCGAGGCCAGATTCATATTCATACTTCCAATTCCAGGCAGCCTCTTCTTGTTTTACCAGTACAAGGATATATTCCTGCAAGCCAGTAAACAAAATACTATTTAGGATACGTCAGCAATGAATTTTCTTCCTTTTGAAAAATTTACCATAGAAACTACGTTAAGCCAGGAGGAGATACAAGAAAAGTTGGCGACCATCATTGGGGATGTAGAATATATAGCAGATCCTTTTGCTGTAGAAATTCCTTACTATGGAGAATTCGACAAAGACCATTTTAAGATGTGGAGAGTTCGCACTCTTGTAAAAAATGATTTTGCTCCTGTCATCGAAGGCACTATAACTCCTGGAGTCTCTTCTACCTCAATCGATGTTACCATGCGGTTTAAATATTCTACCATGGCAGTATTTGTCTTTATGTTTATTTTTTGCCTGCTCTTAGGATTGATCAAAATAGAGATTGTTTTCCCCTTTTCTGGGATGTTTTTTGTCTTCTATATCATATCCATACTAGTCTTTAATTATGGAACGAATCAGGCAAAATCAAGGTTTGACAATCTATTTTCTCCCCGATAAACAAGTGACAAAAGCAAGGCTATTGTTCAAAAACGCAGGGGTTGCGCTGGCGTAAGACTTTTGAGAAGACACGACTTTTTCGGCGTAACCCTGCGGCTACAATCTATTGATTTGTATGGTATTGGCTAATATGGCCTTTCTGGCAGAGAGCAGGTGAATTCCATCCAATGCTTTGCTTTTTCCATTCGCTTTTCAAAGCAATATATGGCAAGCATATTTTTCGCAGTAATGGAAAAATAGAGCTTGTCTTTAATCATCTCTATATTTTTATCCCAGAGTTCTACCTGGATTTCATCTCCTGCTTTCCATTTGAGGGTAAACTTTTCATTCCATTGGGGATCATTGTTGTCTTTTTTTACAGAGCTTTGCCAGACCAGTTTCTGCTTGGCATATACTTTGACATAACAATCGGCATTGAGAAATTTATTGGGAATACTCGCTTTTGTAAGGGTTATTTCGTAAGTATTTTCTTTCAGCATATTCTCACAATATTCTGCTATGCTTTGGATTTTGCCTATTCTGGAAAAATTCGGATACTTTCTGGAAAACACAAGGCAATTGCCAAGTATTTCTTTTAAATCTTCAGGAGATTTGCGTATGGAATCCATCAATTCCTGATAAGAGTAGGTTGCCGCTTTGTCATGATAAAGAGACAATGTCTCTTGCGCTTGTTTCGAGAAAAGACCATGTGGAAAATCCTGCAAATATTTAGCGAAAGCCTGGGTAATTTTCTCATACTCTGCAAGATCATGGGCATAAAGCTCTTCTTCCTGAATGGCTTTTGCATAAGACTGCCGATCTTCCTGAGATTTTAGCAAGATTGTAATCTCAGAGGAGATAACAGGAGGAAATTCCTCTTGCTTTATGCTTGCCCAAAAGGAAATCATTCCATTCTCGATTTCCAGAGGAATTTCCCAGGAAAAATTGCCTTCTAAAAGTTTTTCTTCAGAAGCTTCTATTGTTTTAGCAGGAGATTTTTCATGTTGATAATACAGTTCTATCTTTCCTTTATTTTCTTCAATATTTTTCCAGGAAAACTTTTCTCCTGCTTTGGATTCTAAAACTACCTGAAAACGCAAGCAGATTTCTGCTATTTCAGGAAAAATATTGAGGCTCGCCTTTTCTATGCTCTTTTGGGATTCTCCTATTTTTTCTAATATCTGCATTAAACCAGGAAAAAATTCTTTTATGGGAAAAAAATAAAAAGTAGATGATAGCAGCATAAAAGTCAAGCAGATGGCTGCTATTTTAAAAATTTTAGATTTTGTAGATTTTTTCACAGCATTTTCTCCTTTAGGAATCTCTATATTCATTGTTGGTAACACCAATTTCTCGGAAAGTTTGGTTTGCAAACGCTGGTCTTTTTTTTCCACCTGTAAGAGAAACCTTTTAGCGAAATCTCCTCTGGCAATAGGAGATACAAGATGCTGGCAGCGTTTTATAGATTGGCTTAGCTCTTTTGCCGTTGGTCTTTTTTTAGGCTCAAAGGAGAGCATTTGTCTGAGAAAATAAATCAGGATTCCCTCCAGACTTTGAGAAGAAACAGAAGAAGGCCATTCTATCGTACCTTTTTCACATTGGCTTAGATATTCTTTTTCCTGCTCTGCTTGAAAAGGAAATGCACCAAACAAAAGACGATATAGCGTTATCCCTAAAGACCATATATCGGACTTTGCCGTTAGTGTCCCATTCTGAAAAAGCTCTGGTGCAGAATATTGTATTGGTCTTTCTTTTGCCCAAAGTCTTCCTTTGGTCATTGCAGAGAGGCCGAAATCTGATATTTTTAAAGCAGATGGCCTCATCAGGAGCATGTTTTTTTCGAGGAGGTTCCCATGTATAATCTCTCTGGAATGAGCATATTCCAGACCCTGGGCTATCTGATCCAGGCATAAAAATATATCTGCTGCTTTTTCCTGTCTTTCCTGAGGATTTTCCAGGAAGAATTCTTCCAGATTCCCGCCAGGACAATATTCCATCAATAGATAGTAAAGTTCTGTTTCTTCAAAGCAGGTAGAATATTTTTCCTGCGGAAGAAGCCTGGCAATGTTGATGTGATCGCTTAAACAGGAGAGTATTTCATATTCTTTTTTTAAAAAATTTTCAAATAAAGGCAAGGAGATATGGCCTTTCGTGAAAATTTTCAGCACAGCGCAACCGCCCTGCTCCATTCTGTCCTGGCAAACCAGAAAAACTTTCCTTGTCTCGCTGCTCTCTATTTCTTTCAATATAGTCCAGTTTCCAAAACGATTTCCAGGAGAAAAGTATAGACTGTAGATAGATTCTTGTGCCATTTTTTTTCTCTTTTATATAGAATTAGTTATCCAATGGATTACTCTAGCCTCTTATTCTTCTTACGGCGGCCTTGGTTTATCTTCAAGATTTCCTCTACTAATGCTTTGATGTGTTTTGCCCCTATGCAACTGCGATTGTATTGGAAAATCGGCATTCCTGCTGCCGTTGCCTGAGCTATTTTAGTATTATAGGCAACCATGGTTTCGCAAAGATAGTTTGCATAGTATTTTTCTAAAGCACCTCGATTTTGTTTGCTCATGGTTTCATGAGCGCGGTATTGGTTGATAAAAACATAGATATTGTCCAGAAGTCCACCACGAAATTCTGTATATAGACTATAGGCACTTTCCATTCTTGCGAGCTCTTCAAAAAGGAGTCCTAATCCATCGAAAGAAAGGAAATCGGGTAGTACTGGTATCAATAAATCTGTTGCACACAAAATTGCATTTTTATTCAATAAAGTAATATTAGGTAAGGAATCAATGACGATAATCTTATAATCTTTTAGTTTTATTTTATTTATCGCAGATGTCAATAAAAATTCTTTCATTTCTTTGTTTGGCAAACGATTTTCTATAACAGAGAGCTTTATATTCGCTGGGATGATATCCAGAGTAGGCATTTGAGTATGCGCTATCACATCATTGATGTCTTTATTTTCAATCAATACTTCATATATGGAAGGTGTATCTCTTTTAGCATCAAAGCCCAGGCATTTGGTCATGTGTTGCTGAGCATCCAGGTCAATTGCGAGTGTTTCGATTCCCAATTCTGCAATGGCATAGGCATAGGATGCAGATATAGTACTCTTTCCTGTTCCTCCTTTAAAATTCAAAAAAAGCTGTGTTCTTCTTTTATCAATTAAAGGAGGCATACCCAAAATTTTTCGATATATAACAATATCCTCTACTGTATAGTAGCGATGCTCTATTTTGCCACGCTGTATTCTTTTAGCAGCAGGCACCTTTCCTTCTAGTTCCAGCTTTAGCAGATGATTTTTAGAAATACCAACGATTTTAGCAAATTCTTTTGTGGAATACGTTTTCATGTCCATGATGATTTTCCTCCTGATAAAAAAATAAAAAGTATATTTTAATAAAATATCTTTTTTTATATGCAATTATAAAGCATTTCATATAGAATAAAAAAATATTTATATTATTTCTAACATAGTTAAGTATATTTTTCAAATAAAAAAAATAAATAATATACTTTTTTATAGAAAAACTATGTTTATATATATATTTTTTTATAAAAATGGATAAAAGCATAAATTTTCATAAAAAGTTTTTTCATCATAGAATTTTTCTGCTATAATCTAAGCAGATCTTGCGTTACATAACAAAATAAATTTGTTCTTAGAGGAAAAGAGAGTAAACTATGAAATGGCAAAAGGATTTCTCCTTTGTTTTTGTATGGATTTTTATACTACTCCTGCCTGTAGCATGCGCTCAGCAAAATGTTAAATCCCCTTTAGAGGAAAAGTTGATTGTTCAATATGTTGTCAAAATCATTGAAGAGTTCCACTATTCTAATCCCAAATTGAATGATAAACTTTCCGAAATGATATTTGAATCCTATCTCAAAAGGCTAGACCCTAATCGATATTTTCTTTTGGAAGAAGATATAAAGAAATGGAATCTTTATAAAGATGTTCTGGATGATATGCTTGCCAGAGGTAACGTTCAATTCGCCTATATCGTTTTTGAAAAATATCTGGAAAGAATAAAAGAGAGGATAGACTACATCCATAAATTACTCCAAGAAAATATTAGTTTTGAAGAGGATGAATTTTTAGCATTGGACAGGAAAAATTTGCCTTGGGCTAAAAGCAAAGAAGAATTGGATGAAATCTGGCGCAAAGAAATTAAAAATCAGTTGCTTCAAAACAAACTATCAGAAATTTTAGAGCAAGAAAAAGCTAAAGATCCTAAAAATAAAGAAGATAATGAACAAAAAGATATAGAAAAAGTATCTAAAGAAGATATAAAAGATAGAGTGGCAAAAAGATATGATCGTTTTTATCGTTTTTTAAAAGAACATGATAATTATGATATTTTAGAATATTTTCTGAACAGCTTCACAGAAACCTTCGACCCTCACAGCAATTATATGAATTGGAGAGCCGTTGAAGACTTCGACATTACCCTAAAGCTTTCTTTGCAAGGAATCGGGGCATTGCTGACCAGCGAAGATGGATATCCAAAAGTAGAACGAATCGTCCCTGGAGGCCCTGCAGAAAAACAAGGACAGCTTAAAGCAGGTTATAGAATCATTGCCGTAGGACAGGGAGAGGAAGCCCCAGAGAATGTACTCGACATGCCTCTCAATAAAGTAGTACGAAAAATTCGCGGAAAAAAAGGAACCCAGGTTACTCTTGTTGTGATTAAAGACTTGCAGGCCGTTCCCTTTAAGATAGTGATCACAAGAGATGATATCAAGCTGAAAGAACGAGAAGCCAAAGGCGAAGTCAAGGAAGTTTTTGATGGAAGTAAAAAAGTAAAATTGGGTATTCTTTTTATTCCTTCCTTCTATCGAGATTTTGAAGGACTTCAATCTCATGAAGAAGGTGCCAAAAGCACAGTGCAGGATGTGAAAGCAATTCTGGATGATATGGTCAAGAAGGATAAGATTGAAGGTCTGGTTATAGATTTGCGATCCAATCCTGGCGGAAGCCTGGAAGAAGCCATTGACCTGGCAGGTCTTTTTATTCCCTCAGGGCCAGTAGTACAGATTCGCAGTATGCAGGATAGATATGTAAGAGAAGACAATGATAATGGCTTTTTCTATGATGTACCCCTGGTTGTCATGGTAAATACCTTCAGCGCATCCGCATCAGAAATTTTTGCTGGAGTCATCCAGGATTACAACAGAGGCATTATAGTCGGTCAGAATACCTATGGGAAAGGCACTGTACAAAATCTTCTGGATTTAAAAAGACTGACTCCTCTCAAAAATTTAAAGCCAGGTGCTTTGAAATACACAACAGGAAAATTCTATAGAGTTACAGGTGCATCTACCCAGCAAAAAGGCGTTGCTCCCGATATTGCTTATCCAGCTTTCAGCACAGCAGAAGAATATGGAGAAAGCACACTAAAAAATGTTATGCCCTGGGACGAAATCGAAAGCTTAAGCTTTAAGAAGACAGAGCATGACGCAAGGCAATATCTTGACTATCTTAGCAAAAATCATACAAAAAGATTAGAAAATAACAAGCTCTTCCAGGAATTAAACGAATATATAAACTGGTGGAAAGAGAGAAAAAACAGAAAGACACTAAGCCTCAATCTTCAGAAACGTCTTGCTTTAAGTAAAGAAGATGAGCAATGGTCCAGGCGTATAGAAAAAATTTTAGAAGACAACAAGCATTCAGAACAGGATCTAGTGGGTAGCGAAGAAAAAAAATCCGACAGCAAAGATATCTATTTAGAGGAAACCCTCCAAATTTTAAAAGACATGCTTTCCCAAATAGAAAAACAAAGCTAGTTGATAGGAATTAGATCCATTTAGACGATAAAGATAACGATATGCATTTTAAGCAATAATCATTTACATTGCAATGATTTGTAGCCGCAGGGTTGCGCCGAAAATGACGATCTATTCGGAAAAGACGACCTTCAGCGCAATCCCTGCGTCTTTTGCCAATAGAGACTAACTGAATCGAATCTTTTTAAGCAAGTAAAAGGGTATTTACCAAAGACGCAGGGATTGCGCCAGGATAAGAGGAGGTTAAAAATGATTGGGGCGATAGTTGGTGATATAGTTGGTTCACGCTTTGAGTGGAACAATATCAAGACAAAAAAATTCGAATTTTTTAGCCACGATTGTTCTCCTACGGACGACAGCATTATGTCTCTTGCCATAGCAAAAGCAATTTTAGAAAGCGAGAAGGACTTAGAACGAATCTCCGATATAGCCGTAAAATGCATGAAGGAAGTGGGCAGACCCTATCCAAACTGTGGGTATGGGGGCATGTTCTACAGGTGGATGTACTCGGAGAATACTAAGCCTTATAACAGCTTCGGCAATGGTGCTGCCATGCGTGTAAGTGCCTGTGGATTTGCAGCTAACAGCATCGAAGAAGCTATCATGCTGGCTAAAAAAGTAACGGAGGTTACGCATAACCATCCAGAGGGGATTAAAGGAGCCCAGGCTACTGCCTCTGCCATTTTCATGGCACGAAAAGGAAACAGTATTTCAGAAATCCGCGATTATATAAATTCGCACTACTATCCGATGAATTTTACAATAGATAGCATCCGCGATTTCTATCAATTCGATGTAACTTGTCAGGGGACAGTGCCCCAGGCAATCATGTCATTTTTAGAATCCACAGATTTTGAAGATGCCATCAGAAATGCTATTTCCCTTGGTGGCGATAGCGATACCCTTGCAGCCATTACAGGAGGAATCGCAGAAGCATACTATGGTATTCCCATAACAATCAGGAAGAAAGCCCTTAGTTTTCTGGATGAATACCTCCTGAATATACTACAAGATTTTGAGAAAGCTTATCCTGCGAAAATATAAAAAGTCATGGTATGGTATATAGTTACCATTACCTGGCTATTTATATTTTTTTAAGATGCATTGAACAATAGCGAAAAGAAAAGCCATGCTCATAAAAAGATGAGTAGAAATCTCAGGAACAGTGTATGCTACTAAATCATAGGTATAGGTATTTCCTGCAATTCCCAATGCTGCATTTTCATCGGTAACAATGGTTAAGGTAGCACGTCTGTAGCTGACCAAATGATCGGGGTTAGAAACACTAATGAGCAAATTCAATAGCTGATTTTTAGACAATACAGTTCCTGGAGTGAAGTTGTTTAAAGCAAAATACGAGGCATCATCACCAGATATATTGGCACTCAGCAGCGTCAGATTCGTCAAATTTCCAAGATCATCATCGGGTGTAGTATTTTGAATTGTCAAGGTTTGCGTTAAAGTTTGATCTTTGTCTACAATCCCAAAATCTATCGTCGTATTGGGTGCAACAGAGCTAGAGTAAACAGGACTGACTCCTGTTCCCGTAAGGGTTTGGGATGAGTTACCTGCATTGCTACTAATATTTATAGTAGTAGAATCAAACCCACGGCTAGAAGGCGTATAGGTATAGCTTCTTGTAGCGGTTTGGTTTTGCCCTAAAGAAAAATTTTGTGTTCCTGAAGTAGGGCCAATATCGTTATTGGATGAACTTCCTATTGTCCCAGTCAGGCTAGAGCCAGAGGCACCAGTGTTAGTTACCGATACCTCCGCCGTTCCGCTCGTTCCAACACGAATATTTCCAAAGTTTGTATTGCTGGAAAATAACGTTGGCGGAGTAACAGCCGATTTAAAAAATTGGATTTCCCCAAAAGTAGCGTTCCCCTGCCATCCTCCCTCCCCATTTGTCAAAGTAATACGCCATACCTGAGATGTAACATTCATAGTATGATCGTAAAATATGGTTTTGGAGTCTACACCTGAAGGTACCTGGGATTGAACGACAGTTTGTCTTGCAAGAGCCTGTTGAAAAACTCCACTTGTGTTTCTGTATTCTACCTTATAGTCTGTAAGGAAAGTATTACTCCATCCAGAAGGATAGAATCTCATCATAGAAACTGGTACAGATGTAGGAAAAGTAACCGTAACCTGCACTTCATCCGCAGAGTTAGACAGATAGCCATTAACCGCATAGCCATTGCTGCCTGTATTATAAGCACCAGTTACTGGATTATAAGTATAAGATTTATCAAACATATAGCCTATATAATAATAGGCACTATTGCTCCAGTGTGCATCATTTACACTGATGACTGTGCCATCCGCAACATCCCAGATAGTCTGAGTACTTCCAGCACGATGTGTTCCATTAGAAAGGTCTATCATTACATGATCTGGAACAATGATAGCAGCATGATTTGCAAGGCAAAGAAAGCAAAGCAATAGAGAAAAAAAATATTTCTTTTGCATTTTTTTCTCCTAAAAAAAATGATTACAATGACTGCCAGTCTATAGACGTTTCAAAGAAAAAAGAGATAGCAAGAGACTCACCAAAAGCAGAATCCAGGTAGACGGCTCAGGAATAGAGGCTCCATAGAATTGTATTTCGCTCAATCCTGTATACCCTGTATCTCCATAGTTGGATTTGATATCAAGTTTGATATATCGTATATGGCTGCCCACGACAGAGAATATCTGAGAAAAATCAATATTGCCTAAAGCAGGAGCTTTGTTGAATATAAAGCTTCCCATGTTTGTAAAATTGATGTTGTCTTGTGAAACCAAAATATCAACATTTTTTGCACTACGATTTAGCCATGGATTGATCTCATTGTAGTTCCAGACGCGAATATTTTCGAGATTATAGTAAGTTCCTAAATCGTAGACAATCTTCGGGGCAAGATCGCCATAGGCACTTAGCCACATATAGCCATCAGGAGCAGTGGTATGGTATCCATTGATAGCATCAAGCCCTGACCCATCTATAGTGGCATACGCAGGACGAAAGTATGGCGAAGCGATCTGGCTGCTATAACTGGCTACCTGAACACCAGTAATCAAAGCAGCAGACAATGGCAAAATAAAAAGCATTGCCAGAAAAAAAATAAAATATTTTTGCATAATTTTCCTTTCAAAAGAGAAAGGCAAGGTTGTGCCATTCACATATATCTAGTTTAAAGATTTTAACTTTAAAATCAATAAAAAAATTTTCTCTTTTTTCCGATGAAACAGATTAGACCTACGTTCCGCTATAATTATAACGATGCTTTCGATAACGAGAAAGAGAAAGAGAACGATAACGACTCTTAAAAGACTTTTTACACAAGCCTCCAAAATATACCAACCCCTTTTAGACCAATCCTGCATCGTAGATTAGTTTTGCCTTGACAATGGGTATCAAAATCGATAATCTTATTCTGGCAATGCCACATTAGGAATTTTTCGGCTTACCGCATGATATGCAGAAAAGAAATTTTGAAGCGGTATGCTAAAGTTAATTTTTTTAAGGTACACCATTGTTATGGAGTCAAACTTTCTTCATGATGCTGTGGCCTTTTTGAAAAGCTCGTCTTGCCAGAATACGATTTCGAGACAAAAAAAATCTACGGATTTGCTCCTGGAACCCTGGAATGTAAGGGAAAATAACGAGAAAATCGAAAAGGACACACACTACCAGTCATTGCGTAAAATCGTCTCGCCTTATACGCCCATCTTCTCTCTCTCTCCTCTCCAGGAAGACATTTACTATGCAGACAGTGGTACTGCTTTTGTCCCTGGTCTGATAAAAAAATTGTTTCTTCAGCTTAAGGCACGCTTTGTTGTACAGCCATTGAACCTGGAAGAGCTAAGGCTGGTCGTTCGGTATGCGTGGGATAACCATTTGAAATATAGCATACGAGGAAGCGGCACATGGCCTTTTGGCGGATGTATTCCTTTGAATCAAGATATAGTGATTGATCTGGGGTGTCTGAATTTTCATTGCATGTATGCCCAAGAAGAGTCGGTTGTTGTTGGGCCTGGGGTGCTTTTTAAAGATATGCGTGCTTTTTTACGCGACCAGGGCTTCTCTCTGGAAACAGACATCACGAACCCTGGTTCAGGGACGATTTGCGGATGGATTGCAACAGGAGGAATAGGGCTTGGCGTTTATAAATATGGACACGTCAAAAATTCTATAAAAGCATTATTGTTCCTGACACCTGATGGCAACTGGCATACTCTCACACCAGAAGAAGAACTGTTTCATCATGTTTTTGGAAGCGAAGGACAAATAGGAATCGTAGCAGGGGCTATCCTCCATGTCAAGCCTCTGAGCTATATTAATAAAACCTTTGCATTTTCTTTTCCTAATATAAAACATGCCTGCCGCTTTATCAAGACTATAGGTTACTGGCATCTCAAACCCACTACAGTTTTGTACTTCGACAGAGAGTACATGAAAATCACCTGCGATTTGCATAAAGAAAAAATAGAAAAAGAGATGGAAGAAGCTTTAAAAAGCGAAAACAAAGGGCAAATCGAAAAGATTCGCTATGAGCTAGAAACCGTAGGGGAATTAGAAAAAGCACAAGATGTCCTCGTGATGGAATTCGATACGGCAGAGGACTACCAGGAAGCGATCAAATACGCTCCTTTCAATGCACCAGAAGAACCGCAAAGGTATCAGGACATATCCTATCAGAGGCTTTCTACGCCATTATCTCATAAACTCTGGGATCATCGCTACCATCCTGTTGAAATGAAGCCCAAGGGGCCTTCCATGCTGGTAAGCGAAAACATCCTGCCCCTGGATCAAATTGGTCAATATGTGGATTTTATTCGTTCTACTGTAAGCTTCTGGAGCAAAAACCCCGTTAAATTCGAAGGCCATCTCATCAATGAAAATGAAATGATGCTGCAAAATATCATTCTAGCAGATCAGGATGTGAGAAGGCATTCTTTCTATCTTTCTTTTGTTCCCTTCATGACTCAGGCAGCTTTGAGGCTAAAAGGAAGATCTTATGGAATCGGAATATGGAACCTGCCTTTCCTAGCCCGCATGAAGAGGAAAAAAAGCTTCCAGCAAATCAACCAGTTGATCGAAAAAAAGAAACAGCTCGATCCACAAGGGCTGGTCAATCAGGCAAAGTATATCAACGCTCATGGCAGAAGAGTTGCCTTGATGCTTTTTGAAAAAGCCAGTGGCCCTCTCTTGAATTTATGGACAAAAGTTTTACAAAAAGGCAGGCAGGAAAAAAAGAGATGGTGGTCTCCCATCGGTAGATTTTTCTGGTTTATCAGCAAAACCATGCTGCCTTTTATCGTGCCCCCGAAAGCCAAAGCAGAGAGAAACGAAATCAAAAGACTCACGGCAATGTGCGCCGAATGCGATAGTTGCGAACGCGTTTGTCCCACGAGCGATGTTTTTGGCTCCTATAAGCTCGCTACCCCTATAACAAGACGCAAAACAGCCAACCGCCTGGCACAAGGCGAGAAAATCAGCCGTCTGGAAGCATTAGGATTCCTGGTATGCACTCGCTGCGACAATTGCACCAGAGTGTGTCCTACTCATATACCCTTAACAAAGCTTTTTGATCTTGTGGAGAGCAAAGAGGAATTCCAGAAGGTTTTGGGCTTTACAGAAGAGGAAAAGAAAAGCTTCATTGATCGCTTCTGGCAGATTACCAAAGAAAGTCCGTTGTATCGGGAATACACGCTTGCCGACCATAAAGGCGAAAATTCCCATCTGGAACACGGGATCAAAATCCTTTACAACCGTGGCTTTGCCTATGCCGAATTGTTCATTGATCCAGAAACCTGCATCCGATGTGGCATGTGTTCTCATGGAAATGCCTGTACCTATTTCGCCAGAGAAGGCAAACCCAGAGAGATTCCCAATCTTGTGGATCAAAACTGCGCTCTGTGCAATGCCTGCATCAACTTCTGTCCGCAAAACAAGCTCGTGCAAAAAGAGCGTGAATATGTAGAAAAGCTCATTGCTCACGCTGTAGACAGAGAAGAGAAAAAATACTGGCAAGCCCAGATGCACTTCCTGCGAGATACTACCATCATCCAGCGATCCCCTCGCCTTACAGAAATGGCGGATCTGTATATCACAGAAGACATTCTCATGGAAATTGACAGAGAGGCATCTCAGGGCAATATTCCTGTTTCTGGTATGGGGCAGGGCGATAAGCACATGGGCATTGGCTTCGATGCAGAAAGATTTTCACATTTCCATATCGTAGGCCCTGCTCAGAACCGTTTGCACGAAGGCGATCCCGATGAAGAACTGTCTGTGGCTTTAGGAAAACGCCATCGCTATTGCAAATTCGATGCAGATGGCAATATGGACAATCCTCCCTATCCTAAAATCAAGCTCCATTCCCCCATGCTTTACAACGATATTCCTCTGGAAAGCAATGGCCGCGTAGAGCTAGCACTCATGAAGGTAGCAGAAAAACAAAACACGCTTGTGGTCATTACCCTGAACAAGCTTCTGATGTACGATGAATTCCTGCGAAAGGAAGGCGGCTATCAGCATCTGCCTCTTGTGATTGTCCCCAGAGTGGACAAAGAGATTCTGCCTCACCTCATGGTAAATCCTAAACAGCGCGATTTTGTGCTAGACTTATGGCAGATGCCAGCCTTTGAAATTATATACCATGCTGAAATGAAGCAAACGATTGCCTATATCCAGGATTCTGTTCGTTCTCTGAATTTGAAACAGCCTTTGCTGTGCGGATATATCGAAATGGCAGAGTCCGATATGATCGGTGGCATCAGGCTACTGCCTCATATAGAGGCCATCATCGAAGAATTCCTGGCCTGTGGAATAGACATTCTGCACATTCATGGACTGCGCAACAAAGACCAATATTTTGTGACTTCCCAGGCTGTAAGATGCGTGCATCATTATCTTTTGGAATCAGGTAGCAGACATAAAGTCGCTATCATTGCCTCTGGTGGGATTCGCCTTGCTTCTGACAGTCAGAAAACCATACAGCGTGGTGCAGAAGCCACTCTATTGGATGTCGCTGCTCTTCTGGCATTAGATCCTTCTTGCTATAAAGCGATTCTGGATCATCACACCACAACGGAAAAGCTGATGAATTTGGATATGACCTGGGCCATCCAAAGGCTCAACAACCAGATGGAATCCCGAAAAGTCCAGATACTGGAAGTTCTTGGAGCAGCAGGATTCAAAGACATCAAGAAAACCGTAGGAGAAGAAGGACGTCTCATCGGTTTTTATGAACTCGAAGAACGCATCCAGAAGAATGTGTTTGAAGTAGAGTCGTATCTCGAAGAATATCGTCGTGTCAACCAGGATTTGATGGTAAAAGAGCAAGATATACCCGATGTATCTCCTCGCTACCAGGACATCAAGACTCGTCTTGTTTCTGTAAAAAAGCCCCATGATTTCTATCATCTGAGCGAAACCAACCAGACCGTATACCAGCGAGATCATGTATGGCCAGGATGGATCATCGAAACCGTAGGCAAGATGGCGAGTGGCGATCTCTCGCTTCTGTCTCTCAAGAATGTCAAGGCAACAGGACTTCTGGGCGATGGTTTTGACCTTATGAAAATCCTCTACAAATGCGATCCTGACCTCATTGCCGAAGAAGAGCTCAATGAAATCAAAACATCCGTGGCTCTGGACAAAGGTCTGATTCTGCTCGCTCCCTGGATGTTTGGCGGTAAATCCGTAGGTTCGGTTGGTCTGGATACCTGGAAAGCCCACATCGTTGCATCGCATATATTAGGTATACAATGCGATACAGGAGAAGGCGGCTATCCTACCTGTTTCTTCCTGAACCGAAAGGGTGAGCCTATTTTCTTCAAGGAAAAAGACATACAGGAAATGAAGCCTCATTTCTGTCATGAAAGATACTACACGATCCAGGAAATACGGGACATCCTGCAAAAGAACGCCATCACGCAGGAAACCCATCCTTCGATCTATGAGGAATTGAAAAAATATCCTGATATGCAGCCTTTCCTTTTCTATATCGTAGTAGATACACTGGATGAACCTTTTGTTTCCACAGAATTGAAAACAGGGCTTTTTGGCGTAAGCAAAGAAAGCATCAAAAAAGCACGCAGAGTCATCATTGCCTATAGCCAGGGAGCTAAAATGGGCATTGGTGGTCATATCCTCTCTCAGAAGGTAAACAAGCTCGTTTCCTATTTGCGAGGCGTGGAAGGCGTAGCCTATATTGATGTAGAAAAAGTCCAGAAGCTATGCGAAAAAATCGAAAAGATAGAAAAAGAAGCAGAGCATGGTTTGCATAAAGAAGCCAGAGAAGCCTATCCTGAGATACAGAAAGCCCAGGACGAACAGAAGGTATTCCCTGGACTTCAGAGCCAGCTTGTCCAGATTCAGCAGAAAGTCTATGAGCTGATGTGCCAGAAGAGAATAGACCCTCTGGAGGGCGAGCAAATCCTGTATCTATGCGAAGAAGTGGTTCGCTATTCTTATAGCAGCATCATTTCTCCTTTCCCATTCCATAACTGCTATTCGATTGAAGATGTCAAGGCATTCATTGATATTGTTCGGATGATCAATCCACAGGCCGTGATTTCTGTCAAGGTATCTCCTTCTGTTGACATTGAATTTATTGCTGCTGGCCTCGGTCGCATTGCCAAAGACAATACAGAAGAAGCCCTGGCTCATGCACGCCAGGAAGCAGAGCAGAACGCACAGAAAGAAATCGCCGAGTATGCCAAAAAGTACGCCATGACAATCGAAATCTGGCTGGATGGGCCAAGAGGCGGAACAGGCGCATCTCCCAATATCATCAAAGGCCAGATGGGTATGCACATCGAATACGCCATCCCTCTGATCCATAACAGGCTGGTGCGAGATGGACTGCGTAACCATGTCAAATTCTTTGTCAGCGGCGGTATCCGCACTTACGAAGACGTGATTAAAGCCATTGCGCTAGGAGCGGATGGAGTGATCTGGGGAACAGCACCTCTTGTCGCCATTGGATGCGACCGCAACCGCAATTGCCACGATGGCTGCTCACGAGGCATTGCAACGAGCAACCTGATTATGCAAAAGCTGCGCGATGTAGAAATCAACACAAGACAGATGGTCAATGTGTTCACCATGATGCAGCTTCAGGTAATGCGTGCTCTGGCAGCATTAGGATTCAAGGACATTCGCGAGTTGCGTGGCCGTTATGATAAAATCCAGTGGATTGGACTCAAGGAACGTGTGGATTTCCGTATCAGACAGAGAAGCCAGTTCCAGGAAAGCAGCAAGGAAATAGAAGAGCGAAAGCATCCCCAGGGACAAAGCAACTGCGGTGTGGCTGCCATCATTGGTACTCAGCCGATTCCTAGCTATATTCTGGATCATACACTCTATGCCATGCGAAATCGTGGTATGGATGGTGTGGGCGTAGGAAAGACACTGTGCTTTAAAACCTATCCCAACCACTATGCCTATAGCCTCATGGTCAAAGGGCTCCTGCAACTGGACTGCGAGAAAAAGATACAGGAAGATCTGTCCCTTTCTCATGAAACCATGTCCCAGGAATCCTTACGAGAGAAGGCACGAGAAATGTTGCTGGCATATCGCTATCGCCTTGCCAGAAAACTTTTCGATTCCTATCTCGCTCCCTATTTCGATACTACAGGCGAAGAGGCAACCGAAAGAATCCGCGATTCTTACAAAAAAGATAACCAGGGAAAAGAAAAAGACTACAGAGAGTTCGGCAATCCCAACACAGACCCTGGGGATATTTTCAGATGGTTCGTCAGGGTAAAAAAAGATGTCCTGAAAGACTTCATCGAAAGAGAACTTCTTGTCAGCACACGCTATGCTTATGTGCGAGAATACTATCCTAAAGTAAATGCCGCTAACTATGAAGAATCTCAGGCCTTCCTGGAAAAAGCCGAAGATATTTTCGTAAGAGAACATTCTTCGATGCTCACCCAGTCCCTTTATATATGGCAGCCAGAACCTAAAGCCTGGAAAGAATTTATCCAGAAAAAAGGCTATGAGGATCAGACATTCTCTGTTTTGGCAAAGCAAGAATCCCTTACAGAGGATCGCCTTGACAAATATGGATTCATGGCACTGGAAGACAACCTGGAATTTTTCATGCAGTATCCACCTTTGTATAACAAGGCTAAATATACCAATCGCGCCAGAAGGATCGCTGCTGTCATGTCCTGTGGCAAGAATATGGCAGTATGGAAAACAGCAGGACGAGAGATTCCCTGGGAAACCCCCTTTGCGCCTAACAACATTATCCATGTTCGCCTGGCAACAGGTAGTGCCGTAGAGCAGATGAACGCCCATCCTTTTGGCAAGCTGAATACTGCTTTGACACACAATGGGGAAACCACGAACTACGAGACACTCAAGCAAAGAGTAGAGCAGTTTGGGCTTGTTCCTCTTGCTACGACCGATACAGAAGTCGCGGCCCTGAAATTCCAGCTTGTTGCAGAAGATCTGGAATACCCTGACTGGGCTTTGTTTGAAAGCTTCTCCCCCACAACAGGAGACGACCTGGCTCTGGTAGATCCCGACAAGAGAAAGTATCTGGAAGAAGTGCAGAGAGTCGAATTTACAAGCAGCCCCGATGGGCCTTATCAATATCTGTGCCTGCGCCATTTACCCAAACGCATGGCAACAGAGCGTGTGGATTTAAAAGACCCTGCTGATCTGAGGCCTAGCACAACCGCTTTCTGGAGCGATAGCAATGGCAAAACAAAACGCATTTTCAGCATGATTGCTTCTGAAGAGCAGGCGATTGCCCAGATGATGCAGCTTCTCGATAAAGAAGGGCTTGTGGACGGAGCCGTTGCAGACAGCACCCTGGTAAGCAGTGGAATGATCAGCCGATACCATTATGATGAAAAGGGCGAAATCACTTCCGCAGAATTCTGCGACCGTTATGGAACTCCCATGCCCCTGGCGGACTTTGGCGAACACTATAGCATTGCCCGCACTCCTTTGCAGATTCCTGCAAATAGCGATTCTATAAAGCAAGAAATGCAAAAACCAACAGAAGAACTCAAGCTCACCCTGCGCAAGAATCTTGCTGTCTGGGAGTTCAACACCTATCGCTATGCTCTGGAAACCCTGACAGGTATGGAAGGCGATTCTCTGTCGAAAATAGACACGTTCCAGTACTTGCTGGACTATCTCAGGACAATGGACACAGGCAAGAAGGCCAAAAGCTCTCTTCTGGACATCACACGCACCGTGTTCTATCGTTTCCTGGATCAACTTGCCCAGAAGGACAGCAACTTTGCTCATAAGGCAAAAGGCACAAGAGAAATCATCAGCCCGAAAAACGCAGGCAATATTCTTCTGATAGATGCAACAGGCTTTGAGCCGCAAGGAACAGACCCACGCTACTCTCTATCCTGCCTGCTTTCCCTGGCATACCAAAAAGGATGGCGCAAGTTTCTGCTCTATCGCGTGGCAGGCCAGAGACTCCTCTCAACGGCAGTCATGGGCAAAGGTGATACCCACGACGTAGAAATAGACATCTATGGCACACCTGGCGAATACTTAGGTGCCTTTATGCAAGGCGGTATAGTGCGGGTTCATGGCAACAGCCAGAACTTCACAGGCATGTGCATGCGCTATGGCTATTTGCAGGTATTTGGAAATGCTGGCAAAGTCTGCGGATATGCGTCCAAAGGCGGAAAGATTTTCATCCTGGGCGACATCAACGACCGCGCCTGGACAAACTCCGTAAACGACACAAGAGGTCAGAACCTACAGATTCATGTCCTGGGAAGTGCCAGCAAATACGCTGGCGAATCCCTCATGGGAGGCGATTTCTTCTTTGGTGGTATGTATTTTGATCATGAAGGCATACTACGCACACAGCCAAGACCCTATCGTGGCACAAAGATGCTTGGCGGAGCCTCTCGTGGCAGCATGCTTTTCTTCAATCCAAACCATCGCCTCGATCCACACCAATACAGCCAGGCCCACTCTAAAGAAATCACCCCCGAAATCTGGCCCTATTGGGAAAAGATGATTCTGGAAACCCTGCAACTATCTGGCGTACCCATCCAGACCCAGGGTTCTGTCCGTACCTTTGAAGCAGACAAACAAACCTTTGAAATTGCCCCCAAGAATTTCACCCTCATCGCCCCCAAAGGCAAGCTCAAAGGCTACGAATCGCATTAGTATAAAAGAAGAACCACAGATAAAGATATTTTTATCTGTGGTTCACACCTATGCCTTTACATCAACGTAACATCCTTACTGCGAAGCCTATTGCCAGGATTTCAGGCAAGATTCAAGATCAAGTTGGAAAACCTTAATATCAGGGGTATTCCTGGCAATCTCCAAAATCTGGTTCAGATGGGCGATATTCTCTATAAGATTGATCTTTTCCATACAAGCCAGACCTTCCTCTCCAAATTTCATCTCTAAAAACATCTCGATTTTGCCTTTAA
>CALKWO010000055.1 GCA_938003875.1 uncultured bacterium
CTTAATCCTTATCCTCTATGAGCATTGATAAAGATAAAGATTACGATAAAGATTAAGATTAAGATTAAGATTAAGACAAAACTATAATTTCCTATACAGTAAATTAAAAAATAGAATTAACCACAGAGACACAGAGTACACAGAGAGCTTTTAGCTTTTGAACCACGGATAAACACAGATGAACACAAATAATTTTTTGTAATAGTTTTCTCCAATTTTATCGTTTCTTTATCCAGCCGAATGAGACTATTTTAAATACTATATCCGTGTTTATTTGTGTCCATCTGTGGTTCTCTTCTCATTTTTCTCTGTGCTCTCTGTGCCTCTGTGGTAAAAGTTTAAAACTATGATAAAGATTACGATTACGATAAAACTATAATTTCCTATACAGCAAGATATGCAAAATCCTAAAAATGGAAAAAATCGGCAGTAAATGGGGTTCTCAGCAATGTGCCTTACCGCCAAGGGACAACAGGTTGGGATGGACTAGAAATTACAGCAGTATTCTACCTAGTCTTTTGATTTATATTTTCAGGAAGGAAAATTTTAATGGAATTTTCAAAGCCTGTTTATATAATGACTATAGAAGCAGGAGGGACTTATAGTATAAGCTTGAAGCGACTGTCCTGAATCAGGACGATGATAGTCTCATTCAAATGGGAAATGCTGATGCTGTTTATTTGGAAAATCATACAATAGCTTATTTTTAAGGAGCAAGATGTGTCCGCTATTCAAAAAATTGTTTTTATTGCAATGCTTTTGGTTCTTGTAGGGTGCAGATGTCTTTTTGTAGAATTGCAAATTGAAACGACAAAAGACACAAACCAGAATGGAAGGGTTGCTATTTTTTTTGTTAAGGATGAAATAAAATATAAAGATCTTCTGGACAAAACGCCCACAGAACTGAATGCATATACACTTCAACATTTGCTTACAGACCGTATACCTCCTGATATTGAGATCACAGGCGATATAAAAGGGAGAATGGCTTTCAATACAAAAGAAGCAGACCTTTGTGTTGTTGTATACACTTTTACATACCGAGAAACAGAAGATATAAAAAAGATCACAGGAAGTATAAAAAAGATCGATTTACAGTTTTATGCAGGAGAATATCCCTGGAGAATATTATGCTACTGGGGCGAAGATGAAAATCATCATAAAAAAGAAGAATTACCAGAATCTATTACGGGTAAAAGGGTGTATTTGACAATTACCTGCAATCGTGAAAAGGGCGCGACATTCCAGTGGAAATAGAGCATTATAGCGTATCTCAGATGGTTTGCATACATTAAAAAGAACCACAGATGGACACAAATAAATACAGATAAAATTGTTTCAGAATTATCTGTGTTTGTTTGTGGTTCTCTATTTTGACAATGTTAAATTCTAGTTATTGATTAGTAAGACCTTACGAAAGATTTAGGAATTAATTCGTTATCGTTATCTTTATCGTCATACGTGTTAAACAATAATCACTTACATTGCAATGATTTGTAGCCGCAGGGTTGCGCCGAAAATGACGATCTATTCGGAAAAGATGACCTTCAGCGCAATCCCTGCGTCTTTTGCCAATAGAGACTAACTGAATCGAATCTTTTTAAGGCAGTTAAAGGATATTTACCAAAGACGCAGGGATTGCGCTGGCGTTCGGCTTTTGAGCAGACATGACTTTTTCGGCGCAACCCTGCGGCTACAATATGTCTTTATCGTTATCCTCTTCATCATCAAAAAAAGATAAAGATAACAATAACAATAACAAAAAAGAATTAAATGCAATTTTCGCCATAAGTCATTGCTAGCCAATATGTGCAATTTAACATTGAGGCTTGTGTAAAAACCCTGAAATCTAAAATTCAAATACCGAAAAATAAGGCTTTCAGAAGGGTAAATTTCTCTCAGGGTGGCTTTTTACACAAGCGTCAACATTGTCAAACTATGGTGCAAATCTTATTTAATTTTGTATGCAATCCAAATGAGAAGTGCTGTAAAATACATATTTGAGAAAAAGTTATGGCACAAGAAAAAAGAACAAAAGAATTGTTTTGGGAAGAAGGGCAGCTCCTTTTTCCTGAGCATTTCTGTGATTTAAGTAATTTTTTTCATTATTATATTAACACAAAGGCAAATCATTTTCCTTTTTCCTGGGGAGTTTATTCTCTTGAAAGCCAGATCATAGGAGATGTTTTGTCTATTGCTGATTTTCAGATAGTCCTTCCTGATGAAAACAATATCGTAATAAACTCTGAAAATAGTATTATTCAGCCTATGACTCTACCAGAACCTGGCAGTACAGAAAAAAGCGAGATGATTGTTTGTTGTTGCTGGCAGGATGAATTTGAAAAAATATACCAAGAAAATCTTTGTTATAAGAAAAGAAAATTGCAGCTTTTAGAAAAAGAAAATCTAAACACCTCCTTTCGCTTTTTCCCTATTCTCAAGCTTATTAAAGTAGAAAGAATGACAAACCAGTTTGTATGGCAAAAAGACGAAGCTTTTATTCCAGCTCTTTTCAAAATAAGCAAACACCAACAATATTTGTATTCACTTATTACAAAAATTACTAAAAAACTAAAATATTGTGTCATGAATTTTTCTCAAAGCGATGCAAACGAGTTCGATCCGAGATTTCAGGTACTTTATCAATGTTTAGCAGAGCAGATACCCTATGATTCTGTAGAATGGGAGATTCCCCCCTATTTATTCTATAGCTCATGGATTAGAATGGCTGGATTGCTGAAAGGTGTCCTGGAAATTTCTACAGAGAGGAAAATAGACTTTCCTCTGTATGAGCATAATAATCTTTCTGAAACATTTGGAAAGCTTTATATTATGTTGGATAGCTATCTGGAAACTATTGTCTTAAGCAAATATAAAGAGAGAAAATTTTCCAAAAATGACGCCACATACGAATTCAAAGTCAAGCTTGCTCATAATAGGGAATATTATATTCTGGCAACAGTAAAAAATACTGTTCAGCAACAATGGCTAGAAAATGCTACGATAGCGTATGAAGATATCATAGCTAGCCTGAGAAAGGCTGCACTGAAAGGGCCTTTTTATCTCGAAAAAACAGCCAATGAAGATATTACAAAATATCGCCCTGGCATTCTATATAAGCTTAAAGAAAGAATTGTCGGTCAATTAGGAGATCCAACAGATAGGGTATTATACATCTCTGGCAGCCCTTCCAGTTTGCCTGAAAAATTAATCCTGCTATTTGAAATTAGCTAATTTTGACTATTTTAACGTAGCCTTCATCCAAAATCCCTATTTCATCAGGGTTTATCTAGCAGATAAACCCCTCATCCAAACTCCATTTCCTGAAAGGCTAAAAAATGAGTTACCTTACCTATTTCTGGAAATTTTACCATACCACTCAAAAAATTCTGGAAAAACAAGATGGTTTTGAAATCGCATCGAAGGAAATGATTTCTTATCTTGATGCTCTCAAAAAAGATGTTGGCGGTTTTTGTCCAAGACCCTGTACTGTTTGTAGCGATAACAACAAATGCGAATTTTTTCATGCACTTGTTGTTTTTGGCGACAGGATGTTGATTAAGCACTTCACCCTCTCCAGCCCCATCATAGAACCTAACTATTACGGTACTCATGTAGGTATGGAAAATATGCTGGATAATATCACTCGCATGTCAGAATCTATACAAAGAATAGACAAAAAACAATGGTCATCTCAGCAAAAAGAGATCCTCTATGTTTATTTTTATATTCTTCAATATCTCAATAAGCAGAGGTCGGTAGAAGAGACACCAGGTTTTTATCAAACCAGCAGGGAAGAAAGCCTTTTCGATACCTTGAGATCTCTTCTGAGAAATACTGAGTACTCTAGTAATTTAACGCCACAAGTCTACAAAAGCATCCAGGAAGAAGATCGTATTTTCATGCTACCATCTCTTTGGCAAACGATTATATGGTTTTTTACTCTTATCCTCTCTTTGGTGATTCTCATCAATGCACTATGGTATTCTTATACTGATGAAATCAGAACTAATATAAAAAATATAAAAACAAAAAGTTCTGTTCAAAAAGCATTAGAAGGGATTAAAAATGAATAACAGGGTAATTAATGTTTTAATATGGATCAAAAGTAAGCTATTTAGCGCACGTGCATTCATTTTTCTTACCATTATTTTAATTGCTTTACTTTATATGATTCTTATAAAACAACAATTTTCTGTAAAAATTGTTGTTGCTTTTTGTATCCTTTTTTGCCTATGGCTTTCCAATATTATTAGCTATTTCGATTCTGTTGTCAATACCCCTCAGGAAATTAAAGATCTTATACAAAAATCAAAATCCCAATCCAGAGATGCCAGAAAGTATATTTACGATTTTTACCGAATTCCTTTTTATATTATCATGGGAGAATCAGGTGCAGGGAAAACAACTCTTGTACAATCATCAGGATTGGAAAAATATAGAAATTTAGACGATGAAGAGCAGGGAAAAGGGGGAACACGTGGTTGTGATTTCTTTTTGAGGAAAGAGATGATTCTCCTTGATACAGCAGGATTAATAACACAAAACAAAGATTTGTGGGTAAAATTTCTTGAACGAGTAAGTGAGGTACGTCCGCTTTATCCTATCAATGGAGTATTAGTAGTAATTCCTATAGATACACTATGCAGTATACCTTCTCAAAAGTCTCCTTTTAATCCCTATACAGACGGGATACATTCTGACGTTAAAAGCATTGTCTCCAACAAAGCAAATGATCTTAAAAGAAGATTGACTGAGCTAAAACAAAACTTGAATTTTAAAATTCCTGTTTATGTCATTATCAGCAAATGTGATCTTTTGGAAGGTTTCGGGAATCCTACAGAAAAAATCAACGCATCTAAAAGAGGTTTTTGTGAAATTTTACAAGAAACAGAAAGAGGCAAAATTGTAGGAATGCCCATGAATGATTCCTTCGAGAAGGAATTCGACAATTGTATAGAGCAGATAAGAACATGGTATCTGATGAAGGCAATACAACCTGCCCAGGGAACCAACGACATTGCATACTATAATGGCTCCAGATTCATTGAAAATTTGTCTTCTATTAAAGAATCCTTGAGCGTGTACCATGAAACCTTGCACAATACTTGCGACATTCGTGGATACTTTTTCAGTAGTTGTATCCCCTTTTTGATAGGGCATCGTAGTGAATGGAGACAATCCAGCCTGGCCTATTTTGTCTATGATTTGTTTTATAGTAAGATTTTAAAAGAAAAGGGATTAGGAAGACCTGACATAGAAGCTGTAGGTGCCAGAACCGTCTGGAAAAATCGACTGAAGGTTTGCGCTCTTGGTATAGTCATGTTTCTTATATTTTTAAGTGGGATCTATTTTTATCAAAATTTTACTATTTTCAAAAACCTTACAGATTCAACAAAAATTCTCACTACAGAATTGCCAGAAGCTATCAGATTGCTGCCTGCTATTCCTTATAAACATCAACCTGAAGATAGAAAAAAAATTGAAAATTTCCACAATGATATTTTAAATAAAACATTACAAATTCATGAAGATTTTAAAGATGTCAATACCAAAAGTGCTTTTCTGATAGGGTCGTATCATCCTTTAGAAAAAGACTTTAAGGAATTATCCATTCAGTTGTTTTATGACCAGTTGGTTTATCCTACTTTTCATCAACTTCTTTATAACTGGAAAGAAAAAGAGCTTTCTTCCATACAAAATCTTCATGAGCTTATACGATGCATTAAAGCACTAGATGAAGAATATAAAATATATCTGGAAGCGACTAAAACTCTGGATGGCTTCGATAAACTTTATAGTATGGTTTTTCCTGATTGTTCTCTTGGAAGAAACTGGCCTAAAGTTAAAGCTATTTCTAAAGCTTCTAAATTCAAACCTAATATTTCTTTTGACGATAAAGAGTCTATACAGAAATTACGAGATAAGCTTTCTCTAAAAATGATTTCTCTTTGTAGTTCAGAAAATTATATGAATCAAGGTTATGAGCTTCTTATATGCTACAAAGAATTAGCACAAATAAGCAGCAGTTTTATCACTCAAGAAAATACAAAAAATTTTATAAATCTCAAAAGATTCTTTGATAAAGAAACGAAAATTCGTATGGAGGAATGGAAAAAGAGGATTATAAAATGGCAGGATTTTGTTCATAAAAATTTGATAAAAATTAAAAACCCAAAAGCGTCCTCTGAACTTTTAAAATATCAGCAAGACTATGAATTCATCCATAATCTTTTGCTGCAAGAAGATTTAAATCATAATGAATCTCTTATAAGCGAGCTGGAAAGAAGTACTTTCTTAACTATGCAGGAAGCTCAGGAAAGTCATAAAAAATACAGTGAAAAGATCAAAATAAAGCTCTTGGGTGATTTAAATAATTATAAAATAATGCTTCCAAATGGTTTATCCAGGCCTATTCCGACATTATATGATGAATTAAATTATAAAATTTTCCAAATAGATACCATTCCTAGGCTTATCGAGATTACTGAGAAAAAAAATTTAGGGGAATCTGATGTTACTATTGCTGTCAACCTGCTCAAGACTATTTCCGATACGTCCGTGCCTTCTACCTCTTATTTGGACTATGCGGGCTTTAAAAAAGCATGGGAATCTTGTCTGACAGATTGCTTTGAGAGTGCATTGTACTTTATCCAGGGATCGTATATGAAGGAAATAGAAGAAACCAATGCCTGGTTTTTTCAAAGCAGACTAAAAGAAAAGTACATACAAAAACTACAGTCTGCCCTGGAAAATGCTAAAATTTCTGTTGAAAATATGGCGAAGCTGAAAGAGAATCTTAATTCTGAAATCAACATAGAAAGATTCCTGACCCATGGAGATATTTCCGAAATTGTATCGTTTATTAAATCAGATACTTTTGATAGATTAATAGAGATTTCAGCACAAAGAATCAACGACAAAAATCTGGATGAAACTGAGTATGAGATACTTCTTGCCAGTTTGCCTTCAATATACAACAGTGAACCTAAAATAGAAGATCATAAAACTCTTGTCTCCTGGACAAAGGTATATCTGTTTTATAAACTCACTCAACGTTTTTCTTCTATTGAGGATAAACTTATTGAATATTGGGAAAAAAGATTGAAAGAGCTATTGAACAATCTTTCTCAGGATGAAGACTGGAAAATTTTTAGTACTACATGCCATCAAGGAAGACTGCTCTACGATAAATTGAGAGAAAAAAGCTTCTTCCAGGCTAAATATCATAATATTATCAATGATATATATTCTAAGATGGTGAGACTTTATGATTTGGAGCTAACCAAAGAACCATTTAGTGGTGCCTGGCTTCTTAAAGGATCTTTTGCTTTCCAGGAAGGTTCTAAATTTTGGAGAGAAGCAAATTCTCAATTGAGCAAGTACATAGACTTATTTCATCCCAATGCAAACCGATTTCCTGAATCCGTGTTAGGGAAAAAAGAATTCATAAAAATTAAAAATTTATGTAAAAGATTTCCCAAAGGAACAATCATAGAATTTCCTGAGCTTTATCAGCCTCTCATTAATGTTATTATTCCATGGATCCAGCTTAAAAGTGATTCTAGAATCGATAAAATCATGGAAGTTTCTGAATCTTCTATCAATGCCGATTGGATTGGAAAAAAAATCCTGGATCTGTATGAAAATGAGCAAGCGGGATATGTTCAATTTTCCAAAAACCCTATGCCAACACAAGAATTTAGCCGCCAGGTCATAATATTGTGGAAACAAAGTATGGATTCTGATTTTAAACAATGGCAAGAAAAGTCGAGAAATGCTCTTGCACAAATTTTAGAAAATATGGAAAAAGAAATTCAGGATAAATTTCCTTTTGCTGTAGATAGCACAACAGAAATCGCACTGAGCAAAGTCGATAGTTTTTATAAAACTTTTTCTTTAATTCAAAAACATTTTAAAGTCTATATGATGAAAAGCCACCATGATCTTCCTGCCTTGAGGGAATTCTTTTCTAAATGGGAAAATTTTTTCCACAAGTATGAAACATGGCAAAAAGCTTTGTATGGTGAGTCCAGTGACAGCCTGGAAAAAATATTCTATGAAGTAAAATTCGTTTTACCCAAAAATATGCCTTACTATATTTCCAGGGTTTCTTTATGCGATACGTATTGGGATTGTGGAAATATCTTCAAGAGAAACCAAAATACATGGATACAGCAAAAAGAATTTTCTTTCCAATGGAAATGGGGCATGAATATAGAGCTGATTATAGAAGCACCTCTGGAACTTCAGATAAAATTTCAGTCAATAGTAGGAAAAACGAAAGGAAACAAAATATACTTTGAGCCTCCGCAATATACACTTTGGGGATTATGGGGCTTTCTCCATAAATATAAAGCCAATGTTTCCGAGGAAAGTGCTGAGCTGAGCTTCCCCCACCAGATAAAAAGTGAACACAAGACCAGTTTAAATATAGGGATTGAAATTTTTCCTTCAGGAAAACCAGGAAAGTATCCATTCCCCTGGAAATGAGGTTGTTATGAGTACATTGACTACGATGATCCAAGACCTGGTATATGATATAGTGACAGACAAAGAAGGCAATTTTGTTTGCTTTGGGGAAGGAATGTTCCACCGTCTCTATTTATTTTGCCTGAAACATAGAACAAAAAATGACATAGAAAACTATGTACTTTTCAAGGTACAAAGAGATGAATATAGCATATTGCCTCCCCAAAATATTTACAATCCTCACATAGATCAACTATGGCTTGAAGAATATAAAAATTTGTCAAAATTAAAAAAGGCTTCTCATATTGTACAGATTAAGGAGATTTTAAGAGAAGAAGAATACGAAATTGGGGAAAAATCTGAAGGAAAAGAAGTGCCTTTGCATTTTTCACCGATGTGCTATTGCCAGGATCATAGAATTTTTTTTCACCTCCCTTGCCCTACATGTGGAGGGGTTATGAAAACCTGTGACCTGGATACTTTCCAGAAAATACATTCTACATCATTGGGAAGATATATATATTGTCCATCACCTAATTGTAAAGATCCTGGCAACAAGAAGACAAGAATCTATTACAATACCGTTGGAACTGCACTGCATCAGACCAATTCTAATTCTCTGAAGGAATTATCTTCCTTTTTTTTCATTGGCAGGGAGACATTGCTCGATATATTACTAAAAAATACTAAAAATTTTACATTTAAAAGCCCCCTGGCAGCCAATATTCCATGTTTGCAGTGTAAAAAAAAAGATATTTTTGGCAATTGTCCTTATTTTCGTATTTTTTCTTTTTATGAATTCTATGCAATACCTTTAGAAATATGCCATTTTCCCTTTGATTCTCTACTTCAGATTATTTCGGGTCGCAAGCTGGAAGAAACCAAAAAAGAACTATTGGAAAAAAAATGGTATTTTCTTTTAAAGGATAGGGAATCTGCTGAAGAAACAACACAAGAAAAGGAATATTTTTCTTTTAATTTCAATAACAATATTCAGGACAGAGGATTAGAAATTTTGTATTTAAAATTAAAGCTATTTGTGGATATATGCCACTCTGTACAAAAAATTCACAAATCTCTTGGCATTGCTCAAATGAATTTCGTCCACGATAGCATTATGGTAGTCCAGGAAAAAATAGAAGATATAATAGAAGGGCATTATCGTCTTGGACTGTTTTTTTCAGGATTTTCCTCTGCTAAATTAGGACTGATGCCTCAATACAATTTGTGTATGCCTTACTCCATTTCTCCTATGCTAAAAGAAAAAATAGAGCATTTGCAAAATCCACAATACCAAAATTGGGGAGAGCTTAGCCTGGAAAATCAAATCTTCCAAGTTAAGCCAGAAAAAATTAGAGTTGCTATGCCTTATTTTTTTTCAGGAGATTATATCGAATGGTTTTATAAAGATGATAAGGAGAGAAGGGTTAATTTGGGGGTAATTAGAAGCATTAAAGAAAATGAAAATACTCTGGAAGGAAAGATTTTGACAGAACAATCCCAAAGCATCAAAAATTGTAGGGTTTTATTCAGGCATTATCCACACCTTGGCGCACAGGAAGATATTTATAGCCTTGGAAAATTATTTTTGTATATTTTGTTTTTCAATCAAAAAAATAATCTTATGGAAATAGAAAAATGGGTTCAGGATGCGGAAAACTATCTTGCTGTTTGCCCTCTTGCGATGAGCGCATCTGAGCTGGAGAAAAAAATTTTAGCTTTTCAAAATTCTGATCTCCAGCAAAAAAATATTTTTTATGATATTCAGCATACCATGAATGCGCATTCTTCTCAAAATACAAACAATATTATTCCAAAGCCTATCTGGGATAAAGTCATGATTTTAATTTTCCGTATGATTACCACAAGATATATTAACTTTAGTCTTATCCATCAAGAAAAAGAAAGCTTTACTCAAAAAATTATTCAAAATGTAAAGGAAATTCTTGAGCTTATTCAGGATAAGCTTTTTAAAAGAGTGTCTTTCTATGATCTTACTAACACGGAAAATTTTGAAAGATCTCTTTTGGATGAGCTAAAACAAGATATGCAAATTTTAAGCGAATCCCAAATCACTCGAACCTTCTCTGCCAGGAGTCAAGATAATAGATTTATGTATTCTCCTAATACCACAGGTATCTGGGATAATACATACAGCCTGTCTCAAGTTCCCTGGTGGAAAAAATGGTGGAAAAAATAAATAGAAAAGGCTGCCAATGGAATTACAAGAGTATTTTCAGGGTTTGTACCTTCTAAGCGAAATACTAGAGGGAAAGATAAACAACTATCCTTTGCTAGAGCAGAAAATTCAAGGCTGGAAAAGAGATAAAGCAAGAAAATTGCAAGAAATAGCAATCTTTTCTGTCTTTGAAAATTGTCATGGATATACTTCCCCAGTCTTAGAATACTTTTTGAAAATTTTAAGCATAGGAATTCCAGATTTGAAGAGAGTCGAGCTAAGAGATGAAAATTTAAGCAGAGACTATAGCTTTTATTTTGTATGCCTTTGTTTATTAGATTTTCAAGATAATTCTAACAGGAGAAAGCAAAAAAAATTAGGAGAAAAGCTTTATAGAACGATCTATTCTATGATCCGAGATATTTCTGAAATACAATCTCCTGGAATTTCCTGGCAACAAAAGATAAAAATATGGGAAGCATCTCTTAAAAACTGGTTTTTCGATAAACAATACATGCCATTTATCGGCCATACATGGCTTTCTAACAAAGAAGATGATTTTAAAGATAAATTTTTGACTCTATGGAAGCTAGGCTTTTCTATAGATTGCGATGAACAATATGACAGACTTACGATTCAGATCAACAATAATGAAATAGCTCCTGTTGGTCGTAAGTATTGCAGTGGCTTGCTGATGATGCCTATCCAGATATATCTTTTTGAAATAGATATGCCTTTTGGCGAAAAGCTGGAGAAAAAAGATATTTCTTCTGTTATCCAGGTTTTTAAAAATCATGATATTTTGCTTTCGCCTTATATTTCTATTAAGCAGACAGAGAATGGAATATGGCTAATATCAGAACAATTCAACAATAAGGAACAATATAGAATAGAAAAATATAGCGAAAAACAATGGCTTGTTTATAGCACAAAATCTATAGACGAATTTTGCCAAAATGGGATTGTTTCTTTAAAATCACGTTTAGCAGATTTTAGCCCGATGGACATTGTGTTTTATTTTAACGATCCCAAAATGGAAAGCATCAACTCTATTCTATCTTATTGTCTGTTTGGATTGGGCGTATACATTCTTGGATACTATGATTCGGCATCCGATAATCAAGTTGCTCTTGCAATCTGCGAACAAATGGAAAGAAAAATACAAAAAAAACAGTTGCATTGTTTTTATCAGACTTTAGGAAAACCTTTTTCCTTGCAAGAAAAGCTTATCTTTTTGAGAGTTATCCAGGAGTATCAAAATTTAAATTTGCATCAAAAGATGCAATCTATATTCGATGCGCTGGAAGAAAAATTAGATAAAAATAATGTGTTTCCAAACGAAATCGGTAATATACCATATTCAACGTACATTCGGAGCATCCGTTTCATTTTACCACAAGAAAAAATTATCTCTAATATCTATCACAATACACGGATGCTCTTTGAAACATTCTTTCCTCGAAAAATTTTTATAAAAATAGCTATTTTTTCTCTGATTGTATTGATTATGCTATCAGGCTATTTAAGCTATTCTTATCAAAATATAAAGACAAAGGAAACGATTTCTTTTTTGCAGAATGAAAATAGTGCATTAAAGATAGAAAAAGAAAAATACCAGAGTCTTATAGAGTTTTCTCATGCAATAGATAGTTATTTGGAAAAAAATTCTCCTTATGTATTACCTTCTCCACAAATTTTGAAAACATGTATACCAATACTCCAAGAACGATTCAAGAATCGGCTTTTAAGTGAGAAACCTTTTCCATTAAAAAATATAAGGCTTCTTATAAAAGCAGTCTCCCAGAATCTTCCTCAAGGTGATCCAGAAAATATCAAGAATTTGGAATTCTTTCTTCAGGCAGAAGAAAATTTTTTAGCTTTCAGTAAACTCTATCAAGATAGCATGCTTAAAAATTCTGCTGTTATAGAAGTATTTGGTAAATTTGCCGATTTTTTACACAAACATGAAAAATATTTTGATAGCTTACTCTTGCATCCTTCTCGAGAATTCTATCGCAAATGGCACGACTCATACAATTTCTATCAAAAAGGGAAGTTCGTTCTATTTCCTATTATCCAAGATACTAAAATATATAAGCTTATAGATATGGAAGGATTACATATAAGCTTTAAAATCATCTGGCAAAAAAGCGCAAAAGACCTTTGGTTTACAAGCAGCTTACAGCAATTGATCAATATCCAGGCAAACCAGGTAGATGCTAAACATTGGATAGATACTCCTTTGAACTTTGTTATAACCCTTTCCTCTTCCGATCGCACAGAAGAATATACAGGGGAAAAAGAAGTACTCTTCTCAGCCTTTAATGCCAATCCTTATTACGAAATTGAACTTCGGCTGAAGAAAAAAATTGTTCCAAGAATAAAAATGATGGGAGGAGAAATAGAAAGCATTCCCATGATTATCTATTTTTTCCCTCTGGATCAAAAAAATAAAATCATTCCATTTCCCTATTGTCCTAAGGCTGAATATGAAACATGGTATAAAGAATAATTCATGGTGGGAAAAATATGGATAACAATAACATAAACTGCTTTTATTATTTTGGAAAACTACCTGACTATACGGATTTTGTTGGAAGTACCCCTACTTCTCTCATTCAGCTTCTTGATTTTTATGCTTTAAGACTGAATGAAAATCCTGTAAGTATAAGAAAAGAGATTGTCCTATTCTGTATTCCTACTCGTCATTATCGCTCTTTTTTGGCAGGCGTTATCTGGAATAGCGAGGATTCCTTTCATAGGCAGTATCCTTTTACTTTATATTTGGAAATAACCAGCAGCCATTGCTTGTCTTTTTTCCCTTTTCTGCTATTGGATATGCCTAAAATATTAGAAGTACTCAACGATGCATGGCTATCTTTGTTGAATCTTAATTGGAAAACGCTCAAAACAAATCTTTCCTTCCATCAGAATATCGCTAGTATTGAAGGAAATAAGTTGGCATGTGTCTCTTCTCCTATGCCTGTTGTCTCTGTTATACCTTCTACTCCCTGGTATTCTCTGAAGCCTTATTTTTCTTTAAAAAATGAAATCCAAAAAGATTTAACAGAGTTTGCGGATTCTTTTATTCATAATATGCCAAATTTTTTGATAAAACATCGCGGCTTAGAATGGGTAATACAGGAAAACCCTTGTGTACTGGCTTTCGATAAGCAGAGTGTCTTTGCCCAGTCTCTTGAAGAGTATTCAGAGAAAAAAAATCATTATTAAGGTGATTTATGGATAATATAGAAAAAAAATATCTCAAAGGAAGTGCTGTAGAAAATATAATAGTAGAAAAGTATATTCCTGAAATAAAAAGCTATTATGTGGCTATTAAAAATGAAAAAGAGGAAAACAAAGAAGAAAGATGCAATATTTTTTCATTAGAATTGAAATGCCAGCATACACAGGATAAACCTCGCTGTCCTTTAATCATTAAAGAAGGTTCAAAGATTCATACTTTCGGAGTTGTGCCTAGCGAAGACAATCTGAAACATACAGAGAAAAAAACGGCCAGTTTTCTATCTGTTTCTCAAAGTTATCAGCCACAAGAGTCATTCGATGCTGTTGAATTGAGCATAAAGAATGCTCCTTGTGATAAGAAAAAACATCCTTTTTGGAAAATAACCAATTTAGATCAGAAAACTTCAAGAATCCTTCCTACTAGTACTAAAAAAACCACACTTGATATTCCTTCATGGGTTGTAGACAAAAGAATTCCATGGCTACCTAAAATTATACCCAGGAAATATTCGATAATCGTTGCCTCTTGTAGCAACCAGTTACAAGTAGAAATTGAATCTTATCCATGCAATAAACTAGAGATAGAATTGGATATAAGCCTATTATGGGATATCATCAGTGGGATAATGAAAGATGGTTTTACTAAATTTTTAACGACTAAAGCAAAAGAATGCTTTTCTTCTGTTATAGAATCGTTTCAAAATACAGGTAAAACTTTAAAGGGACAAAGAAAAATTCTCCTAAAAAAAGCAAAGCAAGCCGAAAAAAAACAAGCGAAAAAGCCTCTAGGTAAATATTTGCCTAAAAAGAGAGTAGATGGTTATGATTTGTCTCTCACAGGGACATGGACTGCTTTTTGGAAAGAGTATAAAGACTATCGTGCGTATTATGACTATTCTCTTAGCATTGATGCAAGTGCTACAGGTACATGGGAATGGCAATTTTCTTTAATTTCTCTTCTTCCTGGGATGTCATGGTACCAATATATTCCAGAGAAGTATAAAAAAGAACTTTTAGATTGCTGTCTTTTTTTTGCAATTATAATGGAATTGTCTTTAGGCGGAGAGGTTTCTCACCATTCTCCTGATCCGCCTTTATTCAAAAAAGGGGGTATCAATTTACAGGCTTCTCCTCAAATCCAGATAGGAGGTAAAGTTGTTATAGCAAATGGCTCTGTAATTAAAGCAAGTCTCTATGGTTCTATAGGCTTAAATATTATAGGAACATGTGGTGTAGACTCTCAAGGATGGTATGTAGAAGGACTTTGCAACTGGTCTGCTTTAAAGGCGAATTTTGAATATATATTGTTTGATAATACTTGCTTTAAAATTTCTCCAAAAAGTTGTGAACATATCGTTTTTCCAGAAAGTGGACCTTTACAGTTTCGTTTTCCTAAAAAAATATAAGGCAAGGTATATTATGGAAGATTATGCAATACGTGTTATATCATCAGGTTTATGCCTGGAAGTACGTCTCAATGATGTGCCTGTTTATATAAACAATAAGGGGATTAATTCTACAGATGAAAATTTTGTAAATGAATTTATGGCCGAAGGCAATAATGAACTCAAGCTTATTGTCCGCCCCCCTTATCCACTGGACGAAGTTCCTCCAACTGCCCAAGCTGTAGCAGAATTATTGTCTGTAGAGAGAGGAGATAGTGTTTCGGATGGAGAAGTTTTGGCTCAGGTTGTCTGGCCTGATTATAGAACTCCTGTACCTCCTCGCTCCTATCCTCAAATAACAGAAGGAAAGGAGTACATTAATACCGAAGATTATAGGTCTTGGCGAAATGCCCCTATTATTACTTTAGATAATGATACACAAAAAAATATTTTAGGACTTTTAAGACAATTGACAGATGCTTTAGATAATCGCAGAATCGAAGATTGTATTAGCCTTCTTAAGATAAAAGTTATCGAGAGAGCAAGAGCTTATCACTTCGATGAAACCGAAAAATTAGACCAGCTTCGGCAAAGCTATAGTGAGCTTATGCAGCATCCATTATGGGGTATAGAAGCATGGAAAGAAAACAATGCAAAAATAGAATTACTGGGAAACGAGAAATTGGTCAAAATTACGGATAGCGTTAATGAATATATTATCCAGTCTACTGATTTGGGTGGAATACAATTGGTAATTCCTACCTATGTAACTTGCTTGGAAAACCAATGGATTATCATTCGCTAAAATGAATAAGGACTCGACTATGAATCTTTGGATTGAAAATGCGCTCAATAAATACCAGAATTTTTTGGAAGAAAATGGTGCGTCCAGGACAGGAAATTCAAAAGATTTGCAAAATTTAGTGTATGCTATGGGCTATTTTCTTTCTCTGATGGATCAGGAAACCAGGGAAAGATGGAGGCAGTTCATGTCTCTTTTTGCTCGATTCTGGCTGGAAGAAGAGTGTATGGCCAGGCCAGGAGTGAGCATTGTACACTTTGAGCTACCTTCTGTGGACATCCCTTTTTGGAAAAGCCAGCCAATAGATAACAGAACAGTAACCATCAGAAAGTTCGAAAATTTTCAAAATCGCTTTGATGAAGATGTTGCACATCATGCAGACTACGAATACACTCTATACCCTCTATTGCACCTACAGAGAGCGGAGTTTTCCTCTTCGCAGGAATCTTTGTGGGAGGTTGTCTACCTTGATGAAAATATACCAGAAACATTCCAGAATATTCCTTTGTTCATCCATTGCCCAGAAAATGCAAGCAGAGCCTATGAAATAGCAGGATTTTTCAGAAATGCGAAGTCAGAAGTAGAATGCAGAGTACCTTTGTATTCTTTTGTATATCCTCAGGATGAAGTTCCTGTTCCTTACAGGTTTAGTTTCAACCAATTGATGGATTATCCTACATATCTTGATTTTTTCCTTGAAATACAAGGCTTACAAAAAAAACACTTTTCTTGGGTACAGGAGGAAGAATGCTGGAAAGCTAGAATTCGTTGGCAAGGCCAATCACCACTTTCTAATTTTCGGGAAGTCAGCGAAGAAAATATCCCGCTTCACACTTTACCTGTGTTTCATTGGATGAGAAAAAAACTCCAGACAGTTCAGCACCGACAACGGGTTCTGTTCGATATAAAGCCAGAAGAGATAATATGGCTTAAACTAGGAAGCCATAGTGAATTGCAGCCCATGCCATACTATCTCATGCATTCCTTGGATAAAAGATCTATGGGCTATATCAAATGGAAAGAAGATTTCCTGGAGCTGGAAGTCACTCCCAACCTAGGCGAAGGGGATTTGATGAATCCTATTTACATAGAAGCAATTACAATCGCTCAGGAAGAAATCACGGATGACTATAAAGGTCTAAAAACATCTGTTTTAGCCTATATCCATGCAATACAGGCCAATCCTCTTTTCAGCTCCACAAATGACCAAAAGATTCTCCAAGATCATCAAAATTTTCTTAAACTCTGGAGAACATCCCTGAGACGCTATGATATATCTGTACTCAAACAATTTTTAGAAGAATATTGCCAGTCTTTTGAAAAACATATTTATAGTATGGAGCTTTCCCCTGTCTGTATTCAATATGTTCCTGGAAAAGGAATGTTTCCTGTGATTCCTGTCCATATTTCTTTTAACCAGTTGACGGAAGAAATATGGTTTCGAATAAGGAGATTGTACGAATATTTAAAAGAGCGATCTCCTCTGGATATTTTACCATCGTTGGAAATTCATGATACTAAAAAAACAAAGCAATGGTCATTTTTTTCTATTGGATTGTAATCTATGGACTTTCTGGATAAAAGCATTTTTATAGAGTATACTCTCAATAAGCTAGGTCTTTTAGAGGGAATTTACCATCTCGAAGAAAAATATAATTTTATTCTAGGGAAAAATTTCCTCCTGAACATTACGGATGAATCTTTAGAAACTCACAATGTAGCTTACAAGATTATTTTTGATCCTCAAAATAATACTTATATACTTCAAACCCAGGTATTTGCCCTTTATGAGATTCTATCTTCCATAACATCTTTGGATAAAAGCTATAGATTTTTAGAACAATGCTTTGATAACGATGAAATCAGCAGAAAATTTTTTTTTGAATACCTTAGCGTAGAGTTGCTATATGGTTTTTATAGAATATGGAAAGCCAACTATAAGCTTCTTTTCTCCACTTTTTATAAAGAACATCCCCATTTTCCCTTACTATTTCCTACCTTGATGGAGTCTTTTTCTGGACATCCCTATGATCCTGCCTTGGGAAAAGAATTTTTAGATAAGGTTTCACACTGGGAAAAGAATTTTCCTGAATATTTTTCGGCATGCAAAGACATCATCATTGGCATATACGTGAAATGTCTGGAAAAAGGTTTAGACAGGGCTTCCTATAAATGGGGTATCATAAATTTAATCGAAAGAATGTTTCGTAAATTTCAAAACAGGGAGCTAGAAATCCAATTTTTACATGGGAAAAAACACTGGTTAGCAATCCACAAGGATGTTCAATGCATCCTGGGAAATACGGTTTTAGGAAGCAGAATGTTAGGAAACAAGTGCCACTATGTTGCAGGCGATATTGAAATTCATATTACCACACCATCATTAGAAATCTATCTTGCCTTATATCCCAAAGGACACGCTAGAAATTTTCTGGAGGAAATCATCTCCCTGTGGATGGAAGCGTCTTTGGCCAATACCATGTATGGTGCCTATAAAATAACCTGGAAAATCCTCTATACAGGAAAAACTATTCAAGCATGCCTTTCGGGTAAAAAATCATCAGGAGAAAAAACTGGACAATTCCGCCTGGGCCATTCTTTATGGATATAACCAGTACATTCTGCTTAGCCTATATATAAGGCGTTGCGGTTTATCTTCTCTTCAAAATAATCATATTTTTTTAAAGTTATGCAACCATCTTAAAGAATAGAGATAATTATGATGCAAATAGACACATATTCTGTAGATAATAGCAAGGCTCTTTCTAAAAATGCAATAGAAATTTTTTTGAATTCCCTACAAAAAAGAGAGACTCCGTTTGAATGCATGGCAAAAAGCAATCTATTTCCAGTGTATGAAGCAGCCAGGGATGGGAAAAAATTTTTAATGGTTGATACCCCCTTTTTTTATGTATTTTTTGCTTACGAAAATCAAAAATTTCCAAGCTATGAAAAAAATACTGGGAAACTATTCTATGGGATTATACTCGACAATTACCTGCTATTCCATCAGGAAAACGAATACCAGGTATATTCTATTGCCTCAAGAAAAACCTTCATTCCTCCTGCTTTTTCTTATGAAGAAAAAAGACTGCTTGTACTAGGTACCATTCAAAGTGACAGTATCTGGCAAATTTATACATGCTATGATATTCAATCCCAAAGTATCAACAATTATAAAATGATAGATAATTATGTTTATATATCTGTATTGGGACAAGGTGGTATGGGCGTAGTCTACAAAGTCTATGATATTACTTTACAACGTAAAGTAGCATTAAAGACCATTATTGACGATACGAGTTTTACCTTGTTTCAAAGAGAGGCTAAAATTCTTGCTCGTCTTTTTCATCCTAATATTGTAAATATTCACGATTTTTCCATCTCTAAGCGTTATTTTACTATGGATTTGATTGATGGATATGATTTAAAGTCTTGGCTGCTAAATCCTATAGAAACTTTTGATTTGAAGGTTTATGAGCAGAATCAATTAAAAAAAAATTTTTTACCTGAAATAGATAAGTTACAAAATTTTTTTCAAGGCAAGGAGATAGTGATCCTTCATAGAAAAAAAAATAAGACAAGCTGGACTATTTGGGAAAAACAGAAAAATAAAAAATATGCTATCCGACTCATAAAAGAAAAGAAATATGGATTATATAGAGAACCCACTTATATAGAAATTGCTCAAATGATGAAAAAAATTACATTTGCGATTTCTTATGCACATAAAAATAATATCATTCATCTTGATCTTAAACCAGCCAATGTCCTGATAGATAAAAATACTGAAGAACCTTATGTTATGGATTTTGGACTGGCTAAAAGCAAACTGAGTATAGAAAGAAATATAGCAAGCCAAAGAGGAAATATTTCTGTCGAAAGGAGCATGGTAGGAGGGACTCCGCTTAATATGTCTTATGAGCAGGCCTATATCAATTATCTGATGGCTCTAGGGGAAGGTATTCCTGCTAATACTCCCTGGTGTGATGAACGAAGCGATCTTTACAGCACAGGAACAATTCTATATTTTTTGCTGACCCAAAAAGAATTATTTGACCTGACAAACGCAAATCTAAAACTGACTGACGCATTAAAAATAATAATGGATCACGTTCCCAAGAAGCCTTCCTTTTATGAAAAAGATGTTCCTGAAGACATTCAACAAATTTGCTTAAAATCCATAGAAAAGAAAAAAGAAAATCGCTATCAAAGCATGGAAGATTTTGAGAAAGACTTAGATCGCTTTATGAATCAGGAGCCAGTGCTGGCAAGAGAAGGGGAAATAGTATATATTTTTACAAAATTTGCTAGAAAGCACTGGATACTAAGTTTGATTTTGTCCATTCTTTGCATTGCAACGATTTCTATATCATATTTATGGAACCTTGCTGAAAAACAGAGAAATATAGCGCAAGAAGAGAGGAAGTCAGCCCAAAAGGAAAAGAATATTGCTGAAAATATGGCAGTTAAAGCTAAAAAAGCAGGAGTACAAGCACTTCTGAGCGCATCCCAAAGTAAATACAGTGAAGCCGAATCTCACATATCCATTGCAACAATGCTAATATCCTCAGACCGTAATTATATAGAAGCTAAAAATCATATCGCCCAGGCATCCAAACTTTGCTCAAAAGGCATGGAGATGCTGAATTCCTTAGAAAAATATTACCTGGAAGAATCAGAAAAAGAGAAATTATTCTTGTTTGAGGATGGCTATAAAAAACTGATACAGAAAATCGAAGACATAGAAAAATATCAGACCACGCCGAACCCATATACACCTGCTACAATCGAAATTCCAGAAGATTATGAAGCCTGTTTTACCTATCGTCCATCCTATCGGTTTCTTGCAACAAAGAAAAAAGGAGAAAAAAAAAGAACTTTTATTTTCGACCTTCAGCAAGATTTTCCCTTCAGCAAGCCAGAAGCCATCATAGAACATGATTCTGATATAAAATATATTGAATTTAGCAGGGATAATCTGTATTTTGCATTTGGCGACGAACAGGGTACCATAAAAATTTTAGATATATCTAAAAAAGAAATAAAAGAAATTATAGACAATCCTATAAAAAAAAATAGAGCAGGGACATTGGATAGTATTATCAGAGGGATCACCTTTAGCCATGGTAGCCAATATATGGCTGTATTAGCAGGCAATATGACTGTGATTTACCATCTTCCTGATCTCACTGTAGTACAGATATTGCCATTAGGTGGAAAATATAGCTATGCCAGTTGTTTTAGCCCAGATAATCAATGGTTGGCTATGGCTGGCGTGACGACCAGGTTTCCTTCTGAGATGGGAGGGACCAAGCTATACTCAACCAATACATGGGAAGAAAATAAATACAAAAATATTTATGGGAAAGCACTGTGTTTTCATCCAAACTCTTTACAAATTGCAATCGCTCTGGATAGTAGACTCGTAATCTGGGATCCCCAAAAGAATATAGAAAAATTATTTAAAGGACATCAATCTGATATTATTAGTTTATGCGCCAGCAACGATGGCCGTTTTCTAGCTTCCTTGGGTCAGGATTCACAAGTCGCTTTGTGGGATATTCTAACGCAAGAAAGACTAGCTACAATACCGCTTACATCAGAAGCCTATTCATTATCTTTTTCTCCTCATAAAGAGGGCAATATTCGTGAACGATTGATGATATGGCAGTGGGATAAGATTGTAACCTATGATCTTGATGGCTCCTTAACCTTTAAAAGCAATGTTTTGAAAAAAAAACTACCTTCCTGGGAACTATGCAGGGATAAGATACAGCTTGAAAATATTGACACTTTAATAAAAGATAGCTGGCAATTGGAGATTTCCCCTGTCAATACAAATTTTATAGCTGGTAATATTTATTCTATACCATTCTTGATGAACCTGAAAGAGCAAAATATTGCTTTTTTAAAGCAAAATAAATTTGATAAAAGCATATCTTTCTCTGATTTTACAAGAAGCAAAACAAGGAATATATACTTTAATTGCGATGGAACGTATCTGGCCTGCCTGAGTTTAACGAATTTAAAGATATGGGATATAGAGTCCTCCACTCAAATACTTCAGCTAAACACAAAAGCCAAATGCTTTCAATTTTCCACTTCCCAAAAGGATGTTTTCGCTATAGGAAATGATGAACACCTGGCTATTTATCAAATTATAAAATCAAAAGAGAAGTTCTCTCTTGATCTTAAAAGTAAGAATGAAAGCCTGGCCAATGCAGAAGCCATCGCATGGAGTCCTCATGATGCTTTTTTAGCAGTAGCACTCGACAAAGGCAGTCTCCTTGTATGCCAGTTCAACTCCAAATTTTTTGACCTAAAAACAGAATACGAACTTTGCGATTTATTCCATATACAAAGCATTTGCTTTGCTCTTGATTCTAAAGCATTAGGAATTGGATTTAAAAATGGAAAATTTTTAATCAAAAATAAAGAAAATAAAAATCTCGAAAATCCTTTAAATCTTGGTGGATTGGTACAAAAGATCTATTTTGATGAACAAAAAAAAATATTTTGGATTATTACTGATTCCTCTATATTTTTACATCGTTATGGTGTCAATGATAAGCTCAATGTATATCCAATTGAGCTATATCCTGGCTATTTAAAAAACTGCATTGCGATTTCTAAAGAATGCAAGGACATAGTTTTTATTTCTCATAATGAATATATTTTAGTAATGTCACAATAGGTTAGTTTCTCATTGAGAATAACAATCTATCTATGCAATTTTTATCAGAATTCGCTTTTTTCTTGAGTTGCATCTTTTATTGCAGTATAATCAATTCTATATATAGGGGGCTTGTATTGCTTGTAAATAGTTAGGGGAAAAAAAATGATAGTCCATCCCATAAAAAACAATACTTTTTATAACAAAGGTTCTGTTTTAATTTTTGCTTTGGCTGCCTTGACTATGATATCTGGAATAGGCATAATATTTTTTTGCTTTGCTATGCTCTCAAGCCAGATTTCAACAAATCAAGTCAATCAGTTGGAGGCAAATTTGGCAAGTAGTGCTGGAATATATACTGCCATAGCATTTTTGCAACAATGCTATCAGGAACAAAAATGGTATACTGAATTCCATCAGGGAAAAAATACTTTCCCTGCCTGGTACTATGCAGGGGAAGATGTAAATTGCAATGGGATAAGGGATCAAAAAATAGGCAATGACAGCATTAATGAAGCAGATGTGGATGAGGATGGAACATTAGACTGTCCTTTAGCGATGAGCCAAATGCCATCTTGTCTTGCAGGCAATTATTCTTGCAAGCCATATAATCGCTTACAAGGATGTTTCTATACAAAAAATCTAACAAACGATGATTCTATAACCTATTTATTGCGCATAGAGGATCTCTCGGGAAGAATTTTTATAGGAAATGATTATTCAGTACCTCAAGAGCAGGAATGGATTACTGGAATTCCCAGAATGATAGAAACTTTGATAAAGTGGCATGAAGATTTAGATACAGATTATCAAGAAAAGCCAGATATAAAAATTCCTTTAGGTTTACAAAAATACTTTGAACTCAAAAAAAACATCTCTGATTCTTTGAAACAAAGGATTGCAAAATATTTCATTGAATATGGCTGGAGTGATCCTAGTGTAATTTTGCCACCTGTTGGAAATAATGTTACTCCAGCAGTAGCTGATCCTGTAGAACTTTACAAAACCTGGAAAGAAAAAAAAGATGCAAAAATAGAAATTCATAGTGTTATTCAATACAAAACAATAGAAACGCAGAAAAGATCCCCTGTTAATATCAACACTGCATCTGAGCCTGTTTTGATTGCCTGTCTGAATGGATTGATGGGACGCTATATCCGTCCAGGGCAATTGAATACAATAAAGGATAAAGACGGTAATGCTATTTATAATCTGGAGTCAGATAGCCTTATTTGTATTGATATAAACTTTGATATGGCAAAAAAAATAGCAAAAGAAATTATCAGAAGACGTATCTCTAGTGCTTTTGTATCCTGGAAAGACTTTGCCAAATTTCTGGGTGATCTACTGGAAAAAAATGGAAATGAATGGAAAGATTTTACAGTAGACCATGCTTGTCTGATATGGGCCAATGCCAACCCCAACAGCAATCTCAACAAATTCCATCCTGATTTTCCCGATAGCTATTTGTATTCCTTATGGAAAAAAGCTGCTAATGTAACAGGAAAAAAATATCTCGACTATCGTATGGATAAATCGGACCTGGTCGTATATACTACAGAATTTTGCTTTGAACCTACTGGCTACTTTCTTATCGAAAGTCTTGGAAGAGCTATCAATGACGAAAATAGTCTGAGCGATTATTATAGTTCATTAGTTATAAAGATTTTTGATATTTATAAGCATACTACACAGTCTGATTTTCTAAATAATAATACATTTTTAAACCACATGCTATCTGTTTATCCAAAAATTTCGAATGATCAGGTTATAAAAGAGCCTATAAATCCTAAAGATTGCCAATATGATGGTTTTATATCTTTTCTACCTATAGAATATCATTCTGTTCCTAAAGAAAGTTTTTTTTCTTGTTTGCAGCCTAAAAATGGCAGCTCTTGTGAATATTCATACATTGATGGTACTGCAAAAAATAAAACAGAAATAATACAAAGCAGCCAGCATAATGACGGAGTATTTCTAGAACCTGATGCTCTTGCCTTTCATACAAAATCTTTAGAATATAGTTGGAAGTTTGATGCTTCGGGGAAACCGACGGGAAATGAAGAAGAGAAATTACATTCTTTTATTTCCTTTTGGTACAAACCATGCTGGAATGTGAATGATCCTTATGCTCGTCCTCATTGTTTACTAGAGGCAAATTCCAGATCTCAAAATACTAATCAGAATAGTGAAATTTTAACTATTTTTCAATTTTATAGTTCATCAAAAGGCCTAAAAGAACAGGATGAACAGGATGGACAAGATGAAGAGGATGAAGAGAAGAATGATTCCAATAACAATCAAAAGAGTAAAAAAATACGATGGAATCTTTTTGCCTGGGATGTCAAAGAACCTGATGGAATGCTGCCTTATGACCCTTATGTAGAAGTTCCCGAAGATATTTGTTTGAATCGCTGGATGTTTATAGCATTGCAATGGGGCATCTCTGATATGAAAATCAGGCTCAACAATCATACAACTTCAATACGCATTTTTTATAAGCAAATAGCTTATATTCAGTTTACTACAAATATGATGTGTATGAAAAATGGTGCTATATTGGCAGAAGGCATTCCTTTAAAGATAGACTCTAACTTGACAGAAAAAAGCTATTTAGATTGGTATGATGAAAATGAGCTAAGATGCACCAATGAAAAAAACAACCCTCGCAGTATGAAACAACAATTATGCCGCAGGCTTATAGAAATAGAACTAAAAAAAATCGCATCCCTGACAACACCTCAGGCTATCGCAGAAAAAGAACGCTTAAACCAATATCTCAAGGAAATAGATTTTGAATATAACATCGAAAGAATTGCAAAAGAAATCTCTTTAGATTTTACACTATACTCTAGCTATATCAAATCCCAGAGCGACTCCGATAGCAATAAAAAAGAAATTCCTCCTATTATTTTTAGCAAGCAAATGAGGCTTGGCAATGGATTAAAAATCTATGATGAAGATACCATAAAAAAATATAACGATCTGGTAATCCAATATAACGAATTGTACAAAAAATATATAACAAATCCTTGGGGTAAGCCTCCAATAAAACCTTTACCAAAAGAGGGCCTCTGGATAAAAGCCCTTTCTTCGGGGATGTATGCCAATATTGTTGGGGGAAAAGACAAAGAGATGAAAAATATAGAGGATACTATTTCATCTCTTTACTACCAAGGACGCTATCCTATCGAATTAAACAAAGATAGATACAGCCAGAGCCATTATGTAAGCAAGATTGATCTTTCCTCTTTTGTTCCCTCTGGTATAAAAGAAATTCATATTGGGGCTCTGAAATGGACGGAATATTTGCCTCAAGATGCTCCTGATATCCAAGATAGTCCAGCTACAACTATCTGTATTGAGCTGGTAAATCAAGATAAAAATTGGATGGAAGTATGTGTCCAACCAGAAGGAAATAAGATCAATAAACTATCTACTCTAAAGTTGGAATATTTTTTAAAATTCGATATCCAACAAAGCCGCAGCCCTCTTCTGGTAGCTCCCATGCTTGATGATCTGACAATCCAGTATTCTTATGGAGTTCAATGGATCTATTTTTCACCCAAATAGCCCGTATATTTCGCATCTTCAAGGCTAAGACATGAATAAAACAAGGAGTTTTAGGCATAATGGAAGAACATAATATTCTCTGTGAATGTGGCCTGGAAATTAATATAACAATTTCTCCTATGCATCCAGTAAAGCTGGTCTGTAAAAAATGCCAAAAAACTCTTTTTAAACAGCTTTGTAGCCCTTATAATGAAGAAGAAATAGATGGTGATGCTTTTCCATCGTCTACGCCTAATATGCCTCATGATAAAAAGATGATTCATCATTATCAAGTAGAAAAAAAAATAGGCGAAGGAGGAATGGGAAAAATATTTTTAGTTACAAACACTAAAACCAAGAAGAAAGAAGTTCTTAAATTACTAAAACTTGAAAATTTAGAAAATCAAGAAAATCTATTGCCTTATTTTATTCGCGAAGCCCAAATTCTAGAAAAGTTGGATCATCCTTATATTGTCAAATTCAGTGGTTACGGAAAGATTAAAGATACTCCTTATCTTGTTATGGAGTTCATCGAAGGTAAAACATTAGAAACTGTTTTAAAAGAAGAAAAAAAAATCAAACTGTCCTGGACAATCCCTATTATTTCTCGTTTAGCAAATGCCTTAGAGTATACAGAAAGCTTTAATATCATTCACAGGGACCTTAATCCATCGAATATCATTCTGATGAATGAAAATCCTAAAATTCCTAAAATCATAGATTTCGGTCTTGCAAAATCCCTTGTAGGCCATTCTCAGATTACCCGGTCAGGGATTATGATGGGAAAAATATTTTATATGCCAAAAGAGCAAATTGAAGATTCGAAAAAAGCCGATTTTCGTTCTGATATATATGCATTAGGTGCTACATGTTACGAAATGATATCTGGACAGCCACCCTTTTATGAATTTTTAACCCAGGGTAAATTTGCTATCATGGATGCAATTCTTTCTGGAAAATTGACACCTTTAAGGAAATTACGCCCTAATCTTCCCTCCATCCTTTACAAAATTGTAGAAAAGGCAATGGCCTTGGAGCCTAAAAATCGTTATCAAGTCGCTTCAGAAATCCGAGCCGATATAAAAGAACTTCTTTTAAGTATATCCCGTCAGTAGAGAGAAAAAAATATGAACTTTTTGGAAGACTCTACTCTTGCAACTATGGTCATAAAATTAGGATTGGTGACAGAAAAACAAGTAGAAAAGTGCCTGAAGTTGCAAAAAGAAATTTTACAGAAAAAGCAAAAGCATATTGAGCTTAGCACTCTTTTATTGAAAAACGGGTACATCAAGCCTGCTAAGCTGAAAGAAGTAGAAGAAAAAATACACTCCAATATTCCTCTTTTACCCAAGGAAATGGGGAGATATGAGATATTAGAGCTTCTAGGGGAAGGAGGAATGGGCAAAGTCTATAAAGCCTATGACCCTCGCCTTAAAAGAGAAGTAGCTATCAAACTTTTACAAAAGTCTGCTGAACATAAAGAAAGATTTTTACAAGAAGCCAATATTCTATCCAATCTATCTCATCCTAACATTGTATCTATTTATGATATAGGAGAATGGATGGGAAATATTTTTCTAGTCATGGAGTATCTTCAAGGAGACACTTTAGATATAGCTATCAAAGAAAAAAAATTTTCTTTAAAAGAGATTCTATCCATGATGGCTATTCTAGGAAAGGCTGTTCATTATCTTCATAATAATAAAATTATTCATAGAGATTTAAAACCTTCGAATATAATCATAGAAGCGAATAGCATTAAGATCCTGGATTTTGGTTTAGCGAAAAATATTGTTACCAACAAACAGCTTACCCAAGAAGGAATGATAGTCGGAACTCTGGAATATATGTCGCCTGAGCAAATCAATGGGGCAGCAGACTTAGATCAGAAAAGTGATCTTTATTCTCTAGGCGTTATTTTCTATCTGATGCTTACCAAAACTTTACCTTTTACTTGTGAACGACTAGAAAATTTTTTATTTAAGCTAAGAAATTCAGACCCGCTAGCACCTTCTTATTATAATCCTGTTCTTCCTATAGAAATAGATATAATATGCTTAAAAACAATAGAAAAACAAAAGCAGAATCGCTATGAAAGCGTTTTGGCATTTGTTGAGGATATAGAAAGATTTTTGAACAACCAGCCCATCCATGCCAAACCATTAGGAAAAATAAAAAAAATAGGGATTAGGCTAAAACAAAATTCCAGAATACTTATGCTGTGCTTTTTATGTTTTTTTATTTTTTTAAGCATTTATTTGTTGTTTTTGAAGGAAAGAATTCCAGGAATACTTGGCGATTCAGTATCATTAGGATTATTAGAATTACAACAGCTCTCTCAAAAAGTAAAGCTGGAAAACAAGGAAGATGCAAAATATCTATCTTCTTTGATACAAAAGATCAAGAATCTTGGCAGCGAAACTGTCCAGGATAAAGAAGTAAAGCAAAAAATAGAGTTTTTATTGAAACACAACCAGCTTCGTTTGGAGCAATTTCGCCTGGCTCAATATCAGTCTATATCATCCAAGATAGCCTCTATCTTAGATGATAGCCAGCAGGAAGAAAAAATACAACAACGATCTCAAGAAGAATACTCTTTTTATATAGATGAATTAACATATTTGCTGGAAAACCAGGAAGAAAAATATGAAATTTTGTGGTGGAGAGCACAGATTTATGAGCGAATTGGGGATTATTCCCTTGCAAGAAAAGACTATGAATCATGTCTTAAAATCAAAAAATTTCCATTATTAGAAATTAAAATAGCTTTTTGTGCTTACTATCAGAAAGACATTGACTTTTCCCAAAAAATATTAGAAAATTTTTTTCATAAATCCCATCTTTTAAAAGAATCATCGCTAGTAGACGTTGCAAAAGTTTTGATGGAAATTGCTTTTGAGAAGAAAAGTTGGGAAAAAGTTGAATTCTATTTTTGTAATGCCTTTTTTAAAATAGGCGATAAAAAAAAATTAAAACCACTTCAGATTCTTTTTTTCTCTATGGGAAAAAAATTACTATTTTCGAAAGAATATTCTTTAGCAAAACAATACTTTACTCAAAAAGAACTTTATGATATTTTAGAAAAAGAATGTCAATATTTTGCCGTGGTTTGCGATTTCTATCTTTATTGTTTTCAAAAAAATGCACGCGAGAAATATAGTAACCAGAAATATAATTTCATCCATATACGCCAGCATAGCCTCGCAGAATATAGATCCTCTGCTTACTTGTTTATTGCTTATATTCAATGGAAATCAAGGCAGATCAATGATGCAGAGCAGTCAATGCAAAAATCTTTTCAATATTTATCAGAAAAAAAAGAATTCAAAAATTCTATAAAATCTATTATTGCAATATATCTTGCAAAATATCCTGAGTCTTCTGCTCTATGGGAAGATCAAAATTTTCAAAATTTTGTAGAAAAAATAGAATCAAAGTGAGATTCTTAAGATAGGGCTAGAGCAATGCAAAATCAACAAAAATTCTTTCATTGTAAACTCAGTGTTATTAGATGGGGAAAAGACTATGGCCTGAAGAAAAAAAGGTTTATTAACACAATGCACCTTTTTTGGGATCAAGAAGCCGAATACCAAATTTTTGTAGGAGAAAGTAATACAAATTCTATCATAATTCCTGGAATCCAAGACAAACACGCTATCATTACTTTTTCTCGTGGGCTATTAAAAATTGAGTCTATCTCTTTGATCAACGTAATTATTAACGACAAAAAATATATCTTAGATCATGAAAATCTATCTTTTTCCTTGGATCAAAATAATTATTATTTTTCCTGGACAATTGTCTTTCCTAATAAAACCAAAATCAAAGGGAAAATATATTCAGAAAAAGAGCTTTTAGAGGAAAAAACAGCCAGTGTCTTGACAGAAGAATATGCCGAGATTCAAAAGATACAGGAGGGAAAATCTTCTCTAATCTTTAAAACCAAAGGTGGAGCAATCCTGAAAGTTTTGAAACCATGCTATGCTCAAAAAAGTGCTATGTTGCGAAAATTCATTAATGCTGCTCAAAAATTTCAAGCTCTGAAAGAAAGATATTTTTTCCCTAAAGTTCATGAAATCGTTTACCATAACCGAAAAATTCCCCTTTGCTATGCAAGGCTGGAATATTTTGAGGGACAGACATTACAAAATTATCTTTCCCAAAAGGGAGTCTTAATCCTTTCGGAAGCACAGAAAATTATACAGCAAATAGCCCATATTTTGTTAATCTTGGAAAAGTATAGATATTATTGCTGCAATATTAGCCCATCCAATATACTTATAGACAATAAAGGAAAAATTGGCATCAGTAGCTTTTTTTTGATGAAATCCCAAGACGATAAAGAAAATATTGTTTCAGCCATCGAGTTTTCTCCATATCTGGCTCCTGAATACATATCTAACCCTAAGTCTGCCAAAATATTAGCAGATGTATTTTCTTTAGGTGTTCTATTTTATACAATGCTTGCTGGAGAAGGTCCCTTCTATTTTAAAAATTTAGAAGAATATTCAGCCTCCATCAAAAGGCACGAAGAAATACAGCCAGAACAAATTCAAGAAATGATGCCATCAATACCCTTGGAAACTTGTAAAATCATTTCATCTCTGCTTTGCTTTAACCCACAGAAAAGGCTGACTCCTAAAAAACTTTTAGATCGACTCAACACAGAGCATGATATAGAAAAGCTTTGTGATGTCTATGAAGAAGAATTAGATAAAATCGAAAAAGAAAGTGAAAAAAAGATAGAAAAAGATTTTTTAGGAGAAAAGAAGGCTAAAAAAGAATTTTCTGTAATGGATGAATCTATTTCTTTTATTGCTTTACTTGCTAAAGTAGAAAATGAACTTAGTCTACCAAAAGATACGGAAGGGCAAAAACTTTATTCTCTGAAAGTGCTTAGTTCTAACTCCATAGAAGCTCATACAGAATACAATATCACAAAAAATCTTTTTTTGGTAGGGAGAGATGGCGACATTGCCATGCCAAATGACTCAAAAATGGAAGAAAAGCATGCTGTCTTCGAATTTGTACATGGAGATTGCTGGCTAAAAGATTTAGATACTCACCATGGAACATACATAAATGGAAAAAAGATAGAAAAAGCAAAACTTTCCTCTGGCGACAAAATCATACTAGGAGAGACGACTCTTCTATTCCAAAAGCTATACGCGAATGTTGAACTTTCTGGAACATTCTCAGAAGAAACTCTGACAGAAGAGATGATTGGACAGCTAAAAGAACTCAGAATTTCCAATATATCCCCTTCTCCTGTCTATAATAGAAAAAATATCAACAGGCTGACCTCAAAACTTTCCCTTCCTAAACTCGTGCAGAATAATGAGAATTTGCAGCAAATGTATCATGAAATGGTAGGGAACAAGAAAAAAATTCGACAGGAAACCGTCAAAAAGGCCAGAAAAGATAGAATAATAAAAAATTCTATTTTTTTTATTATTGTGCTATTGGTTGGCTTGTTTATATTTTTTTTATGTTATATTCTAAAAAATAAAAATCATATAAAACAAGAATCTTCTGTAACCTTAACAGGTTCCCAAAAAGAACTTCCCCCTAGCCAGGAAGTTAAGATTGAAGGAAAAATTACGAGAATATTTTATTTAGAAAATTCTATTCAATATTTTAGCATAATGGATACTGAAACAAAACAACATGCTGTCTATTTTTCTCAAAAATTTTGCATGAATCTTTCTTATTTAACTACAGCACAAAAAGAAAATACAATTATCATAGTTCATGGAGTGAAAAAAATCTTACAGAAAGGAAGGATAAAGTTAGGAAACAATGCTTTTACTATGGATTATATTGAGCCATATAGAATAGAAATAGCTGGACAAATTTTTATTTTCCAGTAAAAATTTGGAAAAAATTTTTGAGCATACAAAAATAAGAAATTTTTCATTTGACAATAGCAGATACAAAAGTAAACTATGAGGATTACCTTATTTTGGTTAGATATTGTAAAGAAAAATAAAAAGTATTTTTTTTCTCTTGCAAAATTTTAAAAAAAATGTTTTGATAGATTTGGCTGTGTGAGCCTATATGGATTTGCTCCTTTTTTACTTAACATGTCCGTATGCACGCTAGAAAGCGTGAAAATAAAGTAAAATGCGAGAGCGATTCATAGTACTTTATTAAGTATATTTTTGTACTTGGAAGAATACGGACTTTTATGGAGGTTTTCGATTGGCTATTATCTCAGTTAAGAGCCTGTTAGAAGCAGGAGTGCATTTTGGACATCGTGTAAGCAGATGGAATCCTAAAATGGCACCTTACATCTTTGGGCGAAGAAATTCTATCCACATTATCAATCTTCGGGAGACTGTAAAAGGGTTAGTTCGCGCCTATTATTTTGTTCAGAAATTGACTTCCGAAGGCGGAGAAGTTTTATTTGTTGGTACTAAAAGACAAGCAAAAGCTGTTATCAGAAGAGAAAGCGAACGATGCAAAATGCATTATGTTGCAGAGCGTTGGTTGGGTGGTTCTTTGACCAACTATACTACCATTCGTAAGAGACTGGCCCGTCTGGAAGAGCTGGAAGGCATGGAAAATGATGGTAGTATGAGCAGTTTGAGCAAAAAACTAGGCTCTACTCTTAGCAGAGAAAAAAGAAAAATCCATCGCAATCTCGAAGGTATCCGCAATATGGAACGTATGCCCGATGTGCTGATTATTGTAGATCCACAAAAAGAACACATCGCTCTCAAAGAAGCAGCAAAGATAGGCATTCCTACTATTTCTCTTATGGATACAGATAGTGACCCTGATCTTGTAGACATTCCTATCCCTGGCAATGATGATGCTATGCGCTCCATCGAAGTCGTTTGCAGTAAATTAGCGGACGCTGTCGTAGCAGGAAGAGCAATCTGGGAAGAGAAAAAAAGATTAGAAGATAGAAAACGAGAAGAAGTCAACAAACAAGCAACAGCCGTAAGGCAACAAGCTGAAACTCCTGATGGTTCCAAATATGGTACTCCTTCCTCCGCCCCTTCTGCCAAAGTAGAAGAAAAAAAAGATGATGCCAAAAAGACGGATGATAGGGCAAAAAGAAATCGAAGAGGAAAACCCAGATCAGGAAAGCCTTTTGAGCCAAAAGCAGAGACTGCTGCTGCCCCTAAAGAAGGTGGCGAGAAAAAAGAATTTTCTGGTGGGCCCAAACGCCCTCCATTTAGAGGCAAAAGACCAGACAATCCCAAAAGAGACAATCAGTCTGTCAAAAAAGACCAACCAGCACAAGTAGAACAAAAAGTAGAAAACAAGACCGTTGAAGTAACGAATAATATGGAAAAAACACAAGCAGAAAAAGAAAATTAGACTTGCTTGCGTATCCTTCCTAGAAAGCCTGTTGCCCTAAAGAAACGATAGGGGCAACAGGCTTCATTTCAAAATACACAAATTTTTTTTGAATTTATTGACAAAGGAGACAAAATGGGGATATCCAATGATTTGATTAAAGCACTAAGAGAAAAAACCGCTTGCGGTATTAAGGATTGCAAAAACGCTTTGGAAGAATGCAATGGCGATTTGGAAAAGGCCATCGAGCTTCTTCGTAAAAAAGGCCTGGCCGATGCTTCCAAAAAGGCAGGGAAAGGCACCACTGCTGGAAAGATCATTTCCTATATCCATGCTGGTGGACAACTCGGAGTAATGCTCGAAATCAATTGCGAAACAGATTTTGTTGCCAATACTGATGCATTTCAGGACTTAGGAAAAGAAATCTGCATGCAGATTTGCGCTATGAATCCTGTTGCTGTAAGCGTTGAGGATATTCCTGCGAAAATATTAGAACAAGAGAGAGCAATCTATCTTGAACAAGTCAAAGACAAACCTGCTCAGGTTCAGGAAAAAATCATCCAGGGCAAGCTGGAAAAATACTATAAAGATAATGTTCTTTTAAAACAAATCTACATTAAAGACGAAGCTCTGACCATCGAAGAACTCATCAAACAAAAAATTGCAGTCACAAAAGAAAATATTGCGATAACAAGATTTGCACGTTTTCAGGTTGGAGACAAAGCATAATTTTTCTGTTTTTCCCAGGGCAATGCCCTGGGCTGGTTATATAAAGGCCTTTCAGACTTAAAATTAAAGGCCTTTTAACTGGCAACCCTGACTCCTTACACATTTATGCAATATAAAAAAATTTTATTAAAAATCAGTGGAGAAAGCTTTGGCAATGGCCTTTCTTCCTTTGAAGGAGCCAAAAATATTGTCAAAGAGATTGCACAAATCCATCTTCAAAAAGTACAGATAGGTCTTGTGATAGGAGCTGGGAATATAATAAGAGGCTCCTATCTGGAAAAGCAAGGCATTCACAGATCCTCAGCAGACGATATGGGTATGCTGGCCACGGTGATCAATGCTTTATTGCTGCAAGAACTTTTGTACAAAGAAGGCTGCCCTTCCTATATATTTACGCCCAAAATGATAGAAGGGATAGGAGAAGTCTATAGCTATCGAAGATGCATTGATGTTCTGAAAGAAAATGTCGTGATTTTTGCTGGTGGAACAGGCCATCCTTATTTTACAACAGACACAGCTTCAGCATTGAGAGCTGTGCAAATGGAAGCCGAGTGCTTTTTCAAAGCAACAAAAGTAGACGGCGTTTATGATGACGATCCTATCAAAAATCCCCAGGCTCATAAATTCGATTTCCTTACATACCAAGAAGTGCTAACAAACCAATATCGAGTTATGGACCTTACAGCCATATCCTTTTGTATGGAAAACCAACTTCCTGTTTGCGTATTCGATTTAATGACTTATGGAAATCTATCTCGTGCTCTAAAAGGTGACAATCCTGGAACATGGATTAGTAAATCCAGACTCCATTAAAAATATTTTTTCAGGATTTTTTCGAAAGGCAAAATATGACATACGATGAAATAGTAGAAGAAACAGAAGAAAAAATGGCGAAATCTGTGGAGAATTTTGGAAATGAATTGAGAGGAATTCGCACAGGTAGAGCTACTTCAGGCCTTGTAGAGAATATTAGAGTGGAATACTATGGAACCCTGACCCCCTTAAAACAAATTGCCAATATTTCTATACCAGAAGCACGCCAGATTGTTATCAGACCTTTTGATAACAGCTCTATCAAAAATATCGAAAAGGCTATTTTGAAAAGTGAGTTAGGGATTACACCTACGAGTGATGGACGAATGCTGCGCTTAAACGTCCCTCCTTTATCGGAAGAACGCCGTCAGCAACTGGCAAGCCAGGTAAAAGAATTATCGGAAAAAGCTAAAGTCTCTATCCGAAATATCCGGCGAGATTCTATTCGCAAGGCAGATCAACTAGAAAAAGATTCCACAATTAGTGAAGACGAAAACGAAGAATTAAAAGAAGAAATTCAGAAATTTACAAAAACTTACGAAGAAAAAGTCGTAAGTAAGTATGAGGAAAAGAGAAAAGAAATTTTAGAAATTTAAAAAAAATCCTCTTGACATTTCTAAAAAAAAAGATATAATACGCTACGTTGAATGAAAGAGGGGGCATAGCTCAGTGGTAGAGCAGCAGCCTTTTAAGCTGTTGGTCGAAGGTCCGAATCCTTCTGCCCTCAAAAGCCTGATGTCAGATAAAACTGCTATCAGGCTTTTTTTATTTCTGGATGGTATTTTTCATCATGACATTTTTATATCCCTTTTCCCTCGTTGCTTTGGTAGGAATTTTCTTTTTTCTGCTTTCTCTCCGCACTCAGAATATACCTGAAATCCCAGTAGGAAGCCTGGAGCTATGGCAACAGCAAGAACCAGTTTTTTCTGGATACAAACCGAGGCTTTCTTCCTTGCTTACATTATTTCTAAGCATATTGCTTTACATACTTATCAACCTTGCCCTGGCCAATCCTTTGGTTTTCATAGAAAAGAGAAGAGAAGTCCTGTGTGTTCTGGATTGTTCTGCCAGCATGCAGACAAAGTTTCAGAAAATACGCTTTTTCGATCTGGCTGTGTCTTCTTTGAAAAATATGCTGCAAACACTTCATCCCCAAAATGACTCTGTCGAATTAATCCTGTATCCGCAAGAAGAGCGATATTATGGCTTACCTGACTTCATAGAAAAAAAACTCGATACGATTGTTCCATGCGACTGGGGCGGGGATCTGAGCGAATTTCTGGAAAAACTACGATGGAAAGAACATAAAGAAGTGTACTTGTTTAGCGATGGAACAGAACACTTGGATTCCCGACGATTTGCCAACTTAAATTCCTTTTGGGAAGGATCGGATAAAAGCGATAATCTGGGTTTTGTTGCATGGCAGGCACGGAGGATAGAGAAAGATCAGTACGAAATATTTGCTATAATAGAAAATTTTTCTGAAACTAGTGTCCAGGCAGAGCTTCGCCTGACAATAGAAAACGAGAAAATAGAAGAAGAAAAAATGATTTTTTTGCCCAAAAGCACCTATCCCTGGACAAAAATTTTCTCTCTCCCTTCTGGAAAAAGGATAAAGCTGGAACTTTTATACGAAGATAACTTTCCTCTGGATAACACTATTTTTACTTTAACCCATGAAGGTCTAAAGATCTGGATCTCCCCAGAGTCTCCTTCTTTTCTCCAGGCTTTACCTCGATTTCTGCCAGGTCTGGAATCTTCAGAAAAAACAAAAGCAGATTTTTGTCTACAGCCTTGTAATCAGGGCGGGTGGCTGCTGCATCATTCCAAAACCAATATAAACTTGAACATAGCCAAAGAAAAAAAAGCCGTCTTCTTGGCAAGCGGAGATCCTATTTTATGGGGTGTATATCCAGAAATGATAGAAATAGAAGACTTTTTTTCTTTACAGCATCCCTTTCCGCCCGACACGCAGATACTTCTGGACAGCGATAAAGGCCCTGTGATAGCCTATGGAGAAAAATGGCTATTTCTTGGCATGCCTCTGGAAAAAAGCAACTGGCCTCTCAGCCCGTCTTTTCCCATCTTTTGGAGCAATGTCTTCGAATTTTTTGCCAAGAATCATTCCTTGTTGAATTTTTATATAACAGGGAAACAATATAATCATCCTGGCTATTACGATTCAGAAAACAAAAAGATAGGAGTCTCTTTTTTGCATCCTCAAGAATCTAACAACATCCAAAAAAATCAGGGAAATCCCTTTACAGAAAAGCAGTCTAGCTCTTCCTCTGGCCTAAGAAGTATAAAAGAATATGTACTTTTTGTAGCGATACTGATAGCAGGGATCTTATGGAAGCTGGAACAAAATTACAATAGCAAAGGAATTTTATGATATACATTTCTTCTGAGTTGGAAATGATCCTAAGAGAGCAGAATTTATTAAGTCCAGAAGCTCTCTTCGCTTTTTTTCAGGATGGAGAAGTCATTTCTGCAAGCTCCACTTCTTATCTTTGGAAAAAAACGCTTGGCAAAGAAGTTGTTTATGCTAAAAAATATGAATACCCTTTATCTTTGCGTTATTTTTGCCGAAAAAGCAGGGGCATGAGAGAGTTTCTAGCCTATCGTTTTTTTCAGGCCTACCAAATTCCCTCTCCTGCCCTCCTCTATTTTGCAGAAAAAAGGATTTTAGGCAATCTCCGATGGTCTTTTCTCATCACAAAGGGAATGGAGAATACAACGGACCTGTTTACCTATTTTGAGCAGAATCAAGGAGACAAAGAAGCCCGCCAGAAAATTCTGGAAAAGCTCGCCAAAATAGCATGGCGCATGCATTCTCTAGGATTTTTTCATAAGGATTTTAAATTTCGCAATATCCTCTTATCCCTTTCCCAACCCGATGAACCAGAGCTATATCTGATAGATTGTCCAAGAAGCATCAAAAAAGAAAATTTTTCTTCTTCCCTTGCCCTTTGGGACTTAACTACACTCTATAAACATGCTTCTTTTCTATGTAGTCCCCTGGAATGGCAGCATTTTGTAGAAATATATTCCAAAGAAAAAAATTGTGACCCACAGGAATTGGCTCAGCAAGTTTCTCGTAAGTGCCAAAAAAAATTTGGCACCAAACCAAGATGAGTCAGCCTAATTTTTTTTCACTATCATTTCGCATTTTTTGCAATCAAAAAAAAGAGAATATTGCTTTTCTTCATCATAAAGACAAAGAGGTTCAGGCGTATTTGAGGGCGAACCAGCTTTGGGGCATAAGCCGTATTGGAATTTCAAACAAAGTTTCGTTCTCATGAGGCTTTTGTCCTGGAACTCCATACCGGATTCTATGCAGGGGCTAATATGCTTCACCTGGTGTCTTTGGTAAAATTGGGATGACAGGCTGTTGATGACATTGGAGTAATCATCCAGGATTTTCTCAGGATAGGGAAAATCATTTTTTACCAAAACAGGCTTTGGCCTTATTTCTTCATATTTCTGGGCTCTCGCTCTTTCGATTTTTTCCAGGAGATTTCTCCTTGATTCATTCAGCACAGACAAAGGCAAAAAATAGACATGAACCAATTGCAATTCCAGCGATTGCAAGGAAAAGATCGTTCCTCCCAATTTGCTCAATTGTTTCTGTATACTCTGAAGCGTTTGCTCTTTGTCTTTTGCTTCTTCTCTAGGGAAGCCAATCGCTACACAAGCAGAGACACCATCTTCATCTTCTCCAGACAAAACCCAATTCAACTTTTCTTCATATAGTCGGATCTGTATGCCGATGCACCGAGAAATTTTCGCGTCTTTCAAATGTTGCAGGAAAACCCTATCCATATTTCGGTAAATATCTATGCCATTTTGTATATTGGATGTCTCCTCTGGATACACTCGATTCCCTTGTGTCTTAGAAACCAATGTCCCTGCCATCTCTTGTCTTGTATCCAAAAAACAGATCCCGTCGCCATTAGAAAGGTTTTTCTTTCCTGATAGAACAAAGCTCTTTCCGTCAAAATCCTGTACTTTCCCCATATATTCTCCCCAACTTTTTGGGGTATAGGGCGATGCGATTTGGGATTCACGCTTATACAGAAAATAGGTTGTATAGCCCCTGTTAAAAGTCTTATAGGGATCGGGGCTAAAATCTCTTTGGGTTTGTCCACTAGAGCTGCGCTCATAGCCTTTTTTCTTGATGATTGCATCCAGCTTTTCGCGATAGAATCCAACAATGTTTTTTACATAGCTGGTGTCTTTCAGCCTTCCTTCGATTTTAAAGGCCGTGATTCCAGCATCCAGAAGATCCTCCAGGCATTCTGAGAGATTCAAATCCTTAAGGGAAAGCAGATGCTTATCCTTTACAAGAACATTTCCCTGAGCATCTTTCAAGGAATAGCATTTTCGGCAAGGTTGAGCGCAATCTCCTCGATTTCCACTCCGTTTGCCGCACGCATAGCTCATATAGCATTGCCCACTATAGCATACACAAAGAGAGCCATGCACAAAAAATTCCAATTCGATGGTATTGATATTTTTACGAGCTTCCTGGATGTCTTGCAAACTCCATTCCCTGGGCAGAATGACCCGTTGAAAGCCTACCTTTTCGAAGAATTGTACCTTTTGCCAGGTATTGCAATACGTTTGTGTGCTGGCTATCAAGGGTATAGGAGGCAAAGAAAGCTCCAGTAT
>CALKWO010000056.1 GCA_938003875.1 uncultured bacterium
TCCCGAATAGATCGTCATTTTCGGCGCAACCCTGCGGCTACAAATCATTGCAATGACTCTTAAAAGACTTTTTACACAAGCCTCAATGCTTTTATTTGACAGACAATATCGTTCACAGGAGAACCTTGTCCAGACACGGCAACAGGCACAAAGCAAAAGTCTTTTTTTTGATAGATTGTACCATGCACTATAGAGTCTGAATCCTGGTTCGAGCCTGTAATAAAAATTCCATTTTCTACTATACTTTGCAAAAAGGAAAGAATAGCATGCTGCAATTCTTTTGTACTAAAATAAGAAGGATTCAGAATGTTCATTGCTCTCAAAACAGAAAGCCCATGAATAGGGCTTTTATCTAATATATTGTGTTTGAGCAAATGAAAGCAAGGATTACTTTGTGATAGTTCTTTTGCTTTTTGGCAAAAAAGAGATAGTTTCTTTTGCATAGTAATATTGCCTTTTCGATAGTCATCCAGCATTTTTTTTGTAATAGTCTTTTCAATTAACCATTTTAACAAAAAATTTACAGGATACAAAAACTTTTCTTTACGAATTTTACTCCTATTCCAAACAAAAGGAGGTATGGTAGTCTCTAAAACTTCCAAAGAATCATTGATGACGACCATCGCAGAGCCTTTATATAATATTATGACATCAGGATAAAAATCGGAAGCATAAAATTCGCAATCAGGAAAAAAAATATGAAGTTTTTCATAAAAATCGCAAGAAGTTCTTGCGTCGCTTACTCCAACATCATGCACAAAAATTTTTTCCCGAAAAAAAGTCTTATGGATTATCTGGACACACTGTTTATCAAATTCTTCAAATCTGCCAGAATAAGTTCTTTTATAGACTCCTCTTGTATCTGCAAATTGCATAAGAATTTCTTGTGATAGTTCTTCGCTATCAGGCAGATGGGAAATTTCGCCATAAAGAGCAATCGAAAAATGCTTTTTGTCTCCAAAAATACCATAGCATTTTGATTTGTCTGTCAACTGTGATATTTTATGAATGCCAAATTTTAACATGCTGTTATGATATAATCTTACCCAGGTGACCATAAAGCCCTTCTGGGAAGAAATCCTTGTGATTAAAGTTCAAGAATATCAAGGTTGCCTATATCGGCATCATCTTCAAAGTCTTCATGTGCGACAGGTTTTTGTTTCTTTTCTTGTTTTCTTGCAACGCCTTCAATCAAGTCTAGCTTGCATTTCTCGCATTGATATATCTGCCCTGAATTGTAGTTGTGAACTACTTTGCTCACTTTGCAATGTTTGCAGTAGAGAACTTTTTTCAGTTGAGATTCTAGCAATCTTCCCACTTGGGCCATAGTAAGAAAAGAAAGTTTGGAAAGTACCTGCCCAATCTGTACTTTCAATCCTCGCTCCAGATATTTCTCTTGTTCAGTTAATCCTTTTTCTAGCTGGCTTTGATCAATCATATTCTGTTCTAACGCGGTTTCTCCAAAAATTTTCTGAGTACGCTCTTTTTGCTTTGTCTGAATTTCAATAGAAGCTTGTAGCTGCTGTCTTAGCCTTTCAATCTGAGGCTTAGTAAGATATTCTTTGTCTAAAAGTACAGTTTCTAGAGTTCTATCAGGATGGACGAATTCTATTGTGTTAAGGCATTCTGTAAGCTGTTTTTCACTGATAAATCGTTTTTCAACAGCCATCATCCCCAGAAGCCGATCCTCTACATTAATTTTCCTAGCCATAAAAACAACTCCCAGGTTCTAAATAAATTACCTTTAGGTTTACCTTATTATCGCTTAAAAAGAAAAGATTTCAAGCAATTTTTGAAAAGCATAGGAAAGAATTTTTTGCTTTTATCATTTTATAGCTATAAAATTATTACTACAAGCGTTTATGAGACTGTTTTTATCTTAAATATAAACTTCTTTTTAAGGAATAAATTTTGGATACCGTTACCCAAATTGTTCTTGGCTCTGCTATAGCAGAAGCTGGATTTCGCAAAAAGCTAGGAGCAAAAGCCGTTGTTTTCGGAGGAGTTTGTGGATTGCTCCCAGATTTAGATATTATTACGAGATTGCAAGGAACATGGCAATATTTACAGCATCATCGAGGCATAAGCCATTCTATTTTCTTTTTGACTCTGCTTACTCCTATCATGGGATACTTAGGCTATCGTTACCTGGGGAAAAAAACGTATTTTTTGACATGGCTATGGCTTGCATTTTTAGCCCTGGTCACTCATCCTATTCTGGACCTATTCACCTCTTATGGAACGCAACTTCTTTTTCCATTGACTTCGCAAAAATTGGCTATAGATGCAATATCTATTATGGATCCGATCTATACTCTATTATTATTCTGCTCTTTATTTATCGGATGTCTGAAAATTTTTTCTTATGATTTCCGAAGAAATTTTGCTATCGCTATGCTTTTTCTTTCGACATCGTATATCGGCTTTGGCTATCTTCAATCTCAAAAAGCCATTTCTCTTGCTCAAAGGCAACTCCTATCAGAAAATAGATCCATAGCAAAAATTCGCGTAACACCAAGTCTTTTCAATATTTTTGTATGGAGAATTATTGCCCAAGACAATCAAGAAAATTTTCAGATAGGTATAGTATCCACTCTAAATCCCAGACCTATAGTTTTTTGCAGTGTGATAAAGGAAAAACATCCCCTTGTGATAGAAGCTTTAGATACAGAAAAGGGAAAAATTTTTCAAAATTTTTCTATGGGACTTTTATCTGCAAGAGTAGAATCGAATTCCGAGGGATACAGAGTATATTTGCTTGATATGAGATATGGTTTGGTGAACGACCCTTCCCAAAATGTCTTTGGAGCTGTCTTTGATTTTGACAAAAATGGATCTTTTCGGGACGCTAGCAGATTAGCCCGACCCTATATCCGTATTCAAGATGAGCTAAAAGCGATCTGGGAATCTCTTTAGAATTTTCTGCAAAGATTTCGTGTGTTTGTATTTTTTTTATCTATTTTTTCAAAGGAAACTTTTATGCAGGGCAATCCTGATTTTAACAAATCTTGGCTTAGAATCGAAATCATACCAGGTGTTTATCAACGCTTTGCGATAGACGGAGAAATGACTATAGGAAGAGAAGAGGGAAATGGCATTTTTTTGAATGCTCCTGGAGTCTCTGCAAGACATGCCTGCATCGGAAAAGAAAAAGAGCAGGTATGGATAAAAGATTTAGACTCCACCAATGGAACTTTTGTCAATCATGTTCAGATCAGTAAAACATATCTAAAAGATCAGGATTGCATAGCATTAGGAGATGTAAAGGCTATCTTTGAAGAACAAGAAAATACTTTCCTGCAAAAGACCAGGGATATTTTTTTAGAAAAGACCACGACGAATCAAAAAAGGCATATTCTGATCCGATGCCCTCGCAACGTGTTTTCTCAGCGTACATTTTCCTTGGGGATTTTCATTGCATCCTCTCCAGCCAAGGTATTTCCTGAAGCCATGGAAATACAGGAGTCGTCTTGCATGAGTGAAGCTCCTGATACATTTACGATTATACCATCGTTTCCAGGCTGCATTGTTTCTCCTTGTTTTCAAGAAGTCCATGTAGAAGAAACGCCTATAAAAAAAGAATTCTGGATCACTCCTTTGGGAGAGCAAGAGAATATAAAAGCGTCTTTACACTTTCTCCAAAAAGGAAAAATAATGAAAATTGTCAAGATACCATTTAATGTCGTTTCTTTGTTTCTGCCCAGGCTATTTTTTACTCTTGCCATTTTGTTGCCGTTTCTTGGGATTATATTGGACTTACCATCCCTTCCCATCAATCGCAATCTTCCCTATATGGTGTATTCTATGGTTTCTCTGGTAAAGTCACTAGGGGGAGCTGCACTATGTGGTTTTTGGGCAGGAAGCATTTTTCTCACCCTGGGCTTTCTCTCTCTTTGGAAAAGAAGAAATAAAGGCCATGACCTGATTTCTGCAGAAATTTTTTAGAGAAGAATTATCGGTGTCGGAACAGCATGATTTGCAGCCGCAGGGTTGCGCAAAAAAAGTCTTCTCTCTTTAAAAGCCGAACGCCAGCGCACTCCCTGCGGCTTTGCCCCTCTAAATGGCGGACTTACCTGATTCCGATCCTTGAATCCATTCCTGATAGCGGTTGTATAGGTGATAGGCAGCAGAATAAATAGAATTAGGACTCATAAAATGAGAAAACTCAAAGGTAATCAATTTATTCATACCTGCCAGTGATGCCTGTTCCATTTTATAGCGGAGCTTGCGAAAGTCGATGGGGGGAAACTTTATAGGCATATCACGGTCAAAGCTTTCCACATTGCTCCAGGACTGAATATTGTATCGAGATGCGAGCGTTCTGTTCGCTTTCAGATAGTGCGGTAAATCCTGGAAAGAAACATTCCCATCCTGGAATGCAACGATATCCACGATCCCCTGGATTCGCTGAAATACCATCTCCCATTCCTGTATGTGTTTATCCAGAGAAATAGCTTCTTCCGAGAATTGCTTTATGCCTTTGATGTAAGGGGAAATCAAGATAGGAACATTTTTCAAACTGCGAAGATGGTTAGACAATTCTTCATAAACATGCATCATTCCATCGTCAAAAGTATTGATTTCATGGCTGATATACCATCCATGAAACGCATTGCGATGCCCATATCTTTCCACCACTTCATCGCAAAATTCTTTGTTGATATCGCTTTCTTTCTGGTACTTACCATTTACCCAGAATCGCCCAGAATCATAAGTGCCAAAAAAAAATTTCATCTTACATCGCTCTGCCTGCGTTAGAAATATATCCACTAAATCGCAATAGGCAGGAAGCATGGGATAGCTTTTCTGTAATACTTTGGAATCAAAAGTCGCCTTTTCTCTGTAGCCAGCGCGGATTAAAATGACAGTATCAATGCCAATTGCCTTCATAGCATCGAAATCCCTTGCCCATTCTTGCACTCCCCAATTTTGAGAAGGAATATCATGGGTAATTTCATCTAAAAATGTACCTGTAATACCAATCATAGTTTTATCAAACCTTCTTTCTTCCATTTCTTAATTAATTACCAGCCAATGCTGTTAAGTTAAGGTTTCATTTTTGGGATAATTCTTTTTTTTCTTGAGAGTTCGCTTTTTTCATGTATAATTTTTTTGCAAAAGAAAATATGTTTTTTTTATAAATTTCTTCCTTTTCTTTTTAAAAATACAAGGAAAAGCTTTACAATGTCTATCCAGGAAATCATCGCTGCTTTTTCTAATTATAGAATTCTCGTAATCGGAGATATCATACTCGACCACTATGCTTTTGGAACGGTCAATCGCATTTCTCCTGAAGCCCCTATCCAGATTTTAGATTTACAACAGCAAGAATATCGACTGGGAGGGGCGGGCAATGTTGCTAGAAATCTTGCAAAACTTCACGCCCAGGTGACTCTTTGTGGGGTTCTTGGCAAAGATTCGCCCTGTTCTTCTATCTTCCAGCTTTTGGAACAAGATAATATCAACATACAAGGTATTTTTCAAGATCCTTCTCGCCCTACTATTATCAAGAGCCGTTTTATTGCTCATGGGCATCATCTTCTTCGAGTAGATTGCGAAGTGAAAAAAGCACTTTCCAGGGATATGGCTTATATGGTGCTAGAATTTTTGAAGAAAGAAATCCCCAAACATGATGGGGTTATCCTGTCAGACTATGCTAAAGGAATGTTTCTGGATTCAGAGGAAAACTTTGTTCAAAAAATTTTGAATCTTGCCAGAGAACACCATAAAAAAGTATTTGTCGGGCCAAAAGGAAAAGATTGGGGAAAATACCAGGGGGCATATCTGCTATCCGCCAATCGCTCAGAAACAGAAATGATATGTGGAATTTCTCTGACATGCCAGGACGATATAAAAAGGGAAGCATACAACATTCTGAAAAATCTGGAACTAGAAGCCATGTTAGTTACCCTGGGTGCGCAAGGAATGTATCTTGTAAACCAAAATCAACAAAGCTATTATGTTCCTGCTCAGGCTAAAGAAGTGTTTGATGTAGTAGGAGCAGGAGATACTGTTCTATCTCTGCTTTCTCTCTCCCTTATTCACGGTCTTCCCTGGGAAATCGCAATGAAGATAGGGAATGCTGGGGCTGGAATTGTCGTAGGAAAAATTGGTACATCGGTTGTGCTGCCTGAAGAGCTAGAAAAGGCATGCTTTTTTTAAGAAAGAACATCTATGTCTCATTTTCCCTGTCTTATTTTTTTACTTTTAGTCTGTCTTTTGTGCGGATGTTCCACAGAAAAAAAAATAGATACATATATTCAGGAAAACAATAGTATTCCTTTGTCCCAAGTGGCACAAGAGCTTTCAGCAAATCTTAGCTGGGATGTAGCAGAGCATAAAGCCTATATACAAAAAGAAGACTATTATGCCGTTATACAGCCTAAAAACGATATAATCCTGATACAAGGGGAACCTTATAGAATGGATTTCCCAGCTTATTTAAAAAACAGAGAAGTGTATATTCCTGTCCGTACCTATCTGCAAGATCTGAAATCCATTTTTTTCTATCAGGTAAAAAACATAGAGGAAGAGATTCCAGAACCTTTCTATAAAATAGAAAATAGCAGCCACCCTGAAGTCCTTTTTCAAGAATTCTCTGTGATGATAGACCCTGGGCATGGCGGGAAAGACACAGGGGCTATAGCAAAAAATGGAACGCAGGAAAAAAACTTTAATCTGGATATTGCCACTCGGCTGTCTCTCCTGCTCCAGGAAAAGGGCGCAAAAGTCTTCATTAGCCGAAATCAGGACTATTTTTTATCTTTAGACCAACGCATTGCTTTTGCTAATCAGAATCGTCCTGATTGCCTTGTGTCCATCCATCTTAATAGTGCCCTCACACCTAAAGCTTCAGGATTTGAAGTATGGATCAGCACCAATTCCAAATCCAGACAATATTCCAGTAGCCTTATGCTAGCCAAATTCATAAGATCTGCCTTTCAAAAAAATACCCCTCTCGCTGACAGAGGTGTTCGCAAAAATGCCTTTCGCATCATCCATGAAAGCCATGTTCCTTCGGTTCTGGTAGAGTGCTGTTTCCTTTCAAACAAACAAGATCTGGAATGGGTATCCAAGGAAGAACAAAGACAAAAATTGGCTCACTGCATCATGCAAGGGATTCATGCTTACTATATTCATAGAAAGAAAAAAAAGTAGCAAGGAATAGGCCATGAAAAAAATCCTTCTCTTTCTCTCTATCTTTTCTTTTTTACTCGCAGGACAGGCGAAAAGCCAGTCATGGAAGATCAGCGAGGCATCTTATCGAATAAAGATACAAAAAGTCTCTGGAAACAATTCTTGTAAAACAGGCTATGTCGAGATTTTCCCATGCACTTTAGAGTCAAAAGATGTTCATTGCAGAATATATCGTAAAAATTCTCTGGAAGTAGGCAGTGTAGTGCTTTGCTCGAAAAGGGGAGAGCCTGCCAGGATTCTTTTTGATTGTTCGAGTCGGGAAAGCGAATACGATCTTTATCTTACTGACAAAAAAATGCCTAAAAAAGGGGATTGGCAACCAGAATCAGGGCTTTTTTTGTGGACAAAGAAAAAAAAGGATGGCCCAGTAGATAACCTAACCCAAATGAAAAAATTATGGCAAGAGTCGGAAGAAATTTTAGGAGCCAGCATGGTTCCTATGGTTTTTCATGGAGTTCATCTGCATGGACCATCTTTAGATTTTCTATCCTACTATCTAGGGCATTTTCAAGTAGACAGAGAAGGGATATATTCCTTTGCAACGGTGTCAGATGATGCTTCTTTTTTACTCGTGGATGGGAAAGAAATCGCTTCATGGCCTGGATGGCATGGCCCTCACCAGGGATTGCATGGACAATACAATGGACAGATCGCGTTGAAACCTGGCATCCACAAACTAGAATACTATCATGTCCAGGGATTTGGAGGAACAACAACAGTTGCAGCATGGAAGCTCCCTGGAGAAGAGAGATGGAAGCTCATTCCGCCACAGGCCTTTTTGCCTGTCGCTTCTTTTTCCTGTGTTTCTTGCGAGGCTCCTCCTGGAATAAAGCAAAAAGCCTTCTTTACCTGGCATATAGTACGCCACTCTATGCCACAAGACAATCTTAGCCTTGTGGAAATTTTGTTTAAAGTACCAGAAGCTCTGCCGAACTACCGCTATCGATGGAGTATAGACGATGGAACCCAAAAAGAGGGCAATTCTCTTGCTCATCTTTTCCTTCGTCCTGCCTTGAGAATAGTGCAATTGGAAGTATGGGAAAAAGAAAAAAAGATAGGGGAATTCTGGCAAAAGATCCATGTCCAGCCCAAGTGGGATCAAATCAACGCCTGGGATGAACATATATTTTTAGAATTCAGCCAAGAAATTCTGCAACGCAATCTTTTGCAAATTCCTATAGAAGACCTTCTTTACCTGATGCGTTTTGCCTGCGCTGTTGAGGATACCAAATGGCTTACTTCGATAGGAAGCATCGCTGTGGTTCGCCATAAAGAATGGAAGCCAGAACACTCTTCTGCTTTATATGATTTTGCTCTAACATTTGCTTCTTTAGAAGACAATCCCATGATTCCCAAAAAGCTTTTCCAGACCATTATATCTGTCGCCTCAGATAAAAAAATTCTGGAAAAAACCAAAGTGAGGCTTGCCTATCTTATTTTTTCTGTAGAAGCCAGATACCAGGAAGCGAAAGAGATGATACAGGATATTTCTTCTGTTCCTCATGAAGAAAAAAATAAGCTCCAAATCTTACAGGCAGAAATTTTCGCGATGGAAAACCAAATAGAAAAGGCCAGAGAAATTCTGACACGTTTGTCTGCCAATCCCACTTCTTCCTTTTCTATTCTCAGAAAAGCAAGACTGGAGCAGGCAAGGCTTTTGCTAGTACAAAAAAAAGCAAGCCAGGCCAAAGAGATACTGAAAGAATGGGAAAGCCAGAATCCCCTCGAAAGAATCAACCAAGATACGCTCTTTGTCATGCTTCAGGTAGCCCTGGCAAATCAGGAATATCCTTTCGCCCTGCTTTTATGCAACAAACTCTCCCATCTCGTTACATTAGACAGCGACAAGGCTTGGATACTTTATTATTGGGCACAAGCCTACAAAAGTCTGGGCCGTACACAAGAGTCTCAAAATCTTTTGCAAAAACTTTTAACCGAATTCCGCTACAGCGAAGCTGCTGCTATGGCAAGAAAAGAATAGTAGTATATAGTGCAGAAAAAAATTAATTTGACTCCTAAAAAAGAAAAACTAAAATGAAATCTAGTCATTTTGTCTTTTTAATCTTTTTTGGGAGGGAAATTATCATGAAATTCCCTATTTGGGCTTTAACATTAGTATTATTTTTGGGGGTGGTTTTGCCCATTCATGCAATAAGCTACTCCCAGTCTGTTCTTGCGGACAATCCTCTGGGATACTGGCAATTCGAAGGCACAAGCACAGCCACAGATTCTACAGCCAACGCAAGAAATGGTAGCTACAACAATGTGTCTTTTACAACAGGAGCTTTTGCTGGAAGCCAGGCTGCTGTATTCAATGGAAGCAGCTATGTTCAACTTCCAGGTAGTTGGGGTGGATGGAGTGAATTGACCATAGAAGCGTGGGTAAATGTCAGCCAGACAAACCAGGATATTCAGGCTATAGTCAGTTCAGATTCTTCTGGTGCCTTTAGTCATTTTCAACTTCCAGGAAATAATGTCACATACACAGACACTGGCTATGTAAACCTTCTCAATGTTTCTCAATCTCCTACCAACATCTGGAGACATTTAGCCATAGTGATAAAATCAGGGGCATCCAAATTTTATGTAGACGGAGTCGTTGTTAATACCAGTGCAACCACTTTCAACTATATTAATTCTTCTGGAAACGTCACTATTGGAAGGGGCTATTCTAATGGAAGATATTTCATAGGCTCAATAGATGAGGTAGCCATCTATAATACCGCCCTTTCTTCTGATCGAATCCAGGCGCATATAACAGCAGCCACGAATGTCCCTGAGCCTCATGCACTTATCTTTTTAGCTCTGGGAATTCTTCTTGTAGTTTTTAGAATTCCTCTTAAAAAATTATCTTAGTAGATGGGATTCTATATCTTATGAAAAACATATATTTGAGCCTGCTGTGCTATTTTCTGTTTTTTCCTGTTTTTATAGATTCTCAGGAAAAGCAATCCGCAAGGAATCCTATTCCTGATACAGGTCAGAACGCTTGCTATGATAATTTTAAGGTCATTGTATTCCCTAAGCCTGGACAGCCTTTCTATGGGCAAGATGCACAGTACGAAGGAAATATCCCTTCTTATCGGAATAATGGTGATGGAACCATTAGCGATCTGCATACTGGCTTGATGTGGTCGCAAGGCGTTGACAAAAATAAAGTCAGCCTGATAGAAGCAGAGCAAATTGCAAAAAAAATGAATCTAGGAGGCCATTCTGACTGGCGCGTTCCTGACATCAAAGAACTTTATTCCCTGATAGATTTCAGGGGAAGTACAGGTTTTAGCCGTGGAAATTTTTACTCCATTCCCTCTAATGCTATTCCTTATATCAATACAGACTATTTCGCTTTTGAATTTGGGGATATAAAGGCAGGGGAAAGATACATTGATGCCCAGTGGCTATCAAGTACAAAATATGCCAGCACCACTATGAGCGGAAATGAAACCCTGTTTGGAGTCAATTTTGCCGATGGTAGAATCAAAGGCTATGGATATAAAAAATCGGGGCGTTCACGAGAACTTAAGAAATTTTTTGCTCGCTATGTAAGAGGCCCTGAATATGGAAAAAACAGCTTTAAAGACAATGGTGATGGGACAATCACAGACCAGACTACAGGGCTTATGTGGATGCAGAAAGATAGCGGAAAAGCCATGACATGGCAGGAGTCCCTTCAGTATGCAGAAAACCTTGTGTATGCAGGATATAATGACTGGCGGCTTCCCAATGCAAAAGAGCTACAATACATTGTTGACTATTCCCGTTCCCCTGATACAACGAATTCTCCTGCCATTGCAGCGATCTTTCATACAACCGCAATCACAAATGAAGATGGAAAAAAGGACTATCCATACTTTTGGACATCCACAAGCCATCTTGATGGCCCAACTCCAGGATCAAGTGCTGTCTATGTTTCCTTTGGACGAGCTTTAGGAAAAATGCACGAAAAAATCATGGATGTTCATGGTGCTGGTGCCCAGCGCAGCGATTTTAAAACAGGAAAGCCCATGTCCCATGGGCCTCAGGGCGATATGGTTCGCATCCAAAATTACGTCCGATGTGTACGAGGTGGTTCTGTCAGCCTAAAATCCTTCCCCTCTTCGGAAAATAAAAACGCCTATCCTTACAAACTCAAGATACAAGGCAACATCTCATCAAAAAATTCTGACAAGGTTTCCACTCCTCCTTCTGGGGGTATGGGATTTGTCAAACGATTGGATCGTGATGGAGATGGCAGAGTATCCCGTGCTGAATTCGATGGGCCTAAGAACCGTTTTGATTATCATGACAAGAATAAAGATGGATATATTACCGAAGAGGAAGCCCCCACAGGCCCACCTCCAGGGCATGGAAAACAGCCTAGATAGCATATCCAAAAGATTCTTAGCAATTTCCCTTTACTACGATTTTCTGGAATATTTAAAATTTTTAAGGAGTTGTTTATGGGCTATTATATAAAAGTGGCTTTGTGCATTTTGTTTTGCTGTGTTTTCGTACAGGCAAACTCTCTAGTGGATAGTTTATTTGGTTATTGGAATATGAACGGCAATTTTCAGGATTCCTCTGGCAATAACCGTCATGCTACTATGTCAGGCAGTGTCACCACGACTTCAACAGGAGTCAGAGAAGGAATGTCTGCTTCTTTTTCTGGCAGTTCCTATCTATCTTTAGGAAATATATGGGCAGGTGGCAATACAGACCTCACTATGTCTTGCTGGTTTAAGACCAATCAGGTTGGTTTAGGCACAGGAGCAAATTTAGGCTATGGTACTATAGGTATTGGCAATACAGGCACTCGCGGCCATTTCTATGCCAGGGTAGTAGGCCCAGGTGTATCAGGGAATACAGGAGGAGGCTTAGACACATATTATGATGGTAATCCTCATGTGAATATTGGCGCAGATAATGCCAGTGTGGACAGATGGTGGGGTTCATCAAACATCGTAAGTGCAAACACATGGTATCATATGACCAGCTCTTATGATTCTCAGACAAGAGAAGTAAAAATCTATATCAATGGAGTATGGGATAGAACTGTTGCATTATCTCAAAATCTAGCACTAGGAACCGATATAAGAATCGGTGGAGATCACTATAATGATAATTTTATGCAAGGAATGATAGATGATGTAGCTATTTGGACAAAAGTACTTTCTACCCAAGAGGTTAGCAGCCTGTATTTATACGATGGAAATCCCAATGCAGTGCCAGAGCCATCCAGCTTTTTGTTATTCCTATTGCCTGTTTGCTTTTTGATTTCACGGGCGAAGAAAAGATAATTTTTTGTATATAGGGCAAAGAAGTGATTTTTTGAAAATGCGTAAGTTATTTCTGATAGTTGTAGCTATAGAGAAACAGCCGATACCAGAGTGTCTATCGGCTGTTTTTCTATCTTGAAATAATTTTTCACAGTCTCATCAGCAGATGTTTTTATTTTGTATAGCGGCGAAACAAACCTATTAGTAATCCTGATAATCCCATCAAAATAAAAGTGGAAGCTTCAGGGATTGAAATAACAGCGTAGTTGATCCATACACGTCTTGCATGGGTATTGCTGCTATAATCACTGAAAGTATTACCAAAGGGATCAGTTGTGTTTTGGATTGCCTGTCCATCGGGATCTATGTTGAGAAGGTTCTGGATGTATACGGTTTCTCCCATATTGGCAGTCATGGCTGCGACTCCGCCAATCTGGGTCAAAAGTCCGTATGCTGTAGTCCCTAAATATAGATTGGAATTCTGGCTATAGCTAGTACTTCCTGCATAGAACTGAAAATTGAGTCCGCCACCATAAATTTTGAAAACCGTGGTTGCAGCTCCTCCTCCCAAATCTCCACCTAAGCCTACACCTAATATCTGGATTGTCTCATCGGCATTAGGAGTAAAGGTAGCGATAGTGGTGTTCCCCCAAATAGTATAGTTGAGATCGTAATTGATGGCCGTGGAATAAACATAGCCATTGGCACCGTTATTGATATTTACTGTATTCAGATAACCTCCGCTAATGGTTAAGGCATGGCAGAATATAGAAAAAAAGAAGAGTGTAGAAAAAATCATCAGTTTTTTTTGCATAGAATACTCCTGACTCATTAAAGGTTATAGAAATAATTTTATTGGTCACTTACGAGTGAAATCTCTTATAAAAGTGTAAAATTTTTTTTACGGACGGGGAAAAAAAATATTGAAATCGCGAATAAGACGAATAAAACAAATAAAGATGAAATTATCCATTCGTACTATAATGCTTTTCCTGTTTATCAGGTTAGTATAAATCATATATTTAAAGTCTATCAAAAGGATAAAATTTTGTCAAAGGAAAAAGGAAAATCTGATTTAATAGACTAATTTTTTATAACCACACAAAACCAAGATGCTCTGTATACAAAAGATTCTTGACAAGAGAAAAAATCTATTTAAAATAAACATACTACTTTGATCTGTCTTCAAACTCTTTTTGTGAAAGGCAGAGAATTGATGAAAAAAACATATTTTTTCCTTCTCTTTCTATTTTTGGCTTCTCTGGGGCAGGCAGCGACAATATTTATCTCTGCACAGTCCACAGGAAACCAAAACTATGGCAGCCATCTGGGGCATGATTTTGTGGTAAACCAGGCGATCCAGATCAATAAGCTAGGAGCTTTCGATCATGGACTCAATGGCATATTCAATACCATTACTGTACAGGTATGGCAGCGTGATAACAATAATACAGGCACCCGATCTGATGATAAAGCCATGATCCTGACATCCATGACATTTACAGCAGGCGACCAGGGAATACTGGCAGCAGGAAGCTCCTATCGTTTCAAAAGCCTTACCACTCCTATCATACTGAACCCTGGCGAATATACCATCACTGCCTATGGCTTCAATGCTACCGACTACAATGGTAACTATACCTGTGGAAATATGGCAGCACCGTCTTATCAGAATGGAAGCGGTCTGATTACTTATCTGGGAGATCGCTATGGCGGAACAGCAGGAACTTCCGATTTTCAAACCATCGGTGGTTCTATCTGGTCTAGCTCTCCTTATCTGATTTTTGCTTCTGGAAACATAGAATTTGAAGCAGCCTCAGTTCCAGAAACCTCTAGCTTCCTCTTTCTGCTTGCTTGTGCAATTAGCCTGCTTGCTCTCAAATATCAAAAACTCTTCTGAAAAACAGCCGATTGGAGAAACACCATCGGCTGTTTCCCTTAATACATGACTTTCGGCTAAATAATTTTATTGGTGCATTTAAATGAGACATATGAATTTTCCAGTTACCCGAAACTTCGATGAACAAAATTAAATTGCGTAAATCGAAATTCATCGTTATCGTTATCATTATCGTTATCCTTTTCTTTATCGAAATAGGGGAGCGATAACGATAATGAGAAAGATAATGATAACGATTGAGTGAGTCTCATTTAAATGCAACAGATTTTTTTAATATCCAATAGTCATGCATTACGCTATAAATAAAGTACCTTGCGAGAGGCAGCCAGAAGTTTTTCCACAGAGGGTTGTACTGCCAGTTCCAGGGTATGATTATAAGGCATAGGAACCTCTTCAGAGCAAACCAGCTCAACAGGAGCGTCCAGATCATCAAAGCAATTTTTTGAGATGAGCCATGCTACATGAGAGCCTACACTGGCAAGTGCCCAGGATTCATCGCAAACAACGCATCTGTTTGTTTTTCTTACAGAAGCATAGAGGGTTTCTTCGTCTATCGGGCGCAAAGATCTCAGGTCTATGATTTCAGCAGAAATGCCTTCCTTTTCCAATTGTCTGGCTGCTTCCTGGACTACTTTGATGGGCTTGGAATAGGTGATCAGGGTTATGTCTTTTCCTTCTTTTTTGATATCGGCCTTATCTAATGGCAAAAGGTATTCGCCTTCTGGAACCTCTCCCTGCCAGGAGTACATGAGCTCTGCTTCGAGGAAAACAACAGGATTGTCGTCTCGTATGGCGGACTTGAGCATGCCTTTGGCATCGTAAGGAGTGGATGGTGCCACAACTTTCAGACCTGGAATATGGGCATAGTAGCTCTGCAATGCCTGGGAGTGTTGAGAACTGAGAAATTCAGCAGGGCCATTGGGGCCACGAAATACGATAGGGACTTTGATCTGTCCACCAGACATATAGAGCATTTTAGCTGCATTGTTGACTACTTGATCCAGAGCCAAAAGCGAAAAGTTGAATGTCATCCATTCTACGATAGGCCTTAGACCTGCCATGGCTGCGCCTATGGCGATTCCTGTAAAACCTGCCTCTACGATAGGCGTATCTATGACTCTCTCCGAACCATATTTTTTCCAAAGTCCTTGTGTTACTTTGTAGGCACCATCGTACTGGGCGACCTCTTCTCCTAGAATAAAAACATTTTCATCTCGCTGCATTTCTTCATCTATTGCCTGGCGAATTGCTTCACGATATGTAATAGTGGGCATTGTTATCTCCTTTTAAGCCAAAACATCTTCATAGAGAGAAGAAAGAGAAGGCTCTGGGCTTTGTTCTGCGAACCGAACGGATTCATTGCTTATGTTTTTGCATTCTTCATCGTATTTCTGGTACTCTTCTTCTGTAAGCAATCTGGCTTCCATCATCTGGTTTTTCAAGATTAAAATAGGATCTTGCTGTTTATAGGATTCCAGCTCTTCTTTGCTTCTGTATTTTCCTGGGTCGCTCATGGAATGGCCTTTATAACGATAGGTCTTGGCCTCTATGAGCATGGGAATTCCTTCTTCTTTAGCCTGTTTTACGGCGGCGAGTACCTCTTCATATACCTCCAAAACATCCATGCCGTTTACTTGCTTGCCAGGAATTTTATAGGCTGCACCCTTGGCAGACAGGTCTTCCACAGCAGAAACCCGATGGAAATCCGTCCCCATTCCATACTGGTTATTTTCGCATATATACACAACGGGCAATTTCCAGAGCTTTGCCAGATTGAGACTTTCATGAAAAACTCCCTGGTGTATGGCTCCATCTCCAAAAAAACATAGTGCAACGCCTTTTTCTTTTTTGTAGCGGAATCTCATTGCCATACCTGTTGCTATGGGAATTTGTGCTCCGACAATGCCATTCCCACCATACATTCCTTTGGTTATATCGAACAGGTGCATAGAGCCACCTTTACCACGGGAGCAACCTGTGGATTTGCCAAACATTTCTGCCATCAAGCTATCAGGAGAAAGGCCACAGGCAAGAGCATGACCATGATCGCGGTAAGCAGTAAGACAATAGTCTTTCGTCAGATCAAGAGTAGCTATACTGCCTACGGCAACGGCTTCCTGTCCAATGTATAAATGACAAAAGCCCCCTATTTTTTGTAAGCCATACATCTGAGCGCATTTTTCTTCAAAACGCCTTATAAGGAGCATGTCTTTGATCAATTTCTTCAGAAAATCTATAGGATAAGAACTAAGTTTCATAAAAGCCTCCAAATTAGACTACAGGGAACTTTACGATTGTCTGGATACCTTGCATCGGAAGGAAATGAGATACTTCTTGTATAGCGGTTTCCAAAACAACGAATTCTGAGCTTGAAGTATTGACTTTCCAAAAAACGACAAGACGAGATGCTATTTCTTGCAGGATTTCCGATTTCAAAGAAGGATTGTCTAAAATACGCATTTCTCCTTTGATACGCATGATTTCATTCAAAGAGGGCCTTTGGATCATCCATTCTACAGAAGGATTGTTTTGGATCGCCTGAACCCAATCGAATTTAGGACAGCTTATAGCATATATCGCACCTGGTCTTCCCTTAAGAATAGTGGGTGTCATCCACCTCATATGAGGTTTTCCATTTTTATCTATGGTTGACAGAACTCCAGTACGTGCCTCTTCCAACAATTTGCTCACTTTATAAAACATCTGATAATGATCCATGACGATTCTCCTCGTAATATTTTTCTATTTTCGAAATTATAGAAAATTTTTTTCTCATTTTGGGATAAATTTTTTTATAAAAAAAGATATATAGAAAACACCCTGCTGTTGCTCCTAGAGAATTCGCTATAATGTCGGCAATTTCAAAAGAACGATTGCAGTATATCTGGCATACTTCTATAGATGCACCAAAAAAAGAGGCAGAGAGGATGCTTATATATATGGCGACTTTTTTTTTGTTGGAAAAAAGTGTATTAAAAAACGCTCTTTTCATGAGAAAGCCTAAGCCAGCGTAAACTACAAAATGCAAGGTTTTATCCTGATTTGGGTAATACGGTTTTATTTTTAAACTTGTCGTGGAATAATAGAAAATGATAGACATAAAAATAAAAACAATCAGCCAATAGTAGAAAAAAGGAAATGCTCTCTGTAGCTTCGAGCTATCCATATATTTACCTTTATTTGCCATTTTTGATAGGCTCCGCTTTGTTAATTTCAATATTGTCGAACCAATACTTCTGAGGTGGCCAGTAGGCATAGAGCATGACACGTATTTCTGTTACTTCTTTACGATATCGGGTAGGATGGAATGTTTGAGAAAATTTTTGCCATTGGCTGCCTTGAGGGCGGCAATGCACTACTGTTTCGTAAACCCTCCTTTTTTTCCCTTCTTTCTGAGAATAGCCCCTGACCCATACTTTGGCCCCCTTCTTGCCACCTGGACTGTAAAGTTCAAAAGATATGCAATAGGCCTGGCCTTGTAATACGGGAATAGGATCAGAATAGTAGGAAAGCCCATAGGTTTCAGCAACAGGGTTTTTCTGGGGATCGGGAATATTCCAGGAAGAGCCTTGTTTTTTCCATTGCTTCACCATTTCTTGTTCAGAAATGGCTGTGTTTATGGAAATGGCCTTTCCTCTGTTGTCCAGGCTACCAGCAGCAGGGGCTTTGAGCCATTGGATACCTAATCCATCTGGTTTGTCCCAAAAAAGGGGCTTTTCTGGATCTTTGGGATCAGGCTTTTCTAAATCACCATTGGGAAAAATGGAATTGTTTTGGGTTTGGATGGGAATTTCCCAAGAGAAAAAAAGCAGAAAGAACAAGAATAAAAACCATTTCATTGAAAAATTACTCGCTTATTACAGAGAATACAGAGAAAAATGGAAAGAGAACCACAGATGAACACAAATAGACACGGATTAAATAATCTTCTTAGCTGCAATTTATTCATGAGTAACTATCTAAAGAAACGGCAAAATGGAAAGAAAGCTTTTATAAAAAATTATTTGTGTTTATCTGTGTTTATCCGTGGTTCAAAAGCTAAAAATTTTCTGTGCCTCTGTATCTCTGTGGTTAATTCTATTTTTTAGTTTACTTTTTTAGAGTATAATGGGAAATCCTATCATCTCTTTAAATTTTTATTCACTTCTTTAAGATCAAAAGCAGAGGGGTTGAATTCGCCTCCTAGCCATTCCAGCATTTCTTCATACTCTTCATTATCTGGATCTTCCATGATTTCCAAAATATTATAATAGCCAGGAATTCCTCCACAATCTTCAGGAGGGCAGGCATTCTGGCCTGCAACACATACAGGATATTTTTTCCCTTTTTCTGCTGGCAAAATTTTTTCTACAAGGATTTGATGCTCCCAGCTATCTCCAAAATCATAGGTGTAGCGGAACTTTTGTTTTTCCTTTTGTATTATTTGATCCAGAGAAATTTTTTCAGAATTTTCTTCCTCTGGGCCATAGTTTTCATGATTGATTTCGAAAGCATGAAGATGATAGTCTTCCCATCCCATAGAATCCTGGATAATATAATGTAGCTGCTCAAGAGTTGTGTTGCTCTTTACCTGTATGCTCCTCCAGACAGGAGGTTTTGTATCCATAAGAGATATTTTGAGCTGGTAGATAGAGCTAGAAGAATCTTTTGTATTCTTTTTGCTGGTTTTTTTCTTTGTTTCTTTTTTACTAATAAACTCAAGAACTTCTGTTTTTAACATTTGCAAAAGTTTCTCTTGTTTTTCTATCTCTTTCATTTGTTCTCCTTCTTGCTGCTTATCCAAATAATCTTCTAATTTATATCTCAATACAAGATCATGTATATCACATACCAAATCATCTATTTTTTCCAACAAAGAACGGGTAAAATTATCCTTTGTTGTTGATCTTGCCCATGAAAAAGACTCTTCATAGAGCAGCAATGCTCTGGAGCGACATTTTCCTGTATGCTTATCTATAGCAGGATTATAGCTTTTTTCCGTTTTTTGCCACATTTCTTTCAACAAATCATAGAATTTTTTTTCTTGTTCCCTGTCTTTAAAACAAGAGGAAGAAACCGTCGAAAAACATCTCTGAAGAACTCTCTCGAAACTTTTTGTGCCATGAAAGAATTCATCTAGCATAAATTTTTCAATAATGGATTCTACCATAGGGCTTTGAATATAATCTAAAATTTCTTCCAGCTCTTGATTGATATTCTCATTTTCAGCAATAAGCAATTCCAAGAGATTAGGAATTTTGGCAGCCTTTTTGCTTTTATGTGTAAGCAACCCATAGGGCGTTATATCGTTTAATTCTATCTTTTTGCTTTTTTCCAGCAAGCCTCCGATGTGGTAGCCTGTAAAATGGAAGATTTCTTTGCCTGCAAAGAAAAATGCTTTTGCCAACTGGGAGTGTACATTCGCTCCCATATTTTTTTCTTCAACAACCTTCTCTAAAGCATCTTCCATTTGTTTTAGCCATAGTTTGCATTCTTTAGGATGATTTTCTATTTCAGAAAGAGGAGAGTAGGCTATTTTATATATGCCTTTTTTCCAATCCAAAACAGTAACAAGAATACTATCACCTAGTTGGAAATTATTTTTTTTATAAAATTCTGAAAAATCATAGACTTTTAAGGCAATTTTTTCAGACTGGCTCATTAAATCATCTATCAGAGATATAAAATTCATCTTTTCTAATTTTTTTTTCTGTTTTCCTGGGCTATTTTGCTTATCGATATATAAAAGCATTCCTGCCAATCCCATCAGACTATGGAATGCTATGAGATCTTTAGACTGATATTGTAAAATTTTTGTGGAAATCTCATGATCTTGCCAAAAAAGTTTGCAATCGCACGGCAAAACCTCTTGAGAACAAAATGGGAGAAATCTGTGTCCTGGAATTAAAATTTCTTTTTGAATTTCCTCGAGTCTTGGAACCATACGAAATGTAGCATTATGAAAATAAAGATGTTGTGGAATGCCCATTTCTTTTTTGATTTCCCAGAAAATCCAGGGGTCTTGCTGGAGAAGCTTCAAAATAAGGTGATAGTTTTTTTTAGCATCTATTGTTTTTTCCAGGTGCTGCATAACCTGTTCGAGGGTAAAAGAATCTTCTACCTTGCTAGTAAAATTTTTTAAAGCTAATTCCAAAGAAGCTGTTTCTGTGCATTGTTTTTTTGGTTGTGAAGGCATATACAATACCCTAAAAATAAGGACATTTCAAATCAAAGAAATTATAAATGATAAAATTGTACCGAAAAAAGAAAAAAAAGGAAAGGAAAAAGAGCGAAAATTTTTGTGTTGCAGTTAAAAAAGAGAACATTATAATATTATGACTATGCAAATAAGAAAAACTGTCATCTATCGCCTGCTGGAGCAGATGCTATTTCATAGCACTGCTCATCTGGCACAAGCTAAATTAGCAAATAAGAAAAACTGTCATCTATCGTCTGCTGGAGCAGATGCTATTTCATAGCACTGCTCATCTGGCACAAGCTAAATTAGCAAATAAGAAAAACTGTCATCTATCGTCTGCTGGAGCAGATGCTATTTCATAGCACTGCTCATCTGGCACAAATTACCAGGGGCGTTGCCTGGCAGCACCCTGGGAATCTATTGGAAATAATACATTCAATCCGTGTAAAACACGAGGGATATGAAATATGGCAAGATCTGTTGGAATTGATATTGGTTCAAAAAGTTTAAAGATACTGGAATTAGAAGGCTCTGGCAATAAGCTCAAGATGAATTTTTTTCAGAACCTGGAAATTCCTTTTGGCAGTGACAACACTTCTTCTCCTGATTTGCTGGTAGAGCCTATCAAAAGTATTTTTCAGCAATATCATTTAGAGCAAGACAATGTTGTTTTGTCTATTCCTACCCAGGATTGCATCTTGCGTGAAATCACAGTAGATTTTAAAGACGAAGAACACATAAGACAAACCATTAAGTTCGAGGCAGAAAAACATTTACAAGCCTACGATATTGAAGATGTTATCGTAGACTATCGTAAATTGCAAACTATGAATGAAAAATCACGATTGTTCGTAGCTGCCGTGCCCAAAAAAATCATAGAGCAAAGATTGAATCTTTTAAAAAGTTGCAACCTGGATCCTATTTCTGTTGATCTGGATATTATGGCCCTGGTGAATGTGGCGAGGTATGTTCCTCAGGCAGCAGAAAGAGATACTGTCGCTATTATAGATTTTGGAGCAGGCTCTACCAAAATCGTCATCCTATATCAGGGGCAGCTAAAACATGTGAGAGCAATTCGCTTAGGTTCCAGCCTGGAGGATATGCCTCCTAAACAGCCTCAGCCGACTTCAGAAATTCCTTCCAACACAGGAGAAATTGATTGGGATATTGAAAATGAACTGATCGTTTCCTTGCCTATACCTGATGGAATTGAAATGGACCGTATGGTGCTTGTCAAAAAAGAGGAAGGCGATATTTCCAATACAATTTACCAAAGAAAAAAGAAAGAAGAAATCTTCCAACGGCTCATAAAAGAGCTTAGGAGAACCATGCTTACCTTGCATTTAGAGCAACCTATTGATCTTGTATGTCTTACTGGAGGTGGCTCGCAACTGGAAGGCATTATGGAAAGAATAGAGCAGGCTTTCCGTGTGGAAACTATCTTGCTGGATTTTGCTCCTAATATTCCTTCTAAAACAAACAATACCGAAGAAGAAATCGTGAGTGCTTCCATTCCTTTGGGAATGGCAATGGAACTTTTGGACGGTAATTGCCAAAGTATGAATTTTCGTAAAGAAGAGTACAGCTATACCAATCGCTTTGAATTGATTAAAATCCCCCTGGCACTTTTAACGACACTCTTTTTTCTTTTTTTAATTGCTTTCTCTTATCATATACAAAGCCAAAGGTTTCAATATGAAAAGCAATATGATGAATTGTTGGAAAAGGCAGATATAATAGCGAAAAGAAGCTTCTTTCCAGAGGGGTTGGAAGGCGATAAACTAGGACGGATATACAGCCTTTATGAAAAATTTGAGGAAGCTATAGAAGGTGGTGGAGATTCTAAAATTCCTTTAGTGGAAGATGGTTTTACTCGATGTCTTGTTCTTTTCCAGAATTTTGGCAAAGTTAGAAACCGCCATTATATTACAATGGACAAGTTTAGTCTGGATCAGAAAGAAGCATTCTGGGAAGGCGAAATAGAAGATGATCAGAATCTGGATGTATTGACAGGAGTGATTCGTGGCATTGATTCTAAAATCATTGATCCATCTCCTGATAAAACCCGTGTGCAAAATACTTCCCCCAATCCTAAACCTTCGGAAAAAGAGTTAAAGAGACGCTATCGTTTTCAGGTAAGTTTTAGATCACAGCAAGAAGAATAGTTCTAGCGGATTCTGTGGTGACAAAGAAATCACAATAGACAAAAAATAACAACAGAATAGCAGATGCAATAGGAAGAAGATTGATTTACATTTTGGATAGGAACAACCATGGATAAAAAAAATACAAAAGAAGCCTCAGTCAAACCAGAAAATTTTTTAGAAATACCTGCGGAAGATGCCAATTATAAAGATTTGGCTGTCAAAATTGTCGATAAGCTAAAACAAATACGCTATGCTTACCCTGGAGTAAGCGATTCTTTGGAAGAATTACAAGGCGAGCTACAAAGTTGTATGGAAAAAATGCATCGCTCTCTTTTAGAGCTTCCTGATCATCACAAAAATTTATTGACACTTTTGGTTATTAGTGAGATTCATAAAACAGTGGATGAAATTTTTAAGACACAAAATGAATAGTAAATGGATACCATTTTGATGGAAAAACGATACCAACAATCCTATAAAATTAAAAATAAATATGGGTTACATATACGACCCTCGACAGCTTTAAGCAAAGCATCAAGAAGTTATAAAAGCAATATTCAAATTACATACAAAGATCATACAATCAATGCGAAAAGCATTATAGAGTTGCTTACATTAGGCGTAGCAGGAGGAGAACAAATCCTGGTAACAGCAACAGGAGTAGATTGTAAAGAAGCAGTGGAAGGCATAGGTCAGCTTATTGCTGACAGGTTTGGCCTTTCCGAAGAGATTACAGAAGATTAAGAAAAAAATTTTGCAAGGAATGTAGTATGACTCTCTTGTCGGACAGTATTCCGTGGAATAACCCCATGACGGCTTCTCCCGATAAAGAAGAAGCGAAAAAATACCTTCTTTTGTATCCTCATAAAAAGGATGATTCCTGCCCTTTGGAAGTAAGTACAAGGACTATTCTGCATTTACTTTCTCAGGGAGAGATAGAAAAAGCTCTTCTCACCATGAAAGAGCAAAACCCTTTTCCCATAATTTGCGGACATCTTTGCCACTGCGAAAAAGATGTTTTGCCAAATTCCCCCAATGTTATATTAGAGGAGATTAAAAAGCAGCTTGCCTTGTATGAAAATTCAGGAAAATTTCTTCCTCCTCCCCCTTACCCTGTTCTTCATACAAAGAATATAGCGGTATTAGGAGCAAGCCTTGCAGGCTTAACCATTGCTCTGGATTTATGTCGTTTAGGATATAAAGTAAATGTATTCGAAAAGGGCAAAAAAGCCTGTCCTTCTCTGTATGATTGCCTTCCTGTAGAATGCCATAAAATTTTAGAGAAAGAAATTATTTTCATACAGGAAAGAGGTGTAAAAATTTTCCTGGATAGAGAAACCCCTTCTCTGGATTTTCTGCTTACAGAGTATAGTGTTGTTGTCTTAGCAACGCAGAAAGATTCTATCCCTGTCCAATCCGATAAAAAAAATATATTCAGCATAGGGGAAATTTCTTCTCAAGATACTATAGCCCAGTGCATACAAAAAGGCCATGAACTAGCCGTACAAATAGCCCACTTTCTCCAAAATCAGAATCCTGTTTCTGGAAAGCAGAGTCTTTTGCCTATACTTCGCCACTATCAGGCTGCTTGCCCTTACCATGCTACCCAATCCGAGGCTTCTCATTCTAAGGAAGAAATTGTATCCCTTGCTTCTTCTGTCAAATGCCTCTATTGTGGACTATGGAAACGAGAAGGAGAATTTACCCAGGAAGGCTGTCTCAATTGCACGGAATGCGAGCATTGCCTGGCATCTTGTGGCTACAAGCAAGTTTTTGTAACAACAGAACAAGAATGCTTCCTGGCAAAAACTACCGAAAGCATTGCTTCTGAGCTTTATGCTGGGAAAGAAAAGTCCCTTTATAGCAATGGAAAAAAAGTCTGCACTCTTCACTCTATTGTTCCTGAAATTGCAGAACAGTCTTGCGTATCTTGTGGGCGATGTGAAGAGGTCTGCCCTTATCATGCTGTGAGAGTGGTCTATCGAAAAGGGAAAGCACCTGTTGCAGAGATTGATCCCAAAGCCTGTAGAGGGTGTACTCTTTGCGTTTCTGCCTGTCCTAACAATGCCATTGAGCACTTTCTTTTTTCGCCAGAAAAATTCAAGAGCAAGAAGCTTGTGGAATCCAAAACAGCTTTTTTGGCATGCAGATGGAGCGATGCTTTTGAGAATTTCCAGAACAGCATTTTTTCTCTTATGTGTACACGTTATGCAACGCCCAAAATCTTATTGCTTGCTTTGTGGCATGGAGCAGAACAAATCAAGATACACTCCTGTACTCAAGACCATTGTCATTATCTTGGCAACTCCAACATCTCTCAAAAAATTCATAAATGTCAGGAACTTCTTTTTGAAATAGGGCTTCCAACAAAAATTATATCCCAGATACAGCAGAATTTTTCTGAGTCAGAAAGGAATATCCCACAGCCTTTGCCAAGACCTACGCAAATACCAGAAGGGAAAGCAGATTTGCCAGAAGCCTTTATTGCAATGCAAGGATTTGAAACTTTTGCAGCAAAACCAGAGCCCGTCCAGGAACAAAGTGCTTTGATTCTAGGTGCAAGCAATCTTTTGGAAAAGCTCCTGGAAAGCGAAGAAATTCTTCCAAGAGGAACCTTTGTGGAAAGCATCCGTATTCTTCTGCATAGTGCAAGTAAGCCAGTGGCTTTGTTGCCAGGCATTTCCTCCCTGGATATTCCCTGGGAAGAGAGCAATCTCCACAAAAAAGCTCTGGAAAATCTGAGTCAGTACACACAAAATTCTTCTATAAAAGAAATGATTCTTGCCTATCCAGAGTTATACCCAAATATGCTACCTTCCCTTATCCCTCTTGTCCCCCTGCCTCTGGTATTACAGAAAAAGCTTGCGTTCAAAACCTGCAATCTGACCGTTGCGCTTCATAAACCCTGCTATCATAAACAATATGCACAAAGCCTGTTGCTAAAAAGCAGGCCAGGAGAGACACCAGGAAAATCCCTGGAACCAGCACAAGTAGAGCAAGAATTTTTTACTCATGCTATGGCTTTGCTCCAGGAAGTTCCTGGTATCAAGGTTATTCCCATTATGGACTCCTGTGGTCATGCTTTTTTCAGAACACAAGACCATAGCCAGAGAGAAGTTAGCTATAATCTCTTGAGACAGGCACAACAAAGCAAAGCAGACTTATTGCTTACTGTTTCCCCCTATTGCGCCAACCAAATCGCCTTTACTCTGCGCAAAGGAGCATGGCAGGAAATTTACATGGAAAGCAAAGATATCTATAGCTTTTTAGTCGATCATCTAGCTTAGGAACTTACGAGTGAAATCTTGTGCAAATGTGTAAAAATTTTTCACGGACAGAAAAGAAAAATATTGAATTTCCTGCTTTTTGTCACGTAGCGACTTAGTAATAAAGCCTGGGCATTCATGCCCAGGACTAGGTTAACACCAATGGGGATTGCGCTGGCGTTGGGCTTTTGAGTAGACGTGGCCTTTTTTGGCGCAATCCTGAGGCTACAATCTACTCTCATCATCTACAATCTACCATCGCACTGCCCATCTATATAAGATAATTCCATCTCCCAGGGCGTTGCACCAACGCGGTTCAGGTAAGAACGCTGTTATTTTTTCTTTTTGGTTGACAAAATCACAAGAAAATGGAAAGATACAAAGAATCGTGAATTATTTTTTTACTTTGTTTTTAATCAAGAGGGCGGTTTTCCTGTCATTTTCAGGCAGGATTGTGTACCGTAATTTTGTATGAGCAATTTGTTTCCTATTACTGTTACAGTGAATGGCGTAGTGTACCAAAAGGAAGTAGAACCCCGTTTGCTTCTAAGCGATTTTTTACGCCATACACTAGGATTGACAGGAACACATGTAGGATGTGAGCATGGCGTTTGTGGGGTATGCACTGTCTTGTTCGATGGTCGTCCTGTGCGTTCTTGCATTATGTTTGCAGTGCAGGCAAATGGTCATAAAATCACGACAGTAGAAGGGCTTTCAAAGGATATGGAGCATCTGCATCCTTTACAAGAAGCCTTTTCTGAAAAACATGCCTTACAATGTGGTTTTTGTACACCAGGTTTTTTGATGACATTGATTGCCTTTTTGCATGAGAATCCCCATCCCACAGAGGAGCAAATCCGAGAGGCGATTTCAGGAAATATTTGTCGGTGTACAGGATATCAAAATATCATTGAAGCTGTAAAATTAGCTGCAATAAAAATGAACGCTTCCAGAGAAAATGTTGCCAATGAGTTATCTTTTCCATAAGGAGGGTTAGATTTGACGACTTCTTATATTGGCGAAAGTGTAAAAAGGTTGGAAGATGCACGCCTTCTGACAGGCCAGGCCTTATTTGTAGATGATGTCCATCTTCCTAAAATGCTAGAAGTTGCTTTCCTGCGTAGCAGTTATGCCCATGCACGAATCCGTAAGATCGACGTAAGCGAGGCCTTGAAAAAAACAGGCGTAGTGGCTGTTTATACTGCACAAAATTTAGGAGACTACTGGCAGGCAGGGCCTTTATTGGTTTCTCCACCTCCTATAAAACGGCTTACCTTCCATAAAAAGACGCAGGTCATTTTAGCAAAAGATAAGGTACGGTATGTGGGAGAGCCTATTGCTGCCGTCGTTGCAGAAAACCGCTATATAGCAGAAGATGCTTTGAACGATATTATCGTAGATTTTGAGCCATTGCCTGCTGTTGTAGATTTGGAAAAGGCTCTTTTGCCAGATGCAGCCTTGATCCACGAAGATCTACCTTCGAATCTCGCCGCTCATGTTATTCAGGAAAAAGGCAATTATTTTGCTATTAAAGACCAGGCTGATCTCATCATCAAAAGAGACTTCAGCTATGACCACGGTGCTGCCGTCGCTATGGAAAATCGTGCTATTGTAGCAGATTGGGATAGCAAAGGACAGCAAATGACGGTATGGGATACAACACAAGCACCCATTCCCATCATGAATGGTCTGGCAGGAATGCTAGGCTTATCGGAAAATCAGGTTCGTGTCATCGCTCCTTTTTTAGGGGGGGCTTTTGGCCCTAAAATCATGATGTTTTACTCTGAAGAAATGCTGATTCCCTGGATTTCCAAACAACTAGGTCGGCCCATCAAATGGATTGAAGACCGCCAGGAAAACTTTCTAGCAACGACGCACGAACGTGGACAAACACACCATGCAGAAATGGCACTTACCAAAGAAGGAAAAATTCTGGGAATCCATGATGTTTTTCTCCATGATACAGGTGCTTATGACCCTTATGGGCTAACCGTTCCTATCAATAGCCAATGTACGCTATTGGGGCCTTATGATGTGAAAAACTATTACTCCGAATTCAGTGTCATTTTTACAAACAAAATGATCGTAACACCCTACCGCGGAGCAGGCCGACCACAAGGCGTTTTTGTCATGGAAAGGCTGCTGGACTTAGCCGCAAAAGAATTGCACCTGACACCATCGGAAATCCGCAGCAGAAACTTCATTCTTCCTGAACAATTTCCCTATAAAAACGAAATCATTTACCAGGACTTCGCTCCTCTGGTTTATGACAGTGGAAACTACGCTCCTGCTATGGAAAAAGCCCTGGAACTGATAGACTACAAAAAATTCGTGGAAGAAGAGCAGCCTAAGCTACGAGCTGAAGGGAAAAATATTGGTATTGGCGTTGTATCCTATGTAGAAGGCACTGGAATCGGGCCTTATGAAGGCGCAAAAGTCACAGTGGGTGCCAGTGGTAAAGTAAGTGTGGCGACAGGAGTTGGCACACAAGGCCAAAGCCATTTTACCACTTTCGCTCAGATTGTAGCGGATGTACTCAAAGTCAATATCCACGATGTTACCCTTGTCACAGGCGATACATTCAAAATGAATTGGGGCTGCGGGACATTTGCAAGCCGAGGTATGGTAGTGGCTGGAAATGCGTGCTACGCAGCAGCAATGGCAGTCCGAGAAAAAATACTGAAGCTGGCCAGTGAAATTCTGGAAAGCTCTATAGAGAATCTGGAGCTGGGAGACAGCAAAGTATGCGTAAAAGGAATGCCAGAGAAAAAGATTACACTGGGCGAGCTTGCAGTGAAAGCCAATCCTTTACGTGGAGCGGTGAAACCAGGTACAATTCCTGGTCTTGAAGCAGCAGCATATTTTGGCCCTTCTACAGGCGCGACTTCCAATGGCGTTCATGCTGCCATCGTAGAAGTGAATCCCAAAACATTACGTGTTGATATACTGAAATATATCGTAGTTCATGATTGTGGTAAAGTCATCAACCCTATGGTCGTAGAAGGTCAGATTCATGGTGGTGTGGCTCAGGGAATCGGGAATGCCTATTATGAACAACTTGTTTATGATAAAAAAGGCCAGTTGCTCACAGCATCCTTGATGGATTATCTCTTGCCTACTTCCTATGATGTTCCCAGAAAGATTATCACAGGGCATATAGAAACTCCATCTCCCTTGAATCCTTTAGGAGTCAAAGGAACAGGAGAAGCAGGAACGATACCAGCAGCATCCCTTTTTGTGCAGGCAGTAGAAAATGCTCTGGACAATCCTAAATTAGAGATACGAGAAGTTCCCATGTCACCCAATCGCTTGTTTGAGCTGTTGAAAGAATCTTAGTAGTCTTGTCTCTTTACAGATTTGTATCTGTAAAGAGTAGCGTATTTTGATTTTCATATAAAGGAGGCAGTGATTCGTCACTGAAAATACTATGCTTTTGGAAAGTGAATTTACCTTTAGTGGCCCACGTGAAAAAGTTTGGGAAATATTGCAAGACCCTGATATTCTTATTCTGGCAGTTCCAGGCACGAAGTCGCTAAAAAAACTGGCGGAAGGGGAATTTGAAGGCGAGATGAATGTGAAGATTGGGCCCTTGAATGGGACTTTTTTAGGAAACGTTGTGCTGTCTAACCGCGTTCCACCAGAAAGCTACACTATCGTAGTGGATGCCAAAGGGCCTCTGGGATTTGGTAAAGGCAGCGGAACAGTGCAGTTGACTGCTCAATCTCCCGATACGACGGTCATGAAATATTCGATTGATTTGGAAGTGGGGGGCAAGCTCGCTGGCGTTGGACAGCGTTTGCTGGAAACAGTAGGGAATAGCATATCCAGGCAGTCCCTTGCTGCTCTGAACCAGGCTCTCGTTGCTCGTTTGTCAGGAAAACCCATACAGAAACCAGCGTCACAAACACAATTCGCTATGGGGGTTACAGCCGAACTATGCAAAAGAATGGTATGCTCTAAACTATTCTGGGCCATAGTATCAGGACTTGCTCTGGTTGCGGCCGTTGCCATGTATTTTTGCAATTGTAGTTCTTGCCATTGTTGCCATTAAAACAAAAACTTATAATTTAGGTATAAAATTATGAAACCAGCTCCTTTTGAATATGTTGTCCCTAAAAATTTAAATGATTGTTTAAATTTTCTCTATCAACATCCCGAAAATTCCAAAATATTAGCTGGCGGACAAAGCTTGATCCCAACTATGAATTTCCGTATGGCTCAGCCTGAATATCTGATAGACATCAATAGCCTAAACGAATTGTCTTATATTCGTACGGATAAAACAGGTGGTCTCCAAATCGGGGCACTCAGTCGTCATTATCAAGTAGAAAGCGATACGATCATTGCCCAGAAGGCACCCCTTCTGCATGAGGTCATGCCCTGGATAGGCCATGTACAGATTCGTTCTCGTGGAACCATTGGTGGAAGTATAGTCCATTCTGATCCAGCAGCAGAATTGCCGGCCGTTATTGTTGCCTTGAACGCTAAGCTGAAGGCCAAGAGTAAGAAAAAAGAACGTTGGATCCCCGCAGAGCAGTTCTTTACAGGCCTCTTTGCAACAGCATTGGAACACAATGAGATGCTCGTTGAAATCGCCATTCCCCCTATGCCAGCTCATTCTGGTTGTTCCTTCCAGGAATATTCCAGAAGAAAAGGCGATTTTGCTCTGGTTGGTGTAGCCTGTATGATTGCTCTTGATAAAAATAAACTCTGCGAACAGGTTCGCCTGGTCTATCTGGGCGTAGGCGAAGGCCCTGTCATGGCTTCTCAGTCATGTCAGTCTCTGATAGGCAAGCAGCTCACATCCGATTTACTGCAACAGGCAGCCAAAATAGCTTCCCAGAATGATCTGACACCCCCAAATGACTTGCATGCTTCTTGTGTCTATCGCCGCCATCTTGCTGAAGTTTTAGGCCATCAAGCTCTTGTACAAGCCTTAGAGAAAGCCGAAAAAACCTTCTAAGAATTGATTCTGACTCTAACAGAATCTTTGGTATTTATAGTCCATAAAATATAGAAGGCTCAATATCGCCTGCTGGAGCAGATGCTATTATCATAGCACTGCTCATCTGGCACAGGAAAAATTTGCTAAGAGCAGGCCTTGCTATCTATAGGCAAATTCTAAGAAAGATGCTAAGAAATATAATGCGCTTTTATTGCAATAATTTGTAGCCGCAGGGTTGCGCCGAAAAAAAACGTGTCTGCTCAAAAGCCGAACGACAGCGCAATCCCTGCGCCTTTCGCCAGTTGACAAATAAAAATTTTTCCCTGGCAAGCAAATTGCTATAGAACATAGATAATACTAATTTAAGGAGTATACCATGAACATGAATCGATTTACTATAAAAGCGCAGGAAGCCATGGCCAATGCGCAGCAATTTGCCCAGGGGAAATCGCATCCTCAGTTAGAACCAGAGCATCTTTTTTGGGTACTTTTGGCAGATAGCCAGGGAATCGTGCCCGCCATTTTAACACGGTTAGGGGTAATCTTGGAAACCCTGAAATCCAAGTTACAGGATTCTATACAAAAATTTCCTGTTGTTTCAGGGGGAGATTCGGGCTATATGTCACAGCGTTTCAAAAAAGTCCTGGATCAGGCCTTTACCGAAGCGCAAAATTTGAAGGACGAATATGTAAGCAGCGAGCATCTTTTGCTGGCTCTTCTCGAAGACAAAACGATTGCGTCTGCTCTTTCAGGACAGGGCATCACGCGAGATGGAATATATCGTGCTTTGAGCGAAGTGCGAGGAAACCAAAGAGTAAGCGATCCTAACCCAGAGGAGAAATACCAGGCACTAGAAAGGTACACCCGCGATCTTACAGAGATGGCACGCAAAGGCAAGCTTGATCCTGTGATTGGCAGGGATGAAGAAATACGCAGAATCATGCAGGTTCTTTCACGCCGTACCAAGAACAATCCAGTTTTGATAGGAGAGCCAGGCGTAGGAAAAACAGCCATCGTCGAAGGCCTGGCAAAAAGAATCGTGGAAGGGGACGTTCCCGAAGGATTGAAAAACAAGCGAGTTCTTGCCCTGGATATGGGAGCCTTGATTGCAGGCTCCAAATACCGAGGCGAATTTGAAGACAGACTCAAGGCTGTCTTAAAAGAAATCGACAGGGCACAAGGGAATATCATTCTTTTTATTGACGAACTTCATACTGTCGTTGGAGCAGGTAAAGCCGAAGGAGCGCAGGATGCAGCGAATATGCTCAAGCCCGCCCTGGCAAGAGGGGAACTCCATTGCATTGGAGCTACGACGCTGGATGAGTATAGAAAGTATGTAGAGAAAGATGCTGCCCTGGAGCGCAGATTCCAGCCTGTCTATACGCCAGAGCCTTCTCTGGAAGCTACTATAGCCATTCTGCGCGGACTGAAAGAAAGATATGAGGTACATCATGGGGTCAGGATTAAAGACAGTGCGCTGGTAGCAGCGGCAACTCTGTCCAATCGCTATATCAGCGAAAGATTTCTTCCTGATAAGGCCATTGACCTTGTAGATGAGGCAGCAAGCCGTTTGCGATTGGAAATTGACAGCCTTCCTGTGGAAATTGATGTTATCGAAAGGCGTGTCTTGCAGTTGGAAATCGAAAGGCAGGCTTTGGTCAAAGAAAAAGATGAAGGATCAAAAGAAAGACTCGAAAAATTACAAAAGGAACTCGCTGATCTTAAAGAAAAATCCTCTACCCTGAAAGCCCAGTGGCAGGAAGAAAAGAAAAAAATACAGAGCATACGCGAATATAAAGAAAAACTAGAGCAGTTGGGCCAGGAAGAGGCTATGGCTATTCGTATAGGAGATTTGGAGAAGGCGGCTAAAATCAAGCACCAATATATTCCTGATATAAAACGAGCGATTGCGGTAGAAAGTGCCCTTCTAAAGGGAATGCAGGAAAAGCAGCAGATGCTCAAAGAAGAGGTTACAGAAGAAGACATTGCCAAAATTGTCTCCAAGTGGACTGGCATTCCTGTTGCCAAGATGCTGGAAGGCGAAAGACAAAGATTGATCCAAATGGAAGGCCGCTTAGAGAAAAGGGTCGTTGGACAAAAAGAAGCTCTGAGAGTCGTTTCAGACGCAGTACGAAGAGGCAGGGCAGGCCTTTCCAATCCTAACCAGCCCATTGGCTCTTTTCTTTTCCTCGGCCCAACGGGTGTTGGAAAAACAGAGCTGGCAAGAGCCCTTGCGGAATTCCTTTTCGACACAGAGAATGCTATGGTAAGGCTGGATATGTCGGAATACATGGAAAAGCACACGGTCAGCCGATTGCTAGGTGCTCCTCCAGGATATATTGGCTATGAAGAAGGCGGACAGCTCAGCGAGGCGGTTAGAAGAAGGCCTTATAGCGTAGTTCTTTTCGATGAAATCGAAAAGGCACATCCCGATGTTTTCAACGTATTTTTGCAGCTTCTGGATGAGGGAAGGCTCACGGATAGTCATGGCAAAACCGTAGATTTCAAGAATACCGTAGTTATCATGACATCCAATATCGCAAGCCAGTCCATTCGGGAATTTTCTGGTCTTACCTCTCAGGAAATAAGAAAAAAAATAGAGCCTGAACTTTTCCGCCATTTCCGACCAGAATTCATCAATCGCCTGGACGAAATCATCGTTTTTGAACACCTGGGCAAAGAGGCTATACAAAGCATCGTAGATATTCAGCTTAAAGAAATCCAAAAACTTTTAGAAGATCGAAAGATCGAGATTAGCCTGACGACAAAAGCCTATGAAGCTCTGGCTGAAGAAGGATTCGACCAGGTTTTTGGAGCTAGACCATTGAAAAGAATCATGGAAAGAAGAATCAAAAATGGACTTGCTATGGAAATTTTGCAAGATAAAATCCATGATGGAGAAAAAATCCAGGTAGACTTCATAGGGCAGGATTATATTTTTAAAAAATTGTAAGTGTGAATAAGCGGGGTTTTCATGGGGAAAATACAACAAGCTAACGGTTCAGGAAAGAGCATTCGCGTTACTTATCATCTCGAAGAGACAGAAGAAAAATTTTATATTTGCATTGTAAGCGATACAGGAGAAACCATCAGCAAGACAGCACAGCCAGGGAGCAAATCGGAGATTCTGTTTTCTTTCCAGGATATAAATGAAAGGCAACGCTTTGCCAGTGCATATCTTGCTAATAGCAAAAAAGAAAAAGCAGGTGATTTATTCACTATCGAAGAAAAGAGCTTTATTCCTTTGATCTATAACAAAAAAATCCTGGCTGGATTTTTCCTTCTGTGCCTTCTTTTCTTAGTAGTTTCCTCCTGTGGAAAAAAAGGAGGCCTGGAATCGTTACAAATAGAACAGGCCTGCTTTAAAAATTTTTCTACTGTTTTAATACAAGGCCAGGCAATCTTTAAAGATAACACGACAGAAAAGCAAAAAGAGGCGATTCTCAGTGAAATAAAGTTGCAATTGATGGTAAATGAATTGCCTGATATTGAAAAGTCAATAGAAGAAAATCCTTTTTCTCTGGAAGTCCCTTTTTCCTATGACCCCGCTAAAAAATATCATATTCAGGGGAAATTGTCAGGATTAAAGATTCCAAAGGCATGGAAAGAAGTCGCCTTTCATCCTCAATTTCCTCTTTCACGTATACAAAAGGCCCAATTCCACAAAGACAGAACTTTGGAAGTCCACATACAGAATGTATTTTCTGGCAATACTCTTTTGCAGGTAGAAGTATTTCCTGACAACTTTCCTTCTTCTCAAGCCCCTGTTTTTTCTGCTAAAATCACCTCTGAAAAAAAAGAGGAGCGTCTTTTATTAGGCCCTGTGCATTTTTACAGCAATCATTTTTTACTTCTTTTAAAAAGCTATGGGACAGTCTCTCATGTCTTAGAACAAAAAAAACTTTTTTATCCTTATCCTATAGCGAAGCTCAAGAACGCTTGTTTTTCTACAAAAAATACAATACTTGTAGAAGGAGAGTGGGAGGGCAATGCTGAAGTAGTTTTGGAATTGCTGGAGCAGGGATCCTCCAAAACTATAGAGAAAAAAATGCCAGCGAAGTCTTTTCAGGAGAGTTTCTCTATACCTGACATATCTATAGAATATGAGGTACGTGTGATTTGCGAAGGAGAAATTCTTGTTAGCTCATTCGTACAAAGGAGCAAAGCTTTTGTTGAGTATAAAAATTGCATAGACAAGATGCCTGGACTGATAAGAAATCTGGAAGTATCGCTGGTGCAGATATGGAAAAATCCTGGCACTTCTACACAGGAACTTTACCAAATTCATGAATCATGCTATCAGGATGAAATGCTTTGTTCTCGCCTCTTACAGGAATCTTTAGATAAGCCTAGTTTATTGTCGCTACAAAAATTTTATAAAACTCTAAAGAAAATGAGCAATATTGGAATAGAAGCAGGGAATTTTTTACAAAAAAAAATGCCAGAGACAGAAATTGCCTTTCTATCCCCAAAAGAAGAAGAACTTTGTCTTCTTTTAGAGATGGGTGGCAAAATTTTTCTGGAATTTCATCCTGATTTTACAGAGGCAGGCGCATTTTCTCAAATGGGCAGACTTTTGCAGGAAAAGAAAGCAAAAAATAGAAAAAAAATCCTTCTTGCCTATGGAGACGCATGTTCTCAAAGCGAGCAATTCCTTTTGGGCTCAGATGTATACAGCCAGGGAATTCTGGAATATCCAGAGGAATGGCAATTTTTATTGGGACGCTACTTTTTATATAAAATTTTAGAAATGCAAAATGAATACAGTAGTGCAGGAAAAATATACCAGCAAAAGGCAATGGAAGACTATAAAAAATTGATACGATTTCTGCCTATGGAATTTCATAAAAAGATGCTGGATATGGATTATAGCCAGGCCTATATCACAGGAACTGCCCTTTTGTTGATAAAGCCAGACATGCAGGAAATCAGCCAGGCTTTGGAAAAAATAAAAATATCAGAAAAGAAAGAAAACCTGCAAATTCCTTTTTCTTACAAGGCATGGAGAAAACAGGCAGGAAAAAAATAAAATGCTCAATACAACTATTTATTCTAAAAGATTTTATGACTACAATACATTTTTGCGACAGAAGTTTGGGGAAAAAGTCTATAAAATATCTCTCGACGCTGGTTTTACTTGCCCCAACAGGGATGGAAGCAAAGGTAGAGAAGGTTGTATCTATTGCAACAACGCCAGCTTTAGTCCTGCCCATCGCAGCCCTGGAGAAGATCTGGAACAACAAATCTTGCAGGGCATAAAGGCTGGTAAAAACTTCAAGGCGAAAAAATTTCTTGCCTATTTTCAAGCATTTACCAATACATACGCAGAGGTTTCCTCCTTAGAAAAGCTTTACAAGCGAGCTTTGCAGTTTCCTGATATTGTGGGTCTGGTAATAGGCACAAGGCCCGATGCCATAGATCTGGAAAAATTGCAAATGATAGAAAAAATCGCAGAAAAGACGTTTGTTTCTATTGAATATGGAATGCAGAGCATAAACAATTCCACGCTAGAGAAAATAAATCGTGGGCATACGTATGAATCTTTCTTGCAGGCGATGGAATGGAGCAAGGGAAGAGGTATCCATCTTTGCGCTCATATCATGCTAGGTTTTCCAGGAGAAAGCAAGGATCAGATCGTCAAGACAGCAAAAGAAATGAACCATATTGGAGTAAATGGAATAAAACTACATAATCTTCTGGTGGTAAAAGACACACCTCTGGCAAAAATATATGAAAAAAATTTTTTTCCTTTGCTTTCTTTTGAGGAATATATTAGTTTGGTATGTGATTTTTTAGAATTTCTTAATGATACAATCGTATGCGAAAGATTGTATGCCAATACACCAGAGGAATACCTTGTTGCTCCTCAATGGAACAAGTCTCCATCCCAAGTTATAGATGCTATTGTTACGGAATTAAAACAACGAGAGAGCTATCAAGGCCGCCGCTATCAACAAGAGGAAAGCTTATGAATAGACGAGATTTTTTAAAAACGAGCATGGGAACCATGGCATTGTTCTCTCTAGGCTCACCTGTTTTTGTGGGAGCAGAAAAAATGCAAAGTAAACAGATTCAATTGAGATATAAGCTCTATGACTTGAAGCTGAAACATACCTGGACAATAGCAAGAGGCTCTCGTGATACATCTACGATCATTCTGACAGAATTAGAGTGCGATGGAATTACAGGAACAGGAGAGGCAGCTTTATCCACTTCTTCCCGCTATGGAGAGACACAGGAAACCGTATTGGAATTCTTGAAAAAAATCCAATTCCCCCAGGAATTTTGTCTTTTAGAAAGAGAAAAAGTGCTGGACTATGTCGATAGTATCTCACCAGGGAACTATGCAGCCAAAGCAGCGATTGATATTGCCTTACATGATTGGGTCGGGAAAAAACTGGGGATTCCTCTTTATAAACTTTGGGGGCTGAGCAAAGAAAAAACGCCTCTGACATCTTTCAGCATTGGGCTAGATACTGTGGAAAATATGCTACTGAAAGTTCGGGAAGCAGAAGAATATCCTTTATTGAAAATTAAAGTAGGAAAAGAAAACGACAAAGAAATTATATCCAGCATTCGCAAAGTAACCCAAAAGCCCATCAGGGTAGATGCCAATGAAGCCTGGAAATCCAAAGAAATAGCCTTGGAAAAAATCCTTTGGATGCAAGATCAGGGAATCGAATTCATAGAGCAACCTATGCCAGTAAGCCAGTTGGAAGACACTGCATGGCTGCGAGATCGAGTAAACATACCAATCATCGCCGATGAAAGCGTTGGCAGGTTGCAAGATATAGCAAAATTGCAGTACGCTTTTGATGGAATCAATATCAAGCTGATGAAATGCGGAGGACTACAGGAAGCCATAAAGATGATCTATGCCGCCCGTGCCTTAAAAATGAAGGTTATGATGGGTTGTATGATCGAAAGTTCTGTTGGCATCAGTGCTGCAGCACATCTATCCCCCTTGATCGATTATGCTGATCTGGATGGAAATTTACTGATCGCCAATGATCCTTATGAGGGTGCTAAGGTACTTGCTGGAAAATTGATTTTAAAAGAATTGCCTGGTCTGGGACTCGTTTATCACTAAAACTATAATTTCCTATACAGTAAAAAAGCTTAAAAAAAATATGGATATTCTTTGTATTTTTGAGTAAAATAAATTTATATACAATGTTTCTTGTTTAAAAGTAGATATTTATCAACAATCTAACTTGTTTTAAGGGGCTAAAGGCCTGTAAGACCTTTGGATTAGATTTATGAAAAAAATAGCCATTATCTCCGATATTCATGCAAACTGGGAAGCGTTGAGCGTTGTTTTGGATGATATAAAGCAGCGCAATGTGGATGCAATTTATTGTCTTGGAGATGTGATTGGATATGGTCCAAGTCCTATGGAATGCCTGGAAAAAGCAATACAGGTATGTGATTTTATTTTAATGGGCAACCATGAAGAAGCTGTATTGTCAGGTGCATTTGGCTTTAATCCATCAGCAAAACAGGCAGTAGACTGGACGAGGAGCAAGCTAAAACCTGGATTCTTGAGTTCTTCCCGCAAGAAATATCGATGGGAAGTGTTGAGAAATCTTCCCCTTTGTTTTACGGAAGGCGAACGCCTTTTTGTCCACGCTTCTCCCAGAGACCCAACTATGGACTATGTTTTGAAATCTGATACAGAAGACGTTTTTGGAGAAATACCCGAAAAAATACGAGAAATTTTCGACCAGATAGACAAGGTATGCTTTGTAGGGCATACACACATGCCTGGTATCATTACAGAAGATAGCCAATGGTATAGCCCAGAAGAATTCGATATGGCATGGGAGCACAAGAACGCAGAGAAAGTCATCTGCAATGTAGGTTCTGTTGGCCAGCCCAGAGATCGCGATAACCGCGCTTGCTATGTTACTTTTACAGAAAAAGAAATTTTCTATCATCGTTTACCCTACGATTTTAAGAAGACACAGGAAAAAATTCACAAAATCCCTCAGTTAGATAACAGAAATGCAAAACGGTTGGAATTTGGGACATAGAATCATTTTTTGTTCAAGCTCAGATTTAGGGTTAGGTCATACGTATCAAGTTTTAATATCTAGTTTTACAATAGATTGCAATGATTTGTAGCCGCAGGGTTGCGCCGAAAAAGACGATCTATTCAGAAAAGACGACCTTCAGCGCAATCCCTGCGTCTTTTGCCAATAGAGACTAACGGAATCGAATC
>CALKWO010000057.1 GCA_938003875.1 uncultured bacterium
CAACGGCTTTCTCATGATTTTAGAAACTCAGTTTAAAGTTAGCGAACGGCACGTTTTTATTTATTTTTCTGAAGTTTTAAAAATATCAGCATTTTTTAAAACTATGATTTTGCAAAAAATAAAAAATTGTCTTTCAGCAATCGCCTTTTCTCTAATCTCTACATCGCTTTTTTTAAAAATAGCAGGTATGGGTATGCTGACCAGTGGGATATTTGGCTTCCTGATGATCTATAATACCAATAAAACAATTCATCAAGCCTTATATCAATCTCTTGAAGAGAGATCCACCTGTGATGCAGTTCTCTTGTCTTATTCTATTGAACAGTACATAATAACAGAAGATTATGGTTCTATCTTGCAGCAATTGAAAATAAACAGTAAAATTTTTCCTCACTTACGCTATATCATCATTGAAGATAAAAACAAAAAAATTATTGCTCATACTTTTGAGCATTCTATTCCCACTTCTTTATTACCAATGCAAGAAGAAACGAAAAATCCAAAGGCTATCAGAGTTTTTGCAAGCGCAGAAGGAAATATTTTAGAGGTAAAAATTCCCCTTATGGAAGGGAAACTGGGCTTTTTGCGTTTAGGTGCGAGCGATAGAATGGTAGAAGAACAGCTTTCCAAGATTATGGCCTTATTGTTTTTAGCACTAGTATTATGCTTTATCTTGATCATTGGCTTATCCCTTCTTATGACATATTTTTTAGCCTATCCTATCCAAAATCTTGTCACTTCTACAGTCCAGATTTGCCAGGGAGATTTTTCTCACAGAGCGAAAGTATTGTGGGAAGATGAAATTGGAACAATTGCAAAATCTTTTAATCAGATGGCAGAACGATTGGAAAAATACAAAGTCTAAAAATAAAACAGAACGCACTACCCTCTTAACTGCCCGTGAAAAAGATATATGCAAACTCTTAGCACTAGGACATACCAATTTAGAAATTGCAGAAAAATTGTCCATCTCACAAAGAACAGTAGAAACACATAGAACCAATATTATGACAAAATTAGGTTTAAAAAGCCGTGCTGAGCTTGTCAAATTTGCTATGGATCATGGGCTACTCAATCTTACTTAGATGCGACAAAGCCTAAACTTAAACAATTTTTAAGATCAGGTTTATATAAAAGAATTTCCGTTGTGGCAGAGCTTTTTATACATGTCTCAACATTGCCAAACTACAGCGTGCCTCAGATGGATTGCATACATTAAAAGAGAACCACAGATGCACACAAATAAACACGGATAAAATTGTTTTAAAATTATCTGTGTACATCTGTGTTTATCCGTGGTTCAAATCTTGCCTAATTTTGTATGCAATCCACATGAGAAGTGCTGTAATTGCCAGGATTATTACAACAATCGGATGAATTACAGCAACAATCTCCTTTTTTCCCTAAGCTATTCATTATTATGCCCGTTGCACAACCAACGCCTGCTCTAACCTGAATGGCTTCAACAGGACAATTTTTGGCACATGCTCCACATTCTATACAAGAATCCATATCTATGATATTTGCTTTATTGTTTTTTAAGGCAAACACACTATGGGGACAGACGATAGTACACATCCTGCAACCAACACAAATATCTATATTTAGCTTTAATGTAGCTACATTGGCTAAGTATTTCATAATCTGGTCCTTAGATAAACCTTGATATTATCCATAATAGCAAACCGACTACGGCACAAATAATCTGGATGGGTACAGCATAACGCATCTCTTTACGTACGCCAGAAAGAGATGTATAGGGTGTTGCCCCTGTAAAATTCATTCCCATAAAAGATGCTATTGCTGGCAATAAAAGCAGCCACGCTGCTATTTCGCAAGGAGTTAGATTTTGGCAAGAAAAAAGTATCATGGCGATGGCAAGCCCGACAATCGAACCTTTGATGGAGAAAGCTCTGCCTGGTAACCAGGGCAAAAGAATTGGCACCAACATTCCCGATGCAATAAAGCATCCCAGTACGGATAGAGCGGATTTTGTGCCTTCTTGCAAAACGAGTTTCCAGGAATATCCTTCTTTGTTCATTCCTGCCAGAAAGAAAAAACAAACAGCCACAAAAAAGGCATACTGACTCCATTGGATAAGCTCTATAGGGATCAATACCAAACGATCCATAAAGGAAAAACGTACTCTCCTCATCTCTGGAGTAGCCTGCATATTGTTGTTCAAGAAAGCAGGAATGTCTTTGGCTCGGACTGGGCCATAAACCACTTGAAAACCGCTTTTCTTTTTTACGTCATGAGCCGATACTCCAGGCGCACCTAGTTGGGGAACAATAATTTTTCTATGAGAAACCAGATCCAATAGCTTATTTTCCTGAATTTTTCGAAGAATTTCGTTTGTACTGAAGCTTCCTTTACCTGCTGCACACCATACATTAATTCCTTTTGTATCCAGGACAAGAATCCATGAATCAATTCCTTCAAGTGCCTGTCGGAGCCGATCAAAAGAAAGCTTATAGTTGGCGGAAACTAAAACAGGAGAATCGGAACCAGGAGATCCAATGGCATATAAGCCAGGAGCAACACTATAATCCATACGCCCTATATTAAGACGAACAGCGATAGCTCCAAGATAATCTCTTTTGGTGAGATTTGTAGAAATCTGCGTCACGTTTCCCATAGTGGTACTCAGCTTGCCTGTACTCCAGGTTGGAGTCGTACATAATGTATTACAATTGCAATTACATGTTTTCATATATTAATCCCAAATCTTTCAATAGGCTTTGAAGATGAGCCTTATCCAATATTCCTCCATGAAAAAATATTTCATTCCTGTCTTTATCATAAAATATCATTGTTGGATATTCTTCTAAGGCATAATCTTTAGATAAATGAGCCTCTTTATCAAGGTCGAACAATTCTATAGAAAGACTTCCTTTATAATCTTTGGCTAATTCTTCAAGAATAGTTTTCATATCTTGATATTGCTTGCAGGCTTCTCGCCCTAACAAACGAACGATAATTTGTGTCTGCGCGTTTTGAGAAAAATTTTTGATGACAAGCGTGGCATCTTCTTGTATTTCGATTTCAACAGTATTTTTTTGATTTTTAATTCTTTGGTGGGCTAAATCTACCTGGATATGAAGGTATTTTTTCCCGCCCCATTTTTCCAATGCACAATAAAATAATATAGGAACAATGGAAAGAGACGGGTTATATGCTTTGATTGCCCTAAGATAACCTGCACTTGTAAAATTATCAGGTAGCTCTATCTTGGCCACGAGCCTGTCATTGTATTGTGATGTGCCACCAAAACCTATATGCAATAAATCCCTAAAAGAATGATTAAACAGAATATCATGAGTCTTTAGCTTTATAGAGATTGCCCCTGATTCTATCTTTGTTTCGATAGATACAGGAAAGGTACCGACCGCTTGAATTACCTGAAATGCAGGGTCACCGAAAAGAATACGACTACAAGCATCGTTAGCCCTGTCCCAAACGCCACTCATTTCTTGTTGTATTTGATCTTTTTCAAACCTGGATAGTTTTAGGCATCGGGTTTGTAATGCAAGTATTATGGAATCATAAGTAGATTTTAAAACATGCCCCATGGGATTTCCTGTATAGAGAGCGTTTTCCATTTCTTGTCCAGCAAATATGCATTTACTGCTATGCAAAGCTGCTATATACGCAGTAGCCCCAGATTTTATTAAACCTAAACAAAATGAATCTTCTGGCTTAATGCTTTGGTGTTCTATCTCATCGTCCGTGTTTATTTTAAAACTTCCACTTGTAACTCCAGTGTAACAAGGCCCGCCAAATACTACAGCAGGATAAATATTTAAGTTTTTAAGATTTTTTCTCATGAGACTTGAGTCAATACCGCATGGACAACCATGTCCTGAGAATTTTATTATAGCATTTTCAGATAACTCAGATATATATTTTTCAGGAAAAGTATTCTGTTTGTGCAAAATAGAAAGGCTTGAATAGCCCCTTGCCCAAGACAAAGCATTTTTTTCCACTTCATCTTGATTAGAGGGAGCAAATTCTAGTATTTTTGCAGGAAATTTTTTGGGGTTCTGCTCTGCCTGTATTATGTTTCGAACAAAGTTTAAGGCATCTTCTGCTGTGGCACCAGTGATGAAGCCATACAAAAAATCAGGAAAAGGATCAGAATCCAATCGTACACTCATTTCAAGAATATCATAAGCAAAATTCACATCTATTGTTTCAGGGCGCGTTATGATCGTCACATATTCTGGGGCAAGTTTTTTTAAAACAGGAATAAGGTCCCAGATATCCTCTTTCTTAAAAAAAAGAATTTTTTTTGCTTTTCTAAAGCTGGATAGTTCTATAACAGCCTGATAATATTCATCTGTAGGCTGTAAGTTTGTCAGAACTACATAAGATCCAAGCGTATTCCTTCGTGGGCAGCCTTCCTCCTCTGCGTCACTGTCCCAAAATACAGTCTTTACCTTCTGATCTGAAAAATCTACAGCATCATTGTCGGCTGAAAGATGACCCCAAAAAGAACATTGTAACAATATAAAAAACATGAAGATAAAAGCTTTTTTATCTATTTCCATAGAGTTCTTGACCTTTTTAGAGCAAAACGACAGAATAAACATCTATATTTTAGTTAGAATGTAATCAGAAAATAGAATCCTATAGCGTGGAATTTTTTTTAAAAAAGAATCAATCGTTTCTATTTTTGTATTAGTATGTTGTGTCATTCTTATCTTTGCTCCATGTAAAACTAAATTTTTGCGTTCAAAGCATCAGGAAGAGATTCAACAAATGCTCTTATTTCATCCCTGACTCTGCGATAACAACGGAGTTTTTCTTCTTCGCTTTCTACTTCCTTCGCTAGTCTAGGAGGATCATCAAACCCAACGTGTATGACTCTGGCTTTGCTTTTGAAAAGGGGACAGGTTTCATGAGCGTGGCCACATACAGTTATCACATAATCAAAAGGAATATCCATCAACTTCTTGACATTTTTTGAAGTATGGCTGGAAATATCTACGCCAACTTCTGCCATTACCTTGACAGCATTTGGATTCAAACCATGCGTTTCTATTCCAGCGGAATATGCATCAATCACATCTCTTTTCAGGTATCGAGCCCAGCCTTCTGCCATCTGGCTACGGCAAGAATTCCCTGTGCATAGGAATAGTATTTTCAGTTTACTTGCTTTACTCATATTTTCTCTTTATATTTTTATACAGTATAGAATGTTTAATTTTTTATATTATTATAGAAAAAAGTATATCTTTAGTATTTTTCCTTTATAGCAAATTTTGTTTTAGTAAAAATCAGTCTATACCGTTTTCCAAACCTTCTAAAGAAAGGCTCTGGCTTGCCAGTCGGTTTCTGTATTGTTCAAGAATAAAAACTGTTCCTTCATGTTTCGAAATTTTCTCATCTAAAGGGGCATTAGCTCCCTCAATCCATGCTAACTTTTTGGAGGAATCAAAACCGAATTTCAATTGTTGAAGATAACGTCCCTTACCAGAAAGAGAAGATACAACCACGGACTCCATTTTTTGTGGAAGGAAAGTGCTAGTTCCTCCTGTATTCAGGATAATATCAATTTGGGGGAATTTTTGGGCAATGGTATTGAGACTTTTAAGGGAAAGAGAACTAAGGACAATAATAAGATGAGTCTTATCGACTAACTCTGGTAAATATTTGGAGAGAGCATCGTGAGGATTTGCTATAAAGATACCTTCCCCAGGCTGCTCTTTTGGTTCTACAAGACCAATAATTCCAATTTTAACTCCATCTACATTTTTTATAAGATATGGTTTGACGAGTGGTTTCTGGCTACTTTTCTCCAGAACATTACAAGAAACCAGCGGGATATTCAACTTGACGACCATATCGGAAATTTGAGTAGAGGTTAAGGATACTTCATATTGACCCAAGTTCAAAGCATCGTATCCCATTTGTGTATAAATTTGCAAAATGTAGTACCATTTAAAATATTCCTGTTGATTCGCTATAGGGAACATCGTATTCCCTGCATCTAATAAAAGAGAAGGAGATTGGCGAAAATCGAGAAAAAATTGAGCTTGTCTAGGTAGTCCTCCCATCTGTCCACCTTGACAGTTACATGATTCCAAAGTACCTTCCGTATCTGCACTCAAATATAAATAAATTGTCTCAGGGGGATTTTTCGGAAACGGCAAGGCGGAATTCCTGGAAGTGCTATTGCATCCCAATACAATCGAAATCAAACATGCCAACATCGTTATGTATATAAAATTTTTTACTTTTCTCATCTGCTTTCTTCCCTTTTTTCTAACAACTTTGGTTTCAAAACTTCGTAGAGCGATTCTATGAAGAGCTTGTTTCATCAGTCACATGACGATAACAGTTTTTTTTCTTATTGTGTGTTTTTTTGATACAAGATAGATCCTCTGGATTACAAAGAAGTATCTTTTGGAGCTTCTCAATATCCTTTATATTTTCTTCTGACAGCAATAATTCATCCTTAATCCAATGCATCAATAATGGTGGAAACGTATTGGAAAGGCTATAGTACATCCAGCGACCCTCTTTCCTGCTTTTTACTAAATGAACACTCTGCAACAAACTCATGTGTCTGGAAACAGTAGCAGTGGCCAATTCCAACATCTCTGTAATCTGACAGACACAAAGTTCCTCTTGTGCTATCAAAAACATAACCACTCGTAAGCGGTTTTTGTCTGCTAGAGCCTTCGTCATTTTTAAAGTTTTTTCCATTGTAGTACCTGATTTATACATTTTTATATTTAGGAATCGGAATTAAATAAGTTCCCCATTTAGACGATAAAGATAACGAT
>CALKWO010000058.1 GCA_938003875.1 uncultured bacterium
CAGAAAAAAATGTCATTTGCTTGGGCACAGGCGGGTTTTCAAAAATAGGAAGATAATGATAAATCGTTATAAGAGAACTACAGAGAGAGAGTTTCACATCGAGTACAAGCAATTGCGTATTTTGGAGATACGCTCGTTCGAGATAGAACGAGTCGGGTTTCAGCTTATGGTTTTTGATGGTGAAGGTTGTCTCATTCCATCCTAAGCCCAATGTTCTCACAAGGTTCTTCTCTAAAAGATGCAATGACCGGCTCAGCGTAGAGAGTGTATCTCTGTCTAATGGGCAGGGAAGCCCAATATTCTGTAAGATCGCATCCCATGATTTTCCTAATTTTTTCATAATCGTTTGAGCTGTCGGGAGATGCATCGCTTTATAATAGTTGTATTGCGATGGAGACAGAGTAGGTAAATATGGCTTCACCTGCTGGAATGTTCGTAAGATCGGTTCCATGAGATCAATGCTTTTATTCATAACATTCACCATAACTTTACCCAACTGATTTTATTTCTTCTTAAAAACCCGCAAAACAAGTCCAATAATGAAAGCAACGATCGAAGCTATAACCCAAAATAAGAATACAATAACCTCTACGATGAAGATCCAAACAGATTTAATCCCAGAAATAATCTTCCCTGGCTTGTAGTGTTTGAGGCAAGATTCACAAAAATACGCAAAGCATACTTTTGAAATTGGAACTTTGCCCATCTCCTCTAATTCGACAAAACCATCACTATAATATTTTTCCAGTTCTTGAGAGATTTCTTCAGATAATTTTTTTCCACATCGAAAGCAAAAAAATGGCGGATATTTTGTCTTCATAGTTTTGTAAAATTCTACTAATTCTATCGCATCCATCTTTTCAAGATTGCTTATGAAAAAGAAATCGGGAGAAAAGTTATCTGTATTGTATTTTTTTTTTTTCTTGTGTCCCATGATAATTTCTCTTGATTGCTTCCTGTAGAATCTAGGGTTGGAAAAAATCACCCTCAAGAATAGATTGAATACATTCCTTTAATGGAATTCTGTGGCCTAGCTCTACCCATTCGCCTGTATATCTCATAAACGAAAGATGAAACTGGTCTTTACCCATATACTCTAACCGTGCAAACTTGTTTTCAAAGCCATCAATAATGGCAGTGGGACTAGGGCATTTATAGTTCGAATAGAGATAGAAGTAATGCCGATACCATTTGCTTTGAATATCACTAATGTAATTGGAATTTTTTGGAGGTTTTTCTATTATATGGTCTTCTTTTAATTTGGCAATAACAGGCGCAAAAGCTTTTTCTATTTGTTCTTTCTCTTCAGGAGAAACTTTTCTTGGTCCTACATAAACCCACATTTTAGGCGATTTTTTTGTTTTCTTTTTTACCATATTTTACCTACTAAGGATATAAAAATTTTTTTATGTTTTCTGCGTATTCTTGGTAATTTCCAGCATTCTTTACAGATATGCTTGGCATGCCCCTTTCCTGAAAATTTTTCGTTTGCTTTGATCTCCCCGCAGATATAACAGTAATGCCATCGATACCGTTTTTTCTTTGCCATAACTTTTTTTATTCTTCCGCTTTTTCTTCTTCGCTCTTTTCTCCTTCTATTCCCAAGTCGTCTTTTTTATCTAATATTTCTTGGATTTTTTTGGGAGTGATATATTTAGCCAAGAGAGATTTGTCTCTACGCACTAGTCTTTTTAAGTATTCCCAAACTATATCCCACTCTTTTTCATTGAATTCAGTGTTATATTTTTTGGGTTCTTTTGGTTTTTCTTCAGTTTCCATCTGTACGGTTTGCCCGTATTTTTTCATAATGTTTTGGTACAATCCAGCACGTTTTTGCTTACTTATCTCTTTTGCTATGTTATATAACTCATTTAAAGAAATATTACATTTTGTTTTTTCTATTTCTTCAATCCATTCTGGATTAAGGCGTTTAAGAATAATTTTGCCTTTACTGATAGTTGCTTCCGAAATACTTAAAGTCCTTGCTATATCTCTTGGATTCATACCATGTTTAGCTAAGGCTTCGAAACCTTTAGCTACTTCAATTCCTGTTAAATCTTGTCGTTGTAAATTTTCTATAAGTTGAAGTGATTTGATATCGGTTTCTGATAATTCTTCTTTATGAACGATACAAGGAATAAATTCTAAATTGAGTTTCTGTGAAGCTCTAAAACGGCGTTCTCCTGTAAGAATTATATATTTTCCTTCTTCTAGAGAACGGACATGAATAGGATTTTGTATCCCATGCTCTCTGATAGAATCGGCTAACTCTGAAAGTTTTTCATCATCAAAATGTTCTCGAATTTGCTTTTTTACTTCAATTTGATTGAGGGGAATATTTTTTATCACAATTTCATCAGATTCATATTCTTTTGGGGATTTTAATGCCTTCATAAAATTATTGGTCATCTTTGGCTCCTTTTATGATTTTCAAAAACTCTTTGGCCATTTTTTGATAATCTTGTGCACCTATGGATTTTGGCCGATGTTCAAAGATTGTGAGTCCTAATGTACAAGATTGAGAAATTAGAGCACTTTTTCTAATATGGATTGGGATGAAATGTTCAGAATATTCCTGTTTGATAAAATTGATCACTTCTTTAGATGTTTTCGTTTTATCAACTATGGTAGCGATAATATATAAAGTGGGAGATATTCCTATTTTTTTTATAACTTTTATTATTCCCTGGAGCCCCAAAACACCGAGACCATCACAACAATTAATAGGAACAATAACTGCATCAGAGAGAGTCAAAGGAATTCCAGATGCCGGATAAATAGAAGGAGGAAGATCAAAAAAAACATGATCGTATTGGCTCTTTATAATATCTAAAGCTTTTTTTAGTGGTTCAGTAAAATCTTCACATGATAAATAAAAAAAATTATCTTTCATAGGAATCAAATGGAGCTTAGAATTATATTCGTGAATAGCGTTGGATAAATCTCTATTTCCTTTGAGGATATCACTAATACCTGATTTAAACTTCTTAAATTTTGATGAGAGAATATGTGTCGCTCCACTTTGAATATCAAAGTCTACTACTAAAACTTTTTTCCCATTCCGTTCTAAAGTTGAAAGCGCATAAGCTAAGTTGGTACAAGAAGTACTTTTCCCCGTACCGCCTTTAAGACTAGCAAAGGATATTATCATATTGGCTCCTTTGTCCAAAAATCCTATTGTTATTAAATAATAAGTATAAAGCTAATATAGAGAAAGTCAAGGGGAAATCCCAATTATGGCTATCCAAACCTGCCATTTTCGGGCAGAAAAAAAGTTCATAAGCTATTTATATGATATAGTTTAAAAAAAATCTCTCCCCCCTAAAAAATAGAAAAAATTTTTGGAAATTTTGTTAAAGAGGAAGGTATAAAAATTTTGTGAAAATGCCACTGATGGTATTTGGGAATTTTCTTGAGTGAACTGAGAGTTACTCGAACTCTCAGTTTTCTCTCTCAGTTATAGCACAAATGCATGGTCAAGAGTTTGAATCCAAGTTGTTCGAGTTTCAGTTTCGATTGCGGATTCTGGATTCGGTGTGGCAAGTTGGTTATCTTGTTCCACAAGTCCATAACGGTTTCTTTCTGCATATCAATACCCTTCACAAACTCGTCCGTATCTTTTGTCTTGATCGTTTCGATCAGCGTCGGACGGATGTGCGAGATGAGTTTTTCGGTGACAGGAATATCTCCAAGCTTTGGCAGGCTTCGCATCATAATGGAAAATCGATCAAAGATGTTCCTGGTATCTTCTGAAAATTTGCGATTGTTCTCCATATCGCCTCTATGGATGTACCGAGCTGTGAACAATTTCTCCGCAGCGGTCGCGCCATTTTTACACACCAAACGAAAAGAAAAACTAGAAACGAGAAAAGAAGATAATCGGCTTCCCTCTGAATTTAAAAAATTGAGGCCATACTCCACGACCTCTCCAACTTTATCGTGGGAGACATTGAGCTTGTCCGTGAAGGCGATTTCGAAAAATTCTGGATACAGATTCGCTCGTGTCAGTTTCAAATTCGGTGAAAGTGTTTTCGAGATTTTTTCCATTGCATGCTCGTTTGTGAGTAAAAAATAACTTTTGGACGGTATTCCAAGCACGACTCGATCATTTCCATTCGCCCTCGTTATCAGCTTTACTTCCGAGCCTGCGTACCTTGAATGATGATAAAAAGAGTTTATTGCACTCACTACTGCTTCATCCAGAACTTCTTTCTGTTCTCCAAAAAAATTTTGGAAAGTTTGGACTTGTAGCCCGCCGCGTCGTACCGCATCAAGAAGCGCAAGATCAGAGAGTAGGAATTCCCCAACACTTCGTACTTGAAGAATTCCATCCTTTGTTAGATTTATATCACTTAATGCGAAAGGTTTTGTTTCTCGCACGTCTCGAAGTGCTAAATCCTCACGAAGCGTTTCCAAATCCGAATAACTTTTCGATGGTTCACTAATGATTTGCATTATCATACTCCTTAAAAATAGTTTCATCCATGATGCTGAAAAAAAATTTTAGTTCTGTTTGTTGTTTTATTTGTGATAAAATGAAGTTCTAACCTCTAAGGAAAGGAAAACCGTGTATGCAAAAACTTTCTGAGAAAAAAATAATTCTGAAACAGCTACAAACTATTCCTGGTGTCGGGACTTCGATATTAGAAGACCTTTATAGTCTCAATATCCGTTCTATACACGACCTCCGAGGCAAAAGCCCAGAGATCATGTACGAGAAATTTTGTGAGATGCAGGGTACGAAAATAGATAAATGTCTCCTCTATGTTTTCCGGTGTGCGGTGTACTATGCTTCCAATCAAACGCATGATGAGCGTTTGCTAAAATGGTGGAACTGGAAGGATCAAAATCTATGACTTCCCAAGAAATTATTGAGAGATTAAAATCTCATGCTGACCCTAAAAACGTGGAAGGCATGGCCCTGTATGGAATCAACCCACAAAACACACTCGGTATTAAAGTCGCTATTCTTCGTAAAATAGCGAAAGAGACTGGCAAAAATCACGAACTGGCTTTAGAGTTATGGACCTCTGGTATCCATGAAGCTCGAATTCTGGCAGCTTTTGTAGATAACCCTGCTTTGGTAACAGAAGAGCAGATGGATGCCTATGTAAAAGATTTTGATTCGTGGGATATTTGTGATGGAACATGCAACCATCTTTTCGATAAAACTCCATTTGCCTACCAGAAAGCAGTGGAATGGGCACAGAAAAATGAAGAGTATGTGCGACGCTCAGGGTTCGTGATGATGGCGACACTGGCAGTGCATGACAAAAAAGCAGCGGACGAGAAGTTCTTGGGATTTCTGCCTCTTATCAAAGAATATGCTTTAGACGAGCGAAATTTTGTGAAAAAAGCTGTGAACTGGGCGTTGCGCCAGATCGGGAAAAGGAATATTCAGTTGGGTCATAAGGCCAGAGAACTGGCATTGGAAATCCAAAAACTGGATTCTCAATCTGCCAGATGGATAGCCAGGGACGCTATCCGAGAGTTGGAAAAACGGTGGAAGATGGATGAATAGTCTCTTAGAAAAGCATGAGTTGCGCACCAGATGGCGTTTCTTTTAGAATTTTGTTGATCTCTTCCTCGCTCCCTTCGACCCGCTCGATGATCCGTCTCTTTCCTTTCAGTTTGGTGATTTCGATAAAGAGTGTGCGTGGAACTATCGTGGGAGTGAGAGCGATCTTTGCAGGAGCAAGAGCGATTTGAGCAGGTACTTCAGTTGCCGGACGCTGGGCTGCCATCCGTTTCCAGATATTTTCTGCCGAATCCGTGTTCTCGATTTTCCCGGCAATAGATTTTGCAAGCGCACTCATAAGGTCATCGCCGGAACCCATGGCAATCAGTCCTTCTTCAGAAAATCTCCCATCCAGGCCGATAGCCGCTTGAAGTTTGGAACCCATCAACTTGAGGCATTGTTCTTGCATGGTATTTTTATAGTAAAGGTAAAACACTTTCACTTCTTGCTTTTGCCCTATCCTCCAGGACCGCCGAGAGGATTGCCGCAACGTGAACGAATTGTAGCCTGTCTCCAGAAAAATAAGGCTTGGAAAATCAAGAAGATCCAACCCAGTTTTTACTAATTCAGGATTACTGATAATTATTTCATAGCCTTGTTTTACTTTCTCGCTCACCCACGAAATCCGTGTTTCTGGCGGCACGCTTGACTTCAAGGCCGCGACTCGGAAATTTCTCTTTTGGAGCAGAAATTCGATCCGTGCCGTAACATCTCGTACCCCAGTGAAACTTACAAACACGATGCACCTCCGATGGCTTTTGATTTCCTGCTCCACGATCTCAAGCATGAGTTTTTCTTTCGGGTAGATAATGTCTTCTGGTAACTCATCTGGGATTACCAAAACATCACGAGGGTCAATAATCCCCGGATTCTCCATCAAGAACTTTTCTTTCTCATCCAGAAAAAAGTATTCTTCCGGTAATTCCTTTTTTGCAGACGGATGAAGGATCGGACCAAAGTGGAATGGCACATCCAGATAGGCCAAAAGCGACATCAAGTAGGTGCCAAGAAGGCAGGAATTTCCAGTCGCTGTCATTTCCCTGCGTACCCGCTCGCCGATACAAGCTTCTATCTTGTTGTACGCCTGCTCAAGTTCCCGGCTCATCTTTACGCCAACCACGCTCTCGGTCAGCATCGGCAAATTATCCGAAATATCATCGAGCTGGAGAAACACGGTGTTACCAAGTAGAAACTTCGAGTACACGAGCGGCGAGACACCGGGCCGCCTTCGCACGTTTTCCCGTTTCTTAGATCCACGCGATGCTGAATTATCCTGTGCTTCTCTCGAAGTTTTCGTCACTCGCTCAAGGATTCCAAAATTTTGGAGCCACTTTTGGACATCAGTCCACATAAACCCTTCCTCACGCATTTTGCGGGGTAAAATACGGTATATCAAGTAGAAGATGTCATCACTGTAGCCGCTAGAAAAAGTCCCAGTAAGGGTAATGACTTTCTCGATACAGGACGCAAGCATCCCAAAAACATTCCCTTGCGCCGTATCACTGCCTTTCAGCTCATGCACTTCGTCAAATTCTGCGAACGTGAAGAACTTTTTTAAGTATTTTTTGATAAACTCCGCAGGCGCGAACCTGCGGATTCTCGTGTTATCCGCTTGCCAGAGCGGAGTATGACATTCAGGACAATATCGTTTGGATTGTGAAAAATACGAGATAGGGAGATTCCAGCCTTCTTTATCTTTGAAAACTGTGCCACAATCAGGGCAAGCAAACCCATCGCCTTTCTTTATAATTGCTGGTTTCCAGAAATATGATAATTTTGATCGGTCCTTGGAAATAATTACGTATTCATAACGCTTTGGTACAATATTTCGCATTTCAACGAGCGGCATCAAATCCGTATATTTCCGAACGATATAGGTTTCTGAATTTTGGATCGTAGTTTTGATCTCATCTGCCCATTTATGCACGAGATGTCCTGGGCATACGATGAGAGTCCTGCACGGTTTTTCTGAACACACATACGGGATCGCAGCTCCGATCAAGCTTTTCCCGACGCCCATCTCCCCGACAATATTGAGCGACCGCTCCTTTTTGAGCGTCTCTACAGCACCCATAATCGCGTCCCCCTGCGCCTGGAACGGGGTTCGGAGAAGTGCGTGTATTCGGTCACTCCATTGCTGCTGGTCTGGCAGGTACAGAGGCGCGAAATTCGCATGAACCTTTTTGGCGAGTTCTGATCCGAATTTCTGTAGATACGACTCTACGCCACTCACGGTTTGAGCGACAGCCGCGCCAAAAACACTCTTTTTTGTGAACTTGAGATCGCCGGTTCGGCATCCAGTCGAGATAATGGTATCGAGTTCTTCTTCAGTAATGGTGAGGAGAAACGCTTCGGTCCCGTAGCATCGGAGCGGGGTGATGTATTCTTGAAGTTTTTGGTGAATCCAATTCTTCCATTCTGGGATCGCTGTGATTGAGAAATATTTATGAAGGATATGGTAAACCGTTTCCTGGTCGTTTTTCAAGAGCAGGATTTCTTTGTTCATTTCCCACAGAGAAGTATCCACACATACTCCATGCGTGAGGCTCTCGTAAGGAATCTTGGTAGTAAATGATCGGAGTGCTGAAATCCCTTTTCGACAGTTGATAGCTTCGCCATCGCCTCGGATACTGATGTTTTCACCAGCCTGGATTGCAGCTATAATCCCTCGTACCGCGGAATCTGGTCCCGAAATCGAGAGAAGATACAAAATATTATTCTGATTCGAAACCGCATAGCGGTCGCAGTACGCTCTCATGCTGATCTCTGGCTTCCATCTGTAGAAATTGGCGGTTCGCATAAAATTCCTTTCTAAACTAAAACTTTGATTGCGCCACTCGGTTCGAGGATTTTGATCGAAATTCGGATGACATCCGTTTCCCGATGTATTACTTCCTTTTCAAGCACTTCTGTGATTTCTTTTGTTTCTTTAAACACCCTGCCTTTTACGATATGGAGGTTTTCATTCTCTCCAACCTCGCCATCCAAATACCCGCTCGCAAGAACTAAAGCAAGATGTCCAGTACGGAGCGGAAGCGGCGGTCGGTTAGAACCGAACTCTTTCCTCACATTTTCCAATCTTGCCCAGAGCGGAGATTTTTCCAGAAATTTCTGAAGCTCCAGGAGATCAATGACACTCGATTTAAAAAGCGTGATTTCCTTTGTTTCCGGGACTTGGTAACAAACCGAAGGATTTTCTGGTATTTCAGGTAAAATTCTATCGGGAACACACATGAGTTCTTGTAATTTTAAAAAATCAGGTTCAGGAATGAGCTTTTTCGCACCGAAAATAACGATCTGGTGAAACGACTGATACTCATCATCTGGAAACTGGAACACCTGAATATTCTCGAAATTGAGCGATAAAAGTTTCGCAATCTTCTCATCCAAACGATTTTGGGAGATAATAAATATGAGGATACCACTTGCTTGTAAATACTTGATGGTATTTCGAAGGAATGAAATCTCCTGACGTTCAATGCCGTCCGAGCAATAAGGTGGATTGGCGTATGCCACGGAGAACGCATTATTGGATATTTTGGTTTGGAAGAAATCACCGGAAATAACGAAATCAAGGTTTTGCTTGGCTACTTCAGCACGAGCATGATCAAGCTCAATTCCGTAGGTTACGGCATTTTCTGCGAGTTCTTTGAGCGCAACCCCTTCTCCGCAGCAGGGGTCTAGTAAACTTGCTTTTCCGGCAGGAAATTTCAGGAATGGTTTCAGTTTTGTTACAACAGTATCCGGTGTTGGATAATAGCCCATTTTGATTGTAGCTGCTGGTCTCATAAGCATTTTCTCCATATATATATTTAAAGTATTTAAGTGAAATAAAACACATTTGAGATGCCAAAAAAAATTAGAAGATTATGAAAAAAAAGAAGGATAAGATGGAAGAGTTTTAGAAATGGAATAAAAAATTTATAGAAATTTTTTGAACCGTGTCTCTTGTTTTCCGTATAGGAAGTAAGTAATTTTACTGTAAAGCAATCAAAGAGGTGCAGATGGATGATTTAAAATCAACTTTATCCCGATGGTTTGAAGAGTACCACATGGATCTCTTCAAGTTTATTTACAAATTAACCGGCGATTACCATCTAAGTGAGGATATTGTCCAGGAAACTTACGTGCGGGCATACTTGAAATTTCATCTTTTTGATCCTGGCCGGGGAAATTTGAAAAATTGGTTGTACCGTATGGCAATCAATCTGTATCACGATCATGAACGGTTTCAAAACAAAGAAATACAAGTTCTGGAAAAAATTAGTAAAGAATCGCCTAATATATGGGAAAACCAAAGGGATGATGAAAGTCAATTAGATAAAGTTTTTCTGGAGGAAGCGATCTCAAAACTTTCTTCGGATAAAAGGACGATTTTGCTCCTTTCTTTGAGGAACAAATTCGAGGAGATTTCAGAAATTTTAGGCATTCCGGAAGGCACTGTAAAAAGCAGGCTTTTCTACATTCGGAAAGAATTATTGCAAACTATAGAAAAATTGAGAAAAGAGGAATAAGTATGGATGAGAAAAATATGGAACAGCAGTTGGAAAATTATTGGAAAGAGAGTAAGGAGACTATTCCATCACTCAAGGACATTTCAGAGAACGTATATGTTCGCATGTCAGATATGACGGTGGGCCATTTGATTTCTTCCTGCGCTGGTTTTGTAATGTTGTTTGTCATTTTGCCTATGTTTTATGGGGATTATTTTGCGATGGCAAAGATGGCTCATCGTGAACCGGGTCTTGCCAAGTTGCTAGGAAATACGTCTCCGGGCGGAATGACTATTGGCCTTCTCTCCTGCGCCTTTTTTATGGGTGGCATAGCACTTTACCATTCCCTACGTTGGAGCAGAACATTGTTATATTATCTGTTTACGTTTTTGGGTTTAATCATGCTATTTGAAATACGCTACCATCTCCGCCAGAGCGGTTTTATCATGCCTGATAAACAGGGTATTTGGAACCTTATTTTCATGGTATTAGCATTCGTAATCCTTTTGGGCATCATTTATCTTATCTACAAAAAACATAAAATAATCCTCCTGCGTATCATGACGGTAGTCAATCTTATTCTGACGATGATAAATTGCTCCATGATTCTTTTATTTTTTTCCAAAATAGAATCAGAAATGCCCGACAGGCACGTTTATTACCTTAGCCTATTTTTCTGCGCCGTTATTCTCTTTCAATCCTGTGCCGCTGTGAAAACTTTCGCTCCGCTTCTTCAAATAAAATCATTCTGGAAAACACGAGTATAGCCGCATGTTTATGTATCGCCGACGCTATCAAGCCAGTATCGAAAATAACTTTTTCGGGTGGAGATTAGAATCTCCACTTCTTGTAATTTTTACAATACCGTTCTCTTATTCCTTCTTCTGATTCTATCCAGGATTTTTTTCCAATTTTTGGCGTAATAAATGCGCTGCCGTTCCTTCTCTTTTTCTCTAAATTCATCATCGTAAGTGTACCTCTCATGGTATTTAGCAGCGATACGTGGCAGGTACTTTTGATCCAAAACCCTTTGTTTCTCAGGATATTTTTTCCGCCATCTCCGTTGCCTTTCCGTTGCTGCTTTGCTTTGTGGTATCATGGTATAAAAAATCTACAGAAGTAGAAATATGGTATCACAAATGCTTCCCAAGAATCAAATTTTGAGAGATAAATGAAGGGGAGAGTGTCATTTCACTCTCCCCTTTTCCTCTCACCCAATCATCCAACTCCGAATTTTTTTATACCCGTTCCTGCCTATCCTGATTCTATTTTCTTCGTCTTCAAAGACCCCTAATTGCGCTCTTTTGAGCACTTCTAAATCCCTTTCTATAGAACGAGGCGAGACCTCGTATTCAGCCACGAGGTCATTCACAGTGAGTTGGCTATGAGGACTCAACTGCGATAAAATGGAAAACAAACGAGAAAAACGTTCCTGCTGGATTGCATATTTCATGTTTAAGACCTCCTTATATATATGAAGAGAGGAGTCCTCTCTCCCTGCATGTTTTATAGTTTTTCTGTAAGGGAAGTGTACATCTCCTCCTGCACTTTTTCCGATTTTTTAGTGAAGAAAGTGCCTCTCTCCCCTGCATGTTTTATACCTACATTCCGCTGCTTCTAGGAAGGGAATTTTGAATTTTCCATTTTACGGGC
>CALKWO010000059.1 GCA_938003875.1 uncultured bacterium
GTTCTTCTGGTAAAGCTAAATCCATGCGGAATCCTGCATCGGCTGATGTTCTCCACCCTTCTGTGCGCCCATGTTGAGTAACGGTATTAGGGAAAATTCTTCTTGTCCAACTAGAGATAAGGCTTATGTTGGTAATATCTTCAGAGCGATTGCGCAAAAACCCTATATGGAAAAAGCTTTTGGAATTTTCTTTATAGCCACAATAGTAAAATCGCATTTCTCCTGCTAACATCATATCATCAGAAACATTGGTTCGGTTTAAACCTTCTCCATTGAATATTCCTGCTTTGTAGGAAAACATATTTTCTATTACGCCATAGACGAAAATTCCTGTGTCTCTGCCAGCTCCCCAGGAACGGATAAAAGGGTCTGGCATGATGGTCATGAATTCGCTTGTAGGATATTGTCCTTGCATACTAAAGGGAACAAACGTCTGCCCTGCTCTTATAGAAAATTCTGGAATAGCGGTATACTCTATATAAGCGTCTCGCAAACCGAGATTGTAGGTCCCACCCCCAAACCTGTAACCATTGGTATTAGCCAGGTCCATCTGGATACGGACATGCCAGTCTTTATATAAATATGTATCAAAAGTGAAGAATATTGCATTGAAATTAAAGGAGTTGTTATCAAATGTATCATTCTCGAAAAGTCCAAATCCTGTCTGTATGTAACCTGTGAATTTAAAATCTAAATTGCCTTCAGCACTGCGCAAGAAAAATCCTTTTTCATATCCTGCTGTAATGGCAGTTTTATCATCTTGAGTTACAGATTCTCGTAAATATTGCTCAACAATTCTGTTAGTATACTGCTTATAGGTTTCTTCCTCTAAAATATTTTTTTGCAAAACTTCCAGCTTTTCTTTCTGCTTTTGATAGAGTATTTCTAATTGTTGGATTCTTTCTTCTGTAGAGTCAGCATAGCATGAAAAAATAAATGAAATTCCTACAAAAAGTAAAAAAACTTTTTTTTCCATATAAATTTTCCTCAATTCTCTTCTGTTTATGAATTATAAAAACACATAAAAAAATAGTGTAGGGGAAGCCCTACACTATTTATATTTTCTATTTTTTGAGTACTTTTAAAACCATGATACTAAGTCCAAGTATCATTATTGCTAATGTCGCTGGCTCTGGAACATTGTACATTTCCGCAATGGTATGCCCTGCTCCACTTCCAAGAAAACTGATTTCATCAGAAGAAAGCACTCGGCTCCATACTCCAATTTCATCCAGTCTTCCATCAAAGAATTCATTCCATCCTGGCGTACCTGCATAGGAATAGGAAGCACCAATAGCAGCATTTAAAGTGCCTGCTGCTATGTCTACATTGGCATGATCGGCTATATTGACGGTTGTGTTCTGCAGAATGCCATTAACATACATTTTGACAACACCATCTCTATCGAAGGTTGCTGCTATATGAATAAAATTAGCATTTTGGATAATTGCATTTGTTGGTGCCATATGCTCATGTCCGCCAACTCCAAGAATTCCCATCCCTTGGCCTGTATAACCAGCATAGCCATTATATTGCAACAAGGCATATCCTGGTTGAGGGCCACCATGAGTTCCTTTGGAAAAAATTCTGGAATGCTTATTCACATCTGCCTGAACCCAGGCTGCAATCGTCATATCGCTTTTATAGGGATTCAGACTATCTTTATCGCCTAAATCAATACGGTCGTCAATTCCATCAAAGCTATAGGCTCCCCCAAATTTTCCAGAAGTAGTCAATATTGCTCCACTTACGTTTCCATGGTTTGAATAATTAGACAAATCATCGGCATTGGAATCAAAATTCCAATATCCTTTCAAGGCTATTTCATAAGCATATACAGGGATAGCCACAATCATTAAAATAGCTATAATCGCAATTTTTTTGAACAGCATACAGTCTCCTTTCTATGTAGAAAATTTACAGCTAACTAAACACTCCCAAACTAACTAAATTATCACAAATAAAGCCTTGCACCAGGCAAGGCTTAGAGTATCTATATGAACTTTGAGAACCAAAAGCAAATCATTGTTTAGCCTGTTTTATATCCTGGAAAACCGATACTATTCTTGTTATTTTAACAGAAATTTTAACAAAATCAGCAAGCAAACTATAAAATAAAATACTTAATCGCGTTTTTGTCATACGTTCCTGGATTCTCCTGGCCTGGTTGAGGAGAAATTCGTTTTTCAATTTTTCTACTTCGTCTTTCATGGATTGCAGGCTATCCCCTTTGTCCATTTCCTGGTTTTTCAATAGACTGGAAGCCAGATTCATCATTTCCTGTATTTTGCTGTGAACCTGGGCCAATTCCTGTATTTGATCAGGGAGCAACTGGGAGTGGTTGTTGCTGACATGGTATAAGGCTCGATTGTGAATATCATAGGCTCTTTCCGCCATTTCCTGGAAGGAAACCACTGCCTGGCTATAGTGCTGTGTATGGTTCTCGTCCAGATGACTCATGCGCAATGTCTTAAAAATATTGGCAGCTATAACATCAGCAGTGTTCTGGATGAGCTTGCATTTTCTGGTATTGTTTCTCAATGTATCCAGACGATATTGTTGTAAACCATCATAAGAGTTTCCAATGGTCTGCGATACCAGGCTTAGAAAGCGGCTGGCATGATCGAAAGCAGTGCTTTTTGCCAGCTTTATATCATCTACGTGTTTCAGAACAATAAATTCCAATTCTTCTTTTTCTTTTTCTCTTTCTTTATGGATGCAATGCGTTCGATAAAAAGAAAAGATGACAAGAGCAGACAAGATTAAAATAGCGGCAGGCCCGCCTGTATAGAGTAATAAAGCAAAAAGAAAGGAAATACTGAATGCCACAATTGCTGTTATAAACCAGCCACCTACTACCATCATAACACCATTGACTCGATAGACAGCACTATCTCTTCCCCATGCACGGTCAGCGAGAGATGCACCCATCGCCGCCATAAAAGTGACGAACGTTGTGGAAAGAGGGAGTTTATGAGCCGTACCTAGAGAAATAAGTGCACTTGCTACAACCAGACTGACAGAGGCTCTTACAAGATCAAAATGCGCTGGATTGGGCTTTCCTGAATGCATAATTTTACTATCATCGAAACGAGTTGCTACAAGCCGCTGCATGCTATTGGGTACTATTTTTTTGACAAATCCTACTGTGTTGCTGAAAAAACGGACTACAGCTCTTGCAGCCGCAGAAGATTCAAATCTTTCCATGCCTTCATCCTGTCTTCCCAGGTCTACAGAAGTCTGTGTTACGCTGCGTGCTTTTTTGGAAAGAAACAAAGTGGTCATCATGATAGAACCAGCCAGAATGAGATATAATGGATGAATCGGTATCTTTCCTGCCAATCCGCTCATGTCTAGTTCTGTAGGATTAGGGCTTTGCAAGGCTATGGTGTATGCACTGATCCCTGCAAAAGGGACACCGATAAAATTTACGAGATCGTTGGCTGCAAAAGCCAGGGCAAGCGCAAAAGTACCAAGTAGCACAATTCCTTTCATGATATTGATATTTTTAAAGAAAGTGAGGAATTGTAGAGGTATGTAGCTAAGGAAGAAAGAAATACCCAAAACCCAGGCAGGATTCTTTTGTATCCAGGATTGCCATTCCAAAGGGATTACGGCTGAGCCTTTGACTCCCTGGATCAATATAAAATAGACAAGAACAGAAGTCGCTATGCCTCCCCAGATAGCTCCATATCTTTTGATACGCTTTTCATAATCAAAGGTAAATATAAGCCTTGCAAAAAATTGAACAAAATAGGATACAGTAAATGCGATTATGATAGACAAGAAAATTCCCAGAATGATGGTAAGAGCGTTGGAGGTGTTGATGTAGTATTTAATGTTTGTTAAATCCAAACCACTTTTGTATACTTTAATCATGGAGATAGATACAGCAGCACCTAAAAGTTCAAAAACAAGGGAGACGGTAGTGGAAGTGAGTAGGCCGAAGGTATTGAAGATGTCGAGGATAATGACATCTGTTAGCATGACTGCCAGGAAAAGATATAAAAGCTCTGGCATCGTGAACTTTTCTGGATGGAAAACACCTTTTCTGGCAACCTCCATCATACCACTCGAAAAAGTAACACCCACCAGTATCCCGAAAGCAGCTATAATCAGAATGGTTTTGAGCTTAGCAGCCCTGGCACCTACGGCTGAATTGACAAAGTTTACAGCATCGTTTGCCACACCAACCATCAGGTCACATATACCTGTTAATACCAGGATAATAAGCACCAGAAGAAAAATTTCCATAACTATGTATCTCCTTAGTTTGACAATGTTAAATTCCACATATTGGCTAGCAATGACTTATAGCGAAAAT
>CALKWO010000060.1 GCA_938003875.1 uncultured bacterium
TTTGTTCTTCTTTTCCTTTTTTTCTTTAAATAGGGTATAATATTTGCAATATATTGCTTACCTAAAAAAGCGGTGGAGACTACAAAAAAAGGATTTACAAGATTTTTTTCATCTTGTAAATCCTTTCAAAACAAATTTCTTTAGTTTTCGACTAGTTTTTTCGATAAAATCGAGAAAAACCCAATAAGATGCAAACTAAACTCATAAATATACAAGTGGAAGGCTCAGGGACTGTATAGGCTTGCAGTTGGTATGTGTAGACATTGCCAGCCACTCCAAAGGCACTATTTACATCAGTAACAATTGTCAATGTAGCATATCTCATGCTAACCAGGTGATCAGGATTATTTACTGTGATCCCTAAATCAAAGGAACCATTTTTAGATAGTACCATCCCTGGAGTAAAATTGGCGAGAGAAAAATAAGATGCATCAGCACCAGATATAGTCGCACTTATTAGAGTGAGATTCGTCAGATTTCCAAGATCAGCATCTGGGGTGATATTTTGGATGGTAAGTGTTCTCGATAAAGTCTGATCTTTATCTACAGTTCCAAAGTCTATAGTGGTATTGGGTGCTACAGAGCTGGAATAAACAGGGCTTACACCTGTTCCTGTCAATGTTTTTGTAGCATTCCCGCCATCGCTTGTAATGCTTACATTCGTAGAATCAGTGCCACGTGCTGACGGAGTATAGGTGTAAGTTCTACTGGCACTTTGATTGTATCCTAAAGAAAAGCTTTGGTTTCCTGAAGTAGGAGCAAATTCACTGCCTGAAGCAGATCCGATTGTGCCTGTTAAGGTAGAACCAGAAGCACCAGTATTACTGACAGTAACGCTTGCCGTCCCGCTGGTTCCTACTCGAACATTGCCGAAATTTGTGTTGCTAGAAGATAAAACTTGAGGCAAATTAGGATATAATGCTGCTACAGCAACATACTCTGGGCAAGTATAACCTCTTATTTGAATGCTTGTTAGATAGCTCCCTGATGCAATACCAAAATCATCCAGGTTGACATAGGATACGTATGTCGTACCAGCGATCCAGGTTGGGGTATACACTTTTGTCAAACTGTTGATTGTCAGACGAATCTGACATCCTGTGCTACCTGCTGAACCTGCTCCACTAGCTTCAAAAATAGCAAGATCCGCACCAGAGCCATTCCTTACGACATTATTAGTAAAAAGTAAATTCAGATAAGCATTGGTATCGTTAGAATAAATATAAGTAGGACTGCTAGGATTGTTAAGAGGAGCAGTTCCTATTATGTTACTCAAGGTGCCACTCCAGGTTCCACTGTATGTTCCAATAGCATCCACGAATCCAATATCATCGAAATAGACTCCTCCAACGGTTATACCAAAAGATGGAGTCATCAGTAAAACAGCAAATAGCAATAAAGTCAATTTTTTCATAAGCTCACCTCCTAAACAAAAGAGTAATATTGCAAAAGAATGCTAAAAATATTTTAACCTTTTATATTTTTTAGTCAAAAGAAAAAAAAATTTCTTTTGTAGATTCTCTAAAACCGTTTAGTATACAAAATATTGATTCCATTCATCAGGCAAAAAGGTTTCTGGAAAGATATTTCTGGCATCCTCCAGCAATTTTTTTACCTGGCTTATTTCGTAGCGTTGAGAAAAATGAACCAGAATAAGCTTTTTAGCCTCTGCGTTTTTAGCAATCCAGGCTGCGTCTTCGGAGGTCAGATGGTAATTTTTTTGTGCTAATTCCCTGTCTTCTCTTAAATACTGGCTTTCACAAACCAGAGTGCAGCCTTTTGGCAAAAATTTCAAAAGCTTTTCTTGCGTATTAGCATCCATGATAAAGTCTGTGAGATAGGCAATGCTTTCCCCAGGAGTAGAAATAAGAAGAGATTCGTTCAATTCCTTTAGGCTATATTCTTTTCCCTGGATAGAAATATATTTTTCTTGAGAAGATTCTGAGTATTCTTTTACTTCTTTCAACCAGGGGCCAGGGGGTAGGCCAAGAAGAGAAATTTTTTCTTTGTCAATATTCCATCTGGTCTTTTCTTCTACCAGATACCCCATAGAAGGTATACCATGATGCAAAGGAATTGCTTTGATTTTAAACCAAGGAGACGATAAAATCACTTCTTCCCAGGGCTCGGTATAGCAGTCATGCATATTAAAGAATCCCTCAGATGTGTAAAAAGTTGCACTATGGAGACTTTTCTCCTGAATTTCCTTTATTTCCCAAATGGCAGTACTGTTTTGAACCAGATTCCATGTAAAACCTTGTAGTCGATGGGAAAGGACACGCAAAGTATCTTTTGGCCCCCATACCCTAACTTTTTTCGTGGTACGGTCATAGTTTGCCCTGATAAAAGAATCAAAGCCTGCTATATGGTCTGTATGAAAATGAGAAAAAAAAACTTCATCATTTGCCTGTATCTCCGAAAGCCCAACCCCTGACAATACAGCTTCACCACAATCGAAAAGAAAGCGAAAATGGGAGTTTCCTGTATCAATACGAACTAATAACGCATTATCCCTAAAAGGCTTTCCTAAGATTTGATAGAAGATACTCATATAGTTTTCTCCAGTATCGTTTTTAATTTTCAGCATATTTAAAATATAAAGCTATTGACAATACAATAAGAATAGGATAAATTTTAAAAAGCAAAATGCAAAAAAATTTCTTAAAAAGCTTTGCAAGTTTATGGCAATGGCAAGAAATCTTTTTTCTGTAACACTTTATGAAGGGAGAAAAAGGATATGAAAAATACTTTTTATCTCGTTTCAGCACTTCTTTTTTTAGGCTTTTTTAGTGTCTTTGCCAACCCTATTGATTATCTGGGGGGAGGATGGACACAGTATGCAAAACTCAACATGCCTGAAGACCTATCCATAGCAGATACTCCTAACCCTTATGCCTTTAAATACGCTACAGAATCGGGACATGATGAAGTCATGATCCAAATGAGGCTTACCAGTAGTCAGTTTGGCGATCAGGAAGCGATGGTAGCTTTCAAGATAGGAAGCTTCACGCCCCACGACTTTTTACTCCAGACAAACTATAATATACTGGCAGACCAGTTGACTCTACAGGCCATAGCATATAAAAGCGGTCTTCTCAGTTCTTCGATTGTCATGGCCTCTCCTGGTGATACTATCAAAGTAGAAAGCTGGCATAAAGACTATGGGCCAGGCACGGACAATTTTTACAACTATGAGGATACTCCTAGTACTGGCGGTTCCTATGGTAGTTTCCAGTTCTTCGGGCCTATTCTTTCAGGGTCAGACCCTGTGAATTCTCCCCGTAATCTCATTTTTGCATACAATTTCTGGGGATACAATTCTCCTAGTTATGCTAAAGACGATATAGGGATTGGAAACAACACACTTTTAACAACTCATGATAACAGGGTGAACCAGGATTGGACATTCTCCTTTAATTCCAATATCTATACAACCAAAGAGTTGAACTGGTATTCCCGTAATTCCCTTGCAGTGCCCGAAGCCAATAGTGCCTGGCTGCTTTTTGCAGCTATGCTTTTAGCACTGCGAAAATTCAAGAAATTATAAATACATGGAATCCATTCGAGAAATTTTTAAGATCGGACATGGCCCTTCCAGCAGCCATACTATGGGGCCCAAAAAAGCAGCAGAATTGTTTCGGGCTGCTTATCCTGAAACATCGGCGTTTAGAGTTACTTTGTATGGGAGTCTGGCTGCAACAGGAAAAGGTCACCTTACAGACAAAGCTGTTTTAGATGCGCTTTCTCCCATACCTGTTGAACTTCTCTGGGAGCCTAAAAAATTTTTACCCTTCCATCCTAATGCTATAAAATTCGAAGCATTGTCAGAAAAGAAAGATCTGATAGCAGAGAAAACAATCTATAGTATAGGAGGAGGCTCCATCTTAGAGGAAAACCAATCTCTGGAGAAACAGTCCATTTATCCTATAAGTACAATGAAGGCGATACTGGATTGGTGCCAGAGCAAAGGTCGCAAATTCTGGGAATTTGTCAAGGAATACGAAAACCCAGATATCTGGGATTACCTCCATGAAGTCTGGAAAGTAATGACAGAGGCGATTGAAAGAGGAATAGACGAGGAAGGAGTACTGCCTGGTCATCTGCATCTTGGACGCAAAGCATCTTCTTATTATGTCAAAGCAAAAGGCTTTCGAGGCGCATTGAAACGTCGTAGCATGGTTTATGCCTTTGCTTTAGCAGTGGCGGAAGAAAATGCCGCTGGAGGCAAAATCGTAACCGCCCCAACATGTGGCTCATCGGGAGTTCTCCCTGCTGTACTTTACTTATTGTATAAATATAATGAATTTTCCGAAAATAAAATTTTAAAAGCATTGGCAACAGCAGGCATCATCGGCAACCTTGTAAAGAAAAATGCATCTATCGCTGGTGCAGATGTGGGTTGCCAGGGAGAAATAGGGACGGCTTGTGCTATGGCATCTGCTGCCGCTGCTCAGCTCTTTGGGGGAACGGCTGCTCAGATTGAATATGCTGCGGAAATGGGAATTGAACACCATCTGGGGCTGACCTGTGATCCAATAGGCGGATTAGTACAAATCCCTTGCATTGAACGAAACCCTCTAGCAGCAGCGAGAGCACTGGATTGCTGTACATTTGCCATTCTTTCCGATGGAAGGCACCGTATTTCCTTTGACCAGGTGGTTGCTGCCATGAAGCAGACAGGTCACGATCTTCCTCACATCTACAAAGAAACATCTTTAGGCGGACTTGCCATTCTGGAATGATTTTTTCGTTATATAAAAACCTTCTCTTCCTACATAAGAAAGGAGAAAACATGAAACAAATTATTGTATTTTTATTATTATTTTTGCTTTCTACGTTATATGCTGAGCTGATCACCAATGGGCATTTTACTACAGATGCCAATGGCTGGTCATGGTATAATATTGATAGTGCTGGTGGATGGAGATCCTCTGGTGGAAACCCAGGCGGTGGATTTATCATCAATGATGGAGGAGCTGGTGGATCAGATCCTACTTTGCATCAGACGATTTCTGGACTTATCATTGGTGCAACCTATACCATATCAGGGGATTATAAACTGGCTCATGGAGTACCCATAAGCAATGCTTTCGGTGTTCAGATCGATGGCCATTTATGGCAATACGCCATAGCTACAAGCTGGATACATTTTTCCGAAAGCTTTATTGCTGCCTCTACCTCCAGCATTCTCTATCTGACAGGAGAACGCAATGGTACGGACACAGACCCGATTGTTGACAATATTTCTTTGGTCATGACATCAAACGTACCAGAACCTTCTAGCATTCTACTCAGTATTTTTGCTCTAGTTTTTGTATTCAAAATGCGTGGAAAAAAATAGACATTGCATTTTTTTATAGACAAAAGGGCGAATAAAAATTCGCCCTTATTTATTTCTGAGGGATGTATACAATGAACCAGATACCAAGCGATATTGAAATTGCTCAATCGGCAAAAATCAAACCTATTATGGAAATTGCTCATTCTTTGGGCTTAGAAGATCAGGAAGTCATTTTATATGGAGAAAAAAAGGCAAAAATCAGCCTTAAAGTACTGGAAAGATTGAAAGATAGGCCAGATGGATACTATATTGATGTAACAGCCATAACGCCTACGCCATTAGGAGAGGGGAAAACGACGACATCCGTCGGGCTGACACAAGGGCTAGGCAAAATAGGCTGTAAAACTATGGTCTGCTTGCGCCAGCCTTCCCTGGGGCCTACTTTTGGAATCAAAGGAGGTGCAGCAGGTGGCGGGTATTCTCAGGTTATTCCTATGGAAGATTTCAATTTGCATCTTACAGGGGATATGCATGCTATCAGCATCGCTCATAATCTTATTGGAGCAGCAATAGATGCAAGGCTAATGCACGAACGCAACTATAGTGATACCCTCTGGGCAAAGCGGAATCTGCCTCGTCTGAATATCGATCCATATCATATACAATGGCATCGCGTTCTGGATATGAACGACAGGGCACTACGTAAAATCATTATAGGTCTAGGAACGGAAAATGATGGCTATACAAGAGAAACTGGATTCGATATAACTCCTGCTTCCGAGCTTATGGCAATCCTGGCGTTATCAAAAAATATAAAAGATCTTCGATCCCGTATAGGAAAAGCGATTATAGGTTTTGACACATCCAATAAACCTATCACTGTAGAAGATTTAGGGGTTGCAGGGGCTGCTACAGTATTGCTCAAGGATGCTATCATGCCTAATCTGATGCAAACACTGGAAGGCCAGGCTGCCTTTGTACACGCAGGGCCTTTTGCCAATATAGCGCATGGAAACAATTCGATTGTAGCAGATTACATCGCTCTTAAACTGGCAGACTACGTTGTAACAGAAAGCGGCTTTGGAGCTGACATGGGCATGGAAAAATTCTTCAATATCAAATGTCGATATTCTGGTAAGATGCCAAATGCAGTGGTTCTGGTAGCTACAGTGCGTGCCTTAAAGATGCACGGAGGTGGCCCCAAAGTAACAGCAGGAAGGCCCATCCCCGAAGAATACAAAAAATGTGATCTTCCTCTCCTGGAAAAAGGCTGCGAGAATTTAACCAGACATATTCAGAATGCGATTTCCTTTGGCGTACCTGTCGTTGTTGCAGTCAATCGTTTTCCAACAGACACAGAAGAAGAGCTGGCCTTTGTACAAAAAAAGGCTATGGAAGCTGGAGCTTTTGGAGCTGCGCTTAGTGAACATCATACCAAAGGTGGAGATGGTGCTGTTTCCCTCGCCGAGCTTGTAGTGCAGGCAACAAAGCAAAAAAGCTCCCCCCGATTTCTCTATGATCTTTCTCTCCCCATACCAGATAAAATCCAAGCCATTGCTACTAAGATTTATGGTGCAAAGGGTGTACATTACGAAGAAAAGGCCAAAGATCAAATTGCCCGATGGGAAAAAGCAGGGCTTTCTTCTCTACCTGTATGCATGGCAAAAACCCAATATTCTTTTTCTCATGATCCTGATCTCAAAGGCGCACCAAAAGACTTTATCCTGCCCATAAAAGAAGTGAAAGCAAGTGCTGGAGCAGGATTTTTGTACGCACTCTGTGGAGATATGCAGCTTATGCCAGGACTCCCTTCTAATCCAGCCTTCCTGAAGATTGACCTGGATGAGCAGGGAAATATCATAGGACTTTCCTAAATCATATTTAGGGTATTGGCAAAGACGCAGGGATTGCGCTGACGGTCGGCTTTTTTGCAGACTCGACTTCTTTGGCGCAACCCTGCGCCTACAATCTTCTTTATTATATTTCGCCTACCTCAAGATATCTAAAGCAAGAAACAAGATGATCGTTGACCAGTCCTGCTGCCTGCATAAAAGCATAGCAGATGGTGGGGCCGACAAAATGGAAGCCATTTTTTTTTAAATCTTTGCTCATTTTTTCTGCCTGGAGTGAAACGGTAGGGATTTCCTTTTCTTTTTTCCATTGGTTCTGGATGGTTCTACCATCTACAAAACGCCAGATGTACTGATCAAAGCTTCCGAAGAGTTCCTGTATTTTCAGGAAGGCTCTGGCATTTTCTATAGTTGACTGAATTTTCAGCCGATTGCGAATAATGCCTGGGTTTTCTATCAATTTCTGGATTTTACTTTGCCCATAGCGTGCAATCTTTTGAGCCTGAAAGTTAGAAAATGCTTTACGGAAATTTTCCCTTTTTTGTAATATAGTAGACCAACTCAAACCTGCCTGGAAGGTATCCAGTACCAAAAATTCAAACAATTTGTCATCGTCATGGACAGGAACTCCCCATTCTGTATCATGATAAAGTATCATCAATTCTTTCTCCCCAGGCCATTCACATCGAGAAATCAGGATATTTTTTTCCATTGTGTTTTCCTTTTCTAAAGTAATTCTATAACTCAATTTATCAAGATTCTACATTTAAGTCAACAAAAAGCCCAAATTCTGTTAGGCATACATCCATTAAAAGATAGCATTGGGATGCTTTTCTTTAGAAAAAATTTTGAAAAAAAAAGATTCGAGTTAGAAAAAGATTGGATTTTTTTGGGGAAAATCGTTATCATTTGCATAAAATAGAAACTCCCTTTAGAGGCTATCTAAGAAATAATCCATCTTGATAGACTCTTAGCCCAAAAATGCAGATAAAAAGATTTTAGTAGCATAAGGAGAGCAGTATGGGATTTGATATCGAGATAGAAAAGCACCAAAGGAAGGGAATAGGAGAAATTATAGTTTTAAAACTTAAAGGAGATCTGAAACAAGACTATTTGCCTTTATTGGACAATGCCTTTCAGAATTTATCCGAACAAGGCATAGGCAAAATTATTTTGGATTGTGCAGATTTGAATTCTATTACAAGCAGTGGGCTTGGACTTCTCATAAATATGACACAAAACCCTAATATACAGCAGGGCATACGATTGATTTGTGTCCAGAAAAAAATCAAAAGCCTTTTGGATCTATTAGGCTTGGGTAATCGTCTTAAGATTATAGAAGACAAGGAAAAAGCATTGGCATCGTGGGGATAGAATTAAAAAGAAATGCTGGTACCTATCGAAAAATCATGAGAAGAGTACTCTCTATTCACAGTCGAAGATATTTGTTTTTTAAAACTATATACGCCATTAAGATAAACCCATCTGGCAATAGGGTAGCCCCAAGAGAATGAAAATCCCGTGTGTTCCAAAGCCACATCGGTTTCATACTCATATTGTTGGTAGAAAAGCTGGAATTGGGTACGGAGTTCGTTAAACATGTGCCCAATTCCAAAGCTTACCCCTGTCTGGTATTGTTGCTCATTAGAAAGAGCTGAAAAATCCAGCTTCCTGCTGGCACTGAGACTCCATGTCGTTTTTTGTGTTATATGCCCTGAAGCATTTATGTCAAAATCAATAGGATTGCGAAAATTACGGTTACTCAAATTAGTGCTGATACTTAAATCTATATTATCTAACCAGTTCAAACTCTGGAATTCTGAATCTACTGCCTGCTTTAGAAAAATTTTTACACCAAAAGGTATGCTATAATAATTATCGTCGGAATTGTTGCTATTTAAAAAAGTATATTCTGTACCTGTATATATAGAAATATTTTCCCATAATTTATAATAGACATTGACTCTCATGATATCATAGGAACTTTTATCGTCTATATTTGTAAACCAGGATATAACTTCTTCATACCCAGCGGTGAAGGAAAGCCTTTGTGCTGCCTGATAAGAAGCAGAAATTTTATATGTTATACGGTTGCTGCTAGACTCAGGAATATCTGTATATTCCTGTATATGATATTGTAAAGAAAATTGCATGCCAAAAGAATCATTGAATTTGTATTGTCCAGACATACTTGTCGTATTGTAGGTGCTTCTGGTAAAAGGATCAAATTCCAAACCGCGAGGATCCGAGGTAATGCTAAAGCTATGGCCGATACTTAAATTCAAGTAAGGCCTATCAATAGAAATCTGGGCACTCAGAGAATGGGAATCGCTATCTCGGTCTGAATATCGAAAATAATTCCGCCAGCCAAAAACATAGGCTAGTTGATAAGCAAAATAAGGTCGGCTATCGCTATGCGATACTGTTAAGCTGTGATTAGCGGAAATATCTTCTGCCAAATCATTTTCATTCTGAAAAATATTGCTATCATAATTCAGACTTTCTGAAAAGGTAAAATGGAAGAGTCTGGAAATTTTGTAAGGAGGCCAGCTTTCCTGAGCATGGATAATACTTAATAGCAAAAACAGCAAAAAACAATATATTCTCATCATATCTACTATCTCAATTATAATTATTTCTTCCTGTTGCAACATCACAAGTTTTTTTTATAGAATTCAAGTCCCCATTATAGCAAGTTTTTTCTTTTTTTTGAGAAAAAAACTATATTTTTTTATGTTTCTTTCAAGAAAGAGTCAAATATGAAAACAACACTGGTTTATCGGGATTCCTTGAAAATCGAAAGATTGGAAAATGGAGTATTGAAGATAGAAGCACAAAACGAAGAAGATCTCTATTTTGGACAAGGTTATGGGAGTGCTATGGACAGAGGTATGCAAATGATTCTTACCCGAATCCTGGCACAGGGAAGAGCGGCAGAATTGCTTCAGGACAATGAGGACATGCTTGCCATTGACATTTTTTTTAGAAAAATGAATTGGAAAGGCAATCGACAAGAACAAATCGCTAAATTATCCCCAGAGTCAACCAAAAAACTGAAGGCATGGTGTGAAGGGGTAAACGCCTATTTCAAAAAGCATAAGCCATTTGAAATCCGCATGCTAAGAATTCCTGTAGATCCCTGGTGCATGGAAGATTGTTTGCTTTTTTTGCGTGTCATTAGCTATATCAGCTTGCAGCAAACCCAGGCAGAGGTGGAACGGCTGATAGTCCAGCTTATACAGGCTAAAATTCCTCTGGAATATCTCCAGGAGCTTTTCCCTGATCCTTTGCTGCAGGGGGTTTCTATGGAATTATTGGAGAAAGTGTCTATTTCTGAAAAAACCATTCCCGACATATTGCCCTGGAAAGAAGGATTTCATGCCTCGAACAACTGGGCATTAAGTCCCTCAAGGACGGAATCAGGAAAGCCACTTCTTTCCAATGATCCTCATCTGGAAGGAAATCGATTGCCTAATGTCTGGCAAGAATTTTTCTTATCCTGCAAAGAACGCTATGCTGTAGGGGCTACTATACCTGGTATCCCAGGTATCCTCGTGGGAAGAAACAATCATGTCGCATGGGGAGCGACCTATGCGTGCATGGATTCCTGCGATTCCTGGATAGAAGAATGCAAAGATAAAAAATATCTTAAAGATGGCCTATGGCATGATTTTCAGGAAAGAACAGAAACCATAAAAAGGAAAAAACACCCTGAATACAAAGTGACCTTTTATGAAAATGAACATGGCATTTTAGATGGAAATCCCGAAAAAAGTGGCTTTTACCTTAGCACACTCTGGAGCGGAGCCAAGGCAGGCGGAGATTCTCTGGAAAATCTTTTCCAAACATTGCATATTCAAAATGTGTCTGGGATGATGGAAGCTCTAGGTAAAGGTGAATTCCCCTTTAGCTGGGCAATAGCAGATTCTTTGGGAAACATAGGCTACCAGATGTCTGGGCTTCTTCCCAAAAGAGCCAAAGGATCCAGTGGTCTTATACCCCTAGATGGAAGAAAAAGCGAAAACGATTGGCAAGGTTTCTATGCCTATACAGATATTCCACGAGTCTACAATCCACCGTGTGGCTATGTAATCAGCTCTAACAATAACCTCAATTCACTAGGAAAAGTTCCTGCTATCAACATACCGATAGACCACTATCGCATCTTACGAATTCAGGAGCTTCTGGAAAAAACCGAAAAACATTCTCCTGCTACAACAAAAAAAATGCACTATGATACCTATTCCTATCAGGCAAAGTTCTATATGGAAAAACTGCTTCCCCTTCTGGATGAAAGCCCTTCTGCTCAGATATTGAAGAAATGGGACTACCATTATGATCCAGAAGAAAAAGCACCCTGGATATGGGAAAAATTCTATAAAGCCTTAATAAAAGAAGTCTTCTTTAAAATAGCATCAGAACAAAAATCATTCGATTTCCTTCTCAAAAAAACTTCTATTTTTATAGTCTGTTATGGGCAATTCGACCGAGTCCTCTTAAGTGACAACTCCCTATGGTTTCAAGGAAAAACCAGAGAGGAAATCTTTAAAGAAGTTTGGACAAAGGAAATCTCTCCTCTTAAAGAATCCGAAATTTTACCATGGAAATCGCAAAACCATTTTTCCATGGTAAATATTTTCTTCCAGGGAAAGCTTCCTAAATCTTTAGGGTTTGATTATGGTGATTTAGCGTTGCCAGGAGGAAGAGCGAGTATCTCCCAAGGGCAGGTATTTGAAATAGGCAACCGACTTTGTTCATACCTTCCATCTTTAAGATTTATAGTGGATTTAAGCAATAATTATTTGGAAAGCCATATACTAGGTGGCCCAAGCGATAGAAGATTCAGCAAATGGTATAAATCCGAAATTTCCTTGTGGAAAAACAAAATCTATAAAAAAATGTAAATATTGTATATTGAATTAAAAATGGGGAAGTTATTTCCTACGTTCCACAGCTTCTAAGGAAAAAATTTTGATTTTTTTAGGTTGTCTTTTAAGAAAACGCATTTGAACCACAGATGGACACAGATAAACACGGATATATTT
>CALKWO010000061.1 GCA_938003875.1 uncultured bacterium
CACGCTTCATCCATAATTCCGAAAACTTCAATTTTTAAGTGCGGAATGTAGGTTAAGAAAGGGGGTCTTATGAAACCATATGGGTTAATGGTATGCTTATTTTTTCTTATCCTCTCAAGCTCTCTACATTGTGTAGAAACAAAAATCAACTTTTCTGCCACCTCTGGTGGAGGCTATTATGATTACCAGATGCACACAAGCGCAGCAGGGATTGTCGGCGATATTTATTGGGAAAGCAATCTTCGTTCCTATCAAAATGGTAACTATTATTACATGCAATACCTGATTGACTCTGTCTTTGATGGCAGTCACAATCATTATTGGCTTGTGCAGGGAGGCCTTCCGAGCTATCTGAAGATCGTATTTCCTCAGTCTGTATATTTAACAAAAATACGAACCCATCATATAGCCTATACAGAATGGCCAGGAGGCGATAACCGATGGCTGGAAAGTGATCTTTATGTTTCTTCCAATGGCACTAATTTTAGCCAGGCAGGAACGATTTTGGTAGATAGCACTCCTAGCGTAAGCGATTATGTAGATATTGCTATCAATTCCTGGGTTACAGAAATAAAATATCTTCCCTTTATCAACAAGGCAAGTAGCTACTCTGCTATGGGCGAAGTGGAGATATTCATGGATAGCAACTTTCAAATCCCAGAAATATCCAGTGCTATTTTAGTAGGATTTTTCTTAGCGATATTCATGCTATCACGGACTCATTTTGTTATTCTCTCAAAGGGAAACTAAAATGGAACAAAACGTGATATTGCTAATTCTTTTTCTCTGGGTTTCTACCTTGATTTTTGCCATCCCTATCCAAAATGGATTGGTGGCTTACTGGCAGGCAGAGAACAATGCACAAGATGTTTATGGTAACAATGGCACATTGCAAAATGGTGCCACTTTTGCTACTGGAAAATTTGGTCAGGCATTTTCTCTACAAAGTGATGCTCATATTTCTATAGGGAATCCCGCCAGTTTAAAATTGACGAACCAGATTACGATCAGTGCATGGATTAATACCAATAATCTTGTAGACGGCCAGATTGCTCAGATTGTAAGCAAATGGGGACAAAGCACAGCATTAGATTCTTATAGTCTTAGTATCATAAAATCGGGAGGAGTGATTCGGCTTGGATGTGGGATTGGCGTGGCAAATTCAGGAGATTCTGGCTTATCTGGCGGAACGATTCTTCCCAATACATTCGTCCATGTCGCCATGACATACAATTCTAGCACAGGCTCTAATATCCTTTATCTAAATGGCTCTTCTGTTGCATCCAGAACAAGAGCAGGCGGAATATTCACATCGGATCATAATATTTTGATTGGCCGTGAAGCATCTGCTTTAACACGCAATTTCAATGGTCTTATTGATGAGGTTGCTATCTTTGACAGAGCCTTGGCTCTCAGCGAAATTCAGACAATATCTCAGGAAACCGTTCCTGAACCAGCGACCTGGATTGCAGGAATAGCCGCTATCCTATTTTTCTATTGCCCAAAAAAACTTTCAAGCAACCATTTTAATGAAAAGGGAAAAATATGAGGCAATATATCATTATTGTTTTTTGCTTTTGTATCATAGCTAGTGGAACACTGGCTGCCCCATTTAGCCCTTACAATGGCTATAATACAGCCGTACAAGCTTTGAATCCCATGGCATCATGGCAGTTGAATGAAACAAGCGGAACTACGGCTTATGATTCCACAGGCTCAATCCATGGAACGTATGTTAACAGTCCTACTCTGAATCAGCCAGGCCCATCTTTAGCAGGTATGCCCAATGATAAAGCAGTTCTATTCAACGGGTCTCAGGATCATGTAGACATCCCTGCAGCAAATTTTGCCTTTAAGAATCAATCGCTTAGTATATCTTCCTGGGTGTATATCACAGACAATGACAATATCTATAGATCTTTTATCAGCTTGGGCGATGGCACAAGCAGCAGTAGTACCTGGATTAATCTTGCTAAAGCGAGGAGTGGATGGAATAGCGGAAGAATCTATTTTGAAATTTACAACGGCACTTCTTCAAGCCTTGCCAATTCGAATCTTGATGGAAATAACCTTCCTAAAAATGAGTGGATGCATCTTACGGGAGTGGTAGACAAGGCAAACAACATCGTAAAACTATACATCAATGGCACTCTCCAATTGACCAGCACTCTCGTCAACTTCGATTTGACCACTGTGTCTCAAATCCAGCTTCATCTCGGAACTTTTTGTTTTCCCTATGCTCAAGAACATAATAGCTACCTTGATGAAGTCGCTATCTACAATTATGCTTTATCTGAAACGCAGGTAGGATATCTCTATGGTGCAGCTTTTAACTCTGCTGTACCTGAACCAGCTACCTTTATCCTCTTGGGGATTTTTTTAAGTTTGATGTTTTGTAAAAAAATTGTATTGGTCAAAATGATCCTGTAGAAAATGAGTAGTGCTATGCAATAGCATCTACTCCATTTTACAGCTATAGCCTACTTTTAAAGAAGACATCTTCTCTTGAAATATGCTCAACAACATTTTGACTAAAACAGTTTTGTAAAAAATCTATCTATTATAGCTGTAGCCAAACTAGGGCATTTTCTCATCGAACTTTGCGAATAAAATCTGGATTTTCCTGATCGTTGTCCTGGGATTTTTCTTGTAGTCTTTTTTCCCGATGGTTCAAATCGCAAGTCCACTCTCTTGCAGAAGTCATTGTCTTGGGAAGGCTGGAGAGCAAGCTTTTGCCAAGGCGTGCCCATTTTTGTGATAAAGCATAATTTTTTTCCTGATGTTCATAAAATTTGGCGATCTCAATGCAGGCAGAAACATCCCCTTTCTTCGCTGCTTTTTCCCAGAGGGCGATAGCACAAGGCCAGTTTTTTTCTTTCTTGTAAATCGCTGCAAGGCTCATCAGGGTTGGGGCGATGAATCGTTCTGGCAGACCTGCCTCCAGGCTATGTTGATAAAGATGGATGGCCTTTTGAGTGTGGCCTAGATCTTCGTACAGATGTCCCACAGCAATCCAATCAGGGCTTTCCGAATGGAGTGCATGGGGTGGATCATGAATGAGATCGTCCATATAGTTAGCCAGTGCTGCCAGGGAAACGATGTCCATTTCATTGTGATAGAAGACACCCAGAAGAGGCTTGGGATCTTTTGTCTTCAGATATTGCAAATAGACTTCAGGGATCATCCAGCCTGGAATATCTTCCTGGCTGCGAGAGAATTTCAGGATATCCCGTTCCAGGTCGCGCATAGCACGGCTTGGAAGGCGATTTTTCCATAAACGCCTTGCCAGAGGCAATAGATCAAGATGCCCCAGACCATTGAAGGGCGGACGCAGAGTATTGAGTATATAGCGACTCTGTAGAATAGGTATATCAAAGGCCTTTCCATTGAAGGTAACAATATACTGAAAAGTTGGCACGACCTCTGCAAGTCTTGATAACATAGCGGGTTCCTGGATTGGTTCTGGCAAAAAAAACTGTAAAAGACGAAAGCGATTTGCTCTCCAGAAACCCATTCCAACGAGGAATACAAGAGTCCCTGTTCCTCTTTCCAGCCCTGTAGTCTCTGTATCCAGGAATAGGAAGCCAGCATTTTCCTGCTTTTCAAGCCTTTCCCACTCTAGCATCACACTCCAATCTACATTCTCACGAAGAGACACAATTCCCTGGCGATGTCCTGAAACATACTCTTTTTCCACTACAAAGGCATTACCAAAGGGAGTAGGAATAAAAGAAACAGGCAAAAAGGATTCCAGGGCATGTTTTTGCCTCATGGGAAGAGTCTTTTTTTCTTCGCTTGCCTCTGGAAGAAGATAGCACTTCGCTTTCGAGGATTTTTCTTCTTTTTCTTCCTTATGCGGTAGGATAACACATTTTTCTCTTTTTTCAGACGATTTCGATAGATTAGCACCCAAAGATTTGAGCTTATCACGCAAATTTTCCATACCATTTTCCTTTTAGGTAGCTTGTCAAAAAAAATTCTAGCATTCCTAGAAACAAATGAAATTGAGCAATAGAGAATGATTATCGCTTGTAAACAATAATAGCCATCTTAACAGAAGATGTCATACGTGTTAAGCAATAATTATTTACATTGCAATGATTTGTAGCCGCAGGGTTGCGCCGAAAATGACGATCTATT
>CALKWO010000062.1 GCA_938003875.1 uncultured bacterium
TTTGTTCTTCTTTTCCTTTTTTTCTTTAAATAGGGTATAATATTTGCAATATATTTGTTTTAGTCAAAATGTTATTGAACATATTTCAAGAGAAGATATAAATAGTGCTTTCTCTAAAAGTATGCTATAGAACCGCAAAATGGAGTAGATGCTATTGCTATAGCACTACTCATTTTGCACAGGATCACTTTGACCAATACAATATTTGCAATGGGTCGAGGGACAAAAATTTTTTGACATTACATGACTTTACTGCAAAGCTGAATTTTAAATGGGGTTGTTATTTAATTCTTGTTGCTAAAGTAAGAAACTCGTGTAAACTTTTCTCTTGGCTGTGTATCATGGATTGTAGCATCAATGCCTAGTTTGGCGGTTTTGCTTTTTTGTCCTGGGGTATGCTTTGCGCTGGGATCAAGAGAGCTAGAGGGTTCATCTGTCAGCACGAGCATATCTCTGTCTGCCTGAAACCTGGTTGCTATGGCCCATTCTATCTCCTGGCTATTGTATATATCAATATCTTCATCTACCACAACAGCGTGTTTGAGGGATTTATGGCCTTCAAAGGCGGCTTTCAAAGCTTTGATCCCATCATCAGGGTGTTTTTTACAAATCTGGATCACCGCATGGAACCAGCAGCAGCCGCCAGGAGTCAGAACGACGTTTTTGCACGAAACTACCTTGTTGATCTGGCTATAGAGAGTTGGCTCTTTGAGCATTCCCATAAGCAATTTATGCTCATTTTGCCCTGGCAGAAGGCTCTGGAAAATAGGGTTTTCTCTATAGGTGATGCAATCCACCTGAAAAATGGGCTGTTGCCTGACAAAATCATAGGTTCCTGTAAGGTCAACAAAAGGGCCTTCTGAGGTTGTTTTGTCTAAAATCCATCCCTCTAACACGATTTCACAATCCGCAGGAACAAGCAAATCTTTGGTTTTGCATTGCACTAAGGGTGTAGGGTCTAAACTGTTGGCAATGTTCATTTCAAAAATCCCTGCTTCTGGCGACATGGAAGCAGCGAGCATAACGGCCTGGCTATTTCCAATACAAACAGCAGCCTGGAGATGGCGATTGCTTTTACAATAAGCAGCATGAGTATGCCTGCCTTCTACAATGCGTAAGGTGAAGCTATTTTTATCCAGAAGCATAAGACGATGATAGCTTGCGTTCAAGCCCCATTCAGGATGCCTGGTAATTACAACTCCTGCGCTAATGTATGGGCCTCCATCTTTGGGAAAAAAATGAGGGATAGGCAAGCAAAAGAGGTCTACTTCCTTGCTTACCTTCTCCTGGCAAAGTGCTTTCTCAACAATGGGATTGGGGCTAGGATTTTCAAATGCCCAGGATAGTTTATGGAGCATTTCTTCTTTTTGGATGCCAAGCCCCATTGCCATAAGCTCTCGCTGAGAGCAGATACCGCTTGCCAGTCGAAATTCCCCCTTGCCTAAGTTGGGGAAAAAAGTAGGCACTTCTTTATTTTTGTACATATAGTCCGCCAGCTCATACTGCAAAGAAATGGGGCTATCCTCTTTTTTTAGTATGCCTTCGAGTACTAATTTCGCTAAAAAGTTTCTGAATATCATATTTATTTATAAATTTGCATAAAAAATAGAATAATTGCAATCACAGTAACGATAAAGAAAAGAATCAACAGTGTATTCTTGATAACATTGGCCAATTCTTTTTTAGGATTAGGCTCGGATTGCTCCTGGGTAGAAACGATGTGGAGCTTTTCAATGAAGGCAAAATTTTCCAGAGTAAGCTCTTTTTCTCCATCTTCCAAAGATCTTTTGAGCTGCCTGAGTTCGGAATCGCTGAGTTTTATTTTTTTCCTGGCCTTTTTGGTTTGCGGTTCTTCGGGTAAATTTCTGGCAACGACATTGATATCCGTTACCCTGGTTTTCAAAGCCGAGGCTTTGGCATCCGATGACTTTTCAGAAGCAAGTGCCTGGAGTACCTTGATTGGCGTAGGGCGATAGTTTTTATCCAGAGAAAGCATCGAAGCTATCAATTCACAGGTAGCATCGGGCAAACCAGGATAGATTTTCTGTATGTCTATTGGCAAAATAGGTTTGGCAGAAGATAAAAGTTGAGTATATTCCATATTGCTGTCGGTTTGGATAGGAGCTTCTCCCACAAGCATGGTAAAATAGATCGCACCCAGAGAAAAAATATCTGCGGAAATATCTACGCTTGATGGACTATGGATTTGCTCTGGTGCTGTATAGCCAGCACGAATCATCTGATCCATTTCGCCTGTCATGGAGACATCGGATTTTGCGAGAAAAAATCCTGTAAGAGCAATGTCGCCATTCTCCGCTACAAGAATATTATCAGGCGTAAGGTTACGAAAACAAGAATGATAATTTTGCAACGCAAGTAACCTTAAAGCTATTGCTTCTACAATGTGTTCTGCTTCCGATAAAGACAATCTTCCTTTTCGGGCAAGAATATTGTTCAGTGGCTCACCTTCAAAATAGGGCGTAGTGATAAAACACAGATTCATATCCCGACGATATACGATTTCATGTATCTTCAGGAAAAGAGGAGTTCGGAAGCTCTGGAACTTGCGGGCAGCATTGATAAAACGTAAAGGAACCTTTTGCTGACTATCGATCAGGGAAGGCCTTAAAACCTTGATAGCCTTTTTGCTTTTTGTTTTATAGACAAGAGAGACTGGACTTTCTTGAACCTGATCAATGATTCCATAGTCCAGATCCATATAATTCTGTGTTCCTGGAATAAGGCTTTCTTTGCATTTGAACATCTTGCCTAAAAACGCCGTACCATCAGGAAAAACCATTTTCCAGTCCAGAGAAGATTCCAGATTGAGAGAGAATCTTTCGCCAGGCTCCATTACCTTGCGTTCCAATAGGCCACTCTTGGAACGAGAAGTCGTTCCCGCAGGCGATTGAGTAAAAACTTCATAGGTATGCTTTGCTTCCAGAATCAGGCTGGAATTCTCTATTTTCATGATCGCATGGTTGGGATAGAGGCCTTTTATGGCAATAGAATCGCTTTCCGCACTTCCTATGGAAAAACAATATATCTGGTTGGATGCAACGAACAATCGCAAGGTGCTGTTTATGGCTTCTCTTGTGACTTTATATTCTATGCCACGACGGATAATACGCAGTCGAAAATGCCAGTACATATTAATCCCCCCTTATGATTTTTTTCTTGTATAAACCTTATCAATGCCCCACACAATAACCAGGGTAATCAAGAAGAGTATGCTGGTGGTAATGCTCCATATACCTTTGTTGCTTCCTAGTTGTTCAATTGTTAGAATGACTTGCATCAAGGCGAAGGCAGCACTGGCAGCAACGAAAATATTGACCAGATGGATGCTTTTGTTGGTACGCAAAGTATATTCCTGGATCACATAGTCTGTAGCCAGATCTCTCTTCTTTTCTAGCTTTTCTTGCATTTCGGGAATGCGATGAGCTGTGCGTGCTTTTTGCAAAAATTCATCTCTGGAAGGATAGGGTGTGATTCCTGACTGATAGGCAATGAGATCGTGCATGGACTGCTTTTGTATGACGAGCATTTGTTCTGGAGTTGTATTTTGCTTTGCTATGCTTTGAGAGAGTAAGCGACTATATAGGTCAATCAGATATTTCTCCAGATAGACCCATTCTAAAAGACATCCATAATGAGAAGAATTGTACAGCACAACAGCATAGCGATCCTTGAAAGACTTTTCTTTATAAGTGTCCTCTACCAGTTTCTCGAAGTTAGAATCAAAGATCATCAGGTCAGAAAGCCCAAACGTAAAGACTCCTACCTCTTCGTCTACAGAAAGGTTAGAGAAGCTCTGTTCTACTACGGCTTCGCTGCGTGCAGCATAAGAACGGTCCAGAGAGCCAAGACCACGAATTTCTTTTCCGTAGTTTTCCACCTCAATAAATTTTTCGATGGATTCGCATCTAGGGCTTGTCTTGTAAACCTGAACCAGAGTTGAGGAAATGCAACGTTGATCCCGTATAGGACTGAGCGTAGCTTTTTTCTCCAGAATTTTGCCCATAAGAGGCCGTATTAACTCTGTTGTCAGGTCTTTCAGGCTTCCTATCAGCCATGTCCCCTTTTCGCTTTTAATCCATCGGATACGCTCTTGCGTTTTTGCCATTTCTATATGAGAACAAACCCTGTCTGGTATTCTGATAGCCAGTGTGCGCAAATTCATTCTTGTCAGATCAATTGCTTCCTGCACGGAATAGCCTGCCTCTTTTTCAAATCGGATATGAATATTAACCTGCAAGACTCCAGAGCGATGGAGGGAAAGATAAATCTGGGCATCATGCAAAGGATGCTTCTCCACAGACTCCAGAATTTTTGAATCTTCAAGATAAAAAACCTTGGGAATATCCAGAATCTGGATAGAAGGGAATTCCAGATGAACGATGTCTTTCTTCGCCAGAGTACATACCTGACCGAAAACATACTTTGTTATCTCAAACCATTCTGTTTCTTTTTCCGTAATATCCTTAAAGAGCGATTCTGCTTCTTCCTGTTCCAAAAAATCATTTACCTGAAGCTTTCCTAAATCTATAATGTTCCTTAGAATAACGGCAAAAGAATGAATTTTTAGATCTTCTTTCATAATACTCTATTCCTTAAAAGGGGGAAAAGGACTCGGTGCATCCTGAAGAATGCCCTCGTATGCCCTGATATTTCTATCTTGCAGATGGTTAAAAAGCATAGGAGAATCTATTCCATAGCTTACTTTCATCAAAGGATTCGGGTCCAACTTTGCGAAAAGGATTTCTTCCTGGGATCTTGCCTGAGCAAGGCGTTGGGCGATAGGGCTGACGATCATACTATTGCCAAAATACAGAGTTCCAGCAGCGTCTGTCCCAACAGCGTTGACAGCAACGACATACACATGATTATCATAGGCTCTTGCACTATTCGTCATGCACCATATATCGAAAGACCGTAAAAAAGCAGAAGGCCTCGCTATAATTTCTGCACCCTTCATGGCAATCACCCTGGACAACTCAGGAAAATCTCCATCATAGCAGATTACAATGCCTATTTTCCCTATTTCTGTATCCCAGACAGGTGTTTCATAACCAGCCGTTGTCCATGATCTTTCTCCAGGAAAAGGATGAGTTTTTCGGTATACGCCCAGAACCTCCCCTTTGGAGCTGATCAAAGCAGCCGAATTGTATACAATATTCTTTTCCTCTCCTCTTTCATAAGTAGGAAAAACAACATAGACCCCAAGTCTCCTGGCTGCCTGACAAATTTTCTCCGTAGTCCGCCCAGGAATCGCATCCACGCTTTTCCACAAATCCTCTACACTCATACCAGGAACAAAGCCCGTAGTGATGCTTTCAGGAAAAACGACAAGGCTGGCCTGGCTTACTCTTACAGCCTTTTCCAGCCAGAATACAGCTTTTTCGATATTACTCTCTATCTTTTTAGGCTCCACCGTCATCTGCACACCAGCGACAACGATTTCTTTCATGATTCTACCTTTCTATCAAAAAAAAAATCTAATGATTCGCATGGCCAGTATCCCTATTTTATCATTTTGTGCATTTAACAAAAAGATTTTTATTTCCCAATCGCTGAAAAAGTTTTTATTTTTCTACTGGCACAAGTCGTAATAAACTTTCAATTTTTAGGATAAAACAATTCTGGATCTTGCTGGCATAGATAATCAAAATAGACAGGTAAAGGATCGGCTGCTATGTTTTGCCAGATATTCTCCGATACGATTATCTTTGGCTCTTTCCATTGTTGCGCGATAATAGCAACGGCAATATTCTTTATATAGAATATCCAGGTTGCCTTATCTCCTGATATATAGGGAAGAGAATAATTCGCCAAGATTTGTTTTGTAAAAGAATGCAAATCTTGATAGGTTTCGATTATAAAAGATTTCTCGTGAGGAGCATCACAATCATCTCCAGCACATACAGAACGTCTTGTTGCTATAATTTTCATATAAAATTTTCCAAAGTAGCACTATTTTCAGTTCCTTCACAATTATATAGGGGCCAGGGATTTCAATAGCTAAATCCTATGGAAATAAACCATGCAAACATGGCTTCTTTTTGTCCTGTAAGGGGATTTTCTTCTCTTTGGGGGTTAAATCCCATATCAAAGCGAATCGGGCCTATGGGCGTATTGTACCAAAGGCTACCACCTACTGCGTATTTCAGATGGGATATACGGTAGTCTCCAGGCTTGCGTACTAAAGGCATGATCTGGCCTGCGTCCAGAAACGTAGAGATACCCAAATTGCCATAGATAGGAATCCGCAATTCTGTAGAAGCCAGGAAAATACCTTCGCCTCCTCTGGGATCGTTTTCTTCGTCTAACGGAGGCATCTCCTTTTCTTTGAAACTACGCAGGGTACTGGCACCACCAGAAAAAAAACGTTTCTGGATAGGGATGGAATCGCTGTTTCCAAAAGGAATAATCACTCCACCTCTCAAAGAAAAACTCAAAACCCATCTTTCTATCAGATTGAAATACCAGGCTGTATGAGCATAAAAGCGAATATAGTTTACATCTGCTCCCCAAAAGTCCGAGCTTTCCTGAAATTCTATAAAATGATAGCTGCCAGAGGTAGGATATCCTTCCTCATCTCTCAGGTTGAGCGTAATTTTCTGGCTAAAATAAGAAAATATGGTCAGGCCTTCCTGAGTATCTTTGTCTTCTTCATTTACTTCCAGGATTTCGCTGAAAAGAAGACCATAGCCGAGTTCCATGGTAAGAAAAGGACTCAATTTTTTTTCAAAAAATATTCCCCCTCCTTTATCGAAAACACTAAAAGTAGGCGTATCTTCCATCAAAACAGAAAGTTCTATTCTCGAAGACCAGGTTTTACTTCCAAAAAGCTGTGGCTGAACGAGCTGCATCTTGAATTCGCTTTTGGATAGCTCAGAAGAAAACAGTGTAGAACCTGCCGATGCCAGGAATCTTCGTCCTGTTCCAAAAATATTGATATGCTCGAATTCCACGCCCCCTAGAACGCCATAGCTTGTTTCGTAACCAAGGCGGAAAGTCAGCGTTTTGTTGTTCCTCTCTTTTACGGAAAAAGATAAATCCACATTGCGTTCATCGACATAGCTTTCCTCTGCTTCTACCACAAGAAAAAGACCTGTATCCTGAATAGCCTGTCTGCTTTCTAAAATCCGAGAAGCATCATAGCGATCTTTTTCCTGGAAGGTGATTTGTCTTCGTATGACTTCATCCAGGGTAAGCTCATTGCCTGACACAAGAATCGAGCGAATCCAGTATACATCTCCTTCTTGTATGCTGAATATTGCCTGAAAACCACAACGATTTTCCTGTTGGCTGGTTTCTCTGAGTTCTATGGAAACTTCTATCCTGGCATAACCTTGAGAGCGATAAAAATCTTTTAAACGAGAAGCCATTTGCTGTGGTAGAGAAGGAGACAGAACAAGACTCTTCTCAAAGCCAGCCACCTTATACAATTCTTCTTTGCTGAATTTCTGGTTTCCTGAAAATTCTATGCTATCCAGATAAGATCTTTCTTTTTCCTCTATAAGCACTTCCACCTGTACTTCTTTGGAATGAGGAGGCTCAGGAAAAAATTGGTAGCGTGCTTCACAATGAACATTCAAGTATCCTTCATTGATATAAAAAGATTCTATTGCTGCCATGTCTTGAATGATTTGCCCTTTATCAAGATAGTATTCTTCTAAAAGCCCAGGCTTTGTAAGAAAACTCTGCAATTTTTCTTGAGGGAAAGACAGAGAATTATGAGAATTATCTCCTCTGAGTATGCTAATCTTTTTCACTATAACGACCTGGTATTCCTGTATTTGGAAAATGACATTTTCTTCTTTTACATCATAATCTACCTGAGCGAAAGAATAGCCATGTGTACGATAGTGTAGAAGGATCAGATAAGCAGCATCATCAATATAAGAAAGCGATTTACTTTTAAGGTATAAAGACCAGGGATCGCTGATAATTTTTTTTAATTCTTCTACACTATACTTATGGTTTCCTTGAAACACGATGCCTTCTTTTTCTTGTGAGCTTGCAGAACACAAAACACCAAAGACGAGTAAGAATAAAAAAAAATTTTTAAAAAAATAAAAAAAAGGAAACATGAATCATCTTATCCTTTTTGAAGAAAAATAGTTATATTTACTCTATAGCATAGATAGAAATTTGTGTCTTTTTTTTAGTAATGTCCAGCATGCCTTTTTTGTTGTCTTTGGCGTCTATGGGGACAAGAATAATGTCGGCTTGGGGAGGATTGTCAAAAGCATCGAAGATTTTATCTTCTTCTGTAAAGTCTATGTTTCCCTGCAGGTCAAACCAAAATTCTCTTTGGTTTTCCAGAATAGTGACCTTATCGGACAAGAGATACCTCTCCCATTCCTGACCTACTTTTATAGGTTTCTCGCCCGCAGGTGAGAGCATTTCTTTTAGAATGATTTCTGTTTTTCCATCCTCTCGTTTTTGCAGCAAAATATAGATAGGATTTTTATGCTGATAGAGAAGACCTTGCGTTTTTATTTTAAAAATGCTATGCAGCTTATGCGCTGCTGCATATATATCCTTTTCTGTATCTTCAGAATCTTCTTCTTCCTCGACTTTCTCCAACGTTTCTGTTGTTTTTTTTATTTCCTGATTTTTCTGTATGGATTCCTGAGAAGGAAGAATATCTTTTTGTAAAGCAGCCTGTTTTTGTTCTATTTTAGCAGAACAGGCATATAAAAAAGCCAGTAAAAAAAACAGATATTTCATTTTTGGGTATCCTCGAAAGTATCCTGATAGTTTGTCCACCATCTTTGCCATGAAGCAAAGTCAGAAGGGATGTTGTTTTGTCCTGTTAGCTGGGCTAACGTTAGATGGGCTTTATTTTTGATGTTTTCATCCCAATGCTTTAATAAAGGAATGAGATAAGGAATGCTTTGTCTCGATGGCTTCCTGAACAAAGCATAGGATGAAGATGTAAAAATGCGGCTATCTCTATGGAAAGCAAACCTGATAAGATTTTCCAATATTTCTATGCTTTTGAATTCTCCTAGTGCCATAGCCGCCGCTTCTCTCACTCTTGGGTCTGCAGTTTCTTTCTGTAATATTTTCAAAAGAATACCAACACAATCCTCTATTTTTAGATACGCCAGGATTTCTATGATTTTCTTTTGTGTTTTTTCATCTCCTTTTTCTAACGCATCTTTGAGCTGAGGATATGCAATTTGGCCTATTTGCTTTAGATCTTCTAAAATCATGCTGTTTTGCTCCTGGCGTTGGAGAGATTGCAGCCAGTCCTGAATTCTTTTTATCAATATAGGATGCGCCTGAAAATGAGGTTCATAAAGCTCGATTTTGGCATTTGCTACAGCAAGAAGTAAGAAAAAAAATCCATAAAATACAACATAGAATCTTTTCATATAGTGTCTTTTTAGTAAAAAATTATTTTATTTTGTATTGTCTGCTCAAAAGTCTGATGCCAGCGCAATCCCTGCGCTTTTCTCAATACCCTTGAATCCGATTCAGTTAGTCTCTATTGGCAAAAGACGCAGGGATTGCGCTGAAGGTCGTCTTTTTCTAATAGATAGTCCTTTTTGGCGCAACCCTGCGGCTACAAATCATTCTTTTATTTCTTGAAATTTTGCAACCATAAATCTATTGTCTGGCTGGCATCATAAGCCTCTTTATGTTTTTCATAAAACATAGTCTTGTCTTTCTCGGTAGATGCCTTCTGGTATGAACCAAGGTATTTCTGGGCAATATGGGCTGATTTTTGAGAGAGTTCATTTAAAAAAATGCGCAGTTTCAGCCATAGCTCATAATCATTGTATCTGGTATTTTTATCCATTTCCCCTTTTTCAAAAAGAATCTTGATGTGTTCCTGGGTTATTTTTAAAATCGTAGAGTTTAGCTCTTCTGGTTTAACTGAAAAAAGATTTTTTACTATATATGCTCTAGCTTTGCCTATTGGCAGGGAAGATTCCGTCTTTAAAATTTCCATCCGTCTCTTTTTTTCCTGCAATTCTTTATATTCTATCTCGTAAAAATTTTTAGGCCATACTTTTTCAGCCTGGTTCAAATTGCTTTGTGCTTTTTCATAGTCTAATTTAATAATACATTCATCGCCTTCTTCTATAAGTTTGCAGGCGGATATATAATCTTCTTTTACTTTGGTTTTAAAGAGAGCATCTTCATATATTTTTTCTACATCTTCGAGTATTTTTTTTAAAGCAATTTTTCCTTCTCCTTGCATTTCTTCACAGTGCTGCCTGGCAAGTTTTAAAGCTAAAAGTGCTTTATCAAGCTCTTTTGCTGCTATATACTCTTTGACTTGTTCTAAACGCACATTCACAAGGATTCTAAGGCTTTCATTTTTTTCTGTTTTTGTCTCCTCAGAAAGGATTTTTTGTGCATTTTCTTTTAAGGGCTGCCAATCTTGCACTTGAATTTTTTCTAAGCTATCCCCAGGCTGAAGAACCACAATTTTTTTTACAAAATCAAAATAGACACCCTCAATATTTTTGGCTATCAGCAAATATACAGGCTTTTTTTTACTATCCGATAGGATAAATTCTCCTGTAGAATCCGTTGTACAAAGATAGTTTTCTAAGCGATTAGAATAACCTTCATAATGAGCGAAAATAGAAAAACCAGATTGAGATTCTCCTTTCAGGTTCACTAATTGGAATCTTTGAGAACCCCCAGGAAAGTAAATTTGTTTAACTTTCAGCCCGCTTTGGGGTAGTCTTGATCCTAAAAATTCACCATATCCTATCAAAACGCTTCCTTCCACTATTTTTTCGAGACGGACCAAAGAATCTGCCCAAAGGCGATTCTGATTAAAAACCCAAAAGTGGCTTCCTTCTTGTATATTTTTATTCTCCAGAAAATTGCGAAAGGCTATTGTCACTTTTTTGCCCTGAGTGTCCAGAATATATCCTTCTAGTCCAAGCAAGGAAAAAAAATTTTCACATAAAAGGCGGATCGCTTCCTGGGAAGAAGAAAAATCCAAAGAAATTACAGGACTGATCCTCGCTGTGTTGAAATGCAATGATCTCATTTGTATTTTTTTGTCTGACATAGAGATAGACGAGCACAATGCTATTTCGTAATCTCTGGCTTTTTCCCAAAAAGCCTGCCCTAAATCCTCCTGGAGATTTTTAGAGTATAGTATAGCTTCTGTCCCTTGTTTTTCAGAAAAGAAAGCTATGGAAAAAAATTTTTTTTCCTTTCCCAAAAAGTCATTGAGATGGCATTCTAGCTTATGATCAAGAGATTGATTATGAGGCGTATCTAAAAAATTATAATAAAAAACAATACGATAAGGAGCCTGGAGAAGAGAGTTGAATTCCTGTATTTTTTGATCTAAAATACTTTTAGAAGCTATATTTTCCTCTTTTTTTTCAAATAAAGGGATTTCTGATTTTTTCCCATCATTTTTATTTTCTATAGACTGCTTTTTATCACAACTCCATAGTGCAAAAAATAAAAAAAGAGCCAGAATGCCTAAAATTTTTTTCTCTCTGTACAAGAATGACGAATTTACCATGAATTTTTTCCTGGAATATAGGGAATACCTCATTAAAAGAATCACAGATTAGAATCAACACAATTGTAATTTTTTTTTCATGGTTTACGAGAAAAATTTTTGATTTATTGCAAATGACTTCATATAATAATTAAGAATGTTATATTAGAATAGGTTACACTGGCTCTAACAGAATCTGTGGTATTTATAGTCCATAAAAAAAATAAGACTGAATACCGCCTGCTGGAGCAGATGCTATGATCATAGCATCTGTGCGTGAAATCGTGGCTCATATCAAATATAAGGAAAGGTAAACAATTTGTACTGGCTTAATATCTCTTTTCGATATTCTATCTGTCTTCTTTTTATTTTACAATGTCTTGTTATGGCACAGCAGCATTCCAGAAGAACGCCTGTTGTGGAGGTCGTGGAAAAAGTCGGGCCAGCGATTGTAAATATAAGCACAGAGCAGCTTATAAAAAATCCTCAACCTTCTGATTTGGAAGATTTTTTTAATGATTTCTTTGAATCCTACCGCCCCCCTGTTATATTAAAAACACATAGCCTTGGATCAGGTGTTCTTGTAGATAGGGAAGGCTTCATCATTACAAACCAGCATGTTATACAGCGGGCTTCTAAAATTACGGTTATACTGGCCAATAAAAATAAATATGAAGCCCAGGTTCTGGCCAGCGATGAAAAAAACGATCTTGCCCTTCTTAAGATTCATTCACGAGATCTATTACCCTATGCCAAAATGGGAATTTCTTCTGATATTATGATTGGGGAAAGCGTGGTCACTTTGGGAAATCCTTTTGGCTTACAGAATACTGTAACCACAGGAGTAATCAGCGCAACAGAGCGGTCTATAGGAATGAAGGGGGAAGTCCATTTTCACGATTTTTTGCAAACCGATGCGCCTATCAACCCTGGAAATTCAGGCGGTGCCTTACTGAATATAAATGGAGAATTGATTGGGATCAACGTTGCTATTTTTTCCAAAGGGCAAGGATTGGGATTCGCTATTCCCATCAACCGAATACGGCGTATGTTAGGTATTTTGCTTGACCCTATCAAGCTCAAAAAACAATGGTTAGGGATGGAACTTACAGAAAGGGAGACAGAGACAACAACATGGGCTGTACGAGTCACAAAAGTCTTCGATAACTTAGTAGCAGAAAGAGCAGGAATAAAGCAGGGAGACATTATAAAAAAAATTGATGGTAGTCCTGTAGAATGCTTGTTTGATTTTCATAAAAAAATCTATCTCAAAGATGTGGGAGATATGGTTTCTATAGAAGTGCTTTCCTCTCAAAGAACAAAAACCTTTAACATTAAAATAGCAAGTGCTCAGCCCGACAAAGTTCAGGATAATATATTTTGGGATCAGGTTGGTATACTTCCTTTACAAATTCAAGGTGGCTTAATGGTAAGAAGAGTACGAGAAGGAAGCTCTGCTGAAAGAATTGGCATAGCATCAGGCGATATTATTGTCTCGATGGAAGGCTTCCCCATACGTACTTTAGAAGAATTCTTATATGTTTTGAATACCAAAGGAAAAAAAGAAGCTTTGAATATTGTTATTCTTCGAGATGGAAGAAGGCTTGGAGGCAATATTGTCAAAGAGTGATGTTTTTTGGAATTGATTTTAAAAGAGTAAAAAAATGAAAAAATTATCCAATCGTTTTATTTTGATTTTATTATTTTATAGTATTTTGTTGATTTGCATGGAATTTATGGGCTTGTCAAAGGTTACTTCCTATGTCTATAGTAGAATCAACCCAGATATTTCTTTTTATGCTATAAATAGCACGATATGCTATTTTTTGCTATGGACTTCTTCTTTAATCCTTTTGCTTTGTGTTTATTATAATTCTCTTTCTGGAAACGAGAAGGCATTTTACTGGACGCAAATCATTATTTTCTTTTTACTGGGAATCAGCGAACGCTTTATTGGCTACGCAAAAGCATCTGAGCTTTTTTCCATTCATCCTATTTTTTTAGTATGTTCTGCCCTGGCTCTGGAAGGTTTTTTGTTGATGGTATTGCTTCCTGAAAATTTTCTTTACGATGCCAAAATATGTCTCCATAGAGCTTTTTTCATGGTTTTGTTCATGGTCATATTGGATATAATAGATGCCACTGCAAAAAACTATATTCCAGTAAGCCCGCTTTTTTCCCATCTGTGCAAAACGTGGATGTGCATTTATCTATTTTTATTTTCCTGGAATGTTCTGGAAGCCAAGATGCAGGTTCCAAGGAATGGGCATCGCCTTACAAACCAGATTGTCACCAAAAGAACTCTAAAAGAACAGGCGGAAGAGTAAAGAGAAAAATTTACGTTATTTTTCTCTTTACGCTTAGGCATTTCTTTGCTATAGTAGAAAAGAAAGTACAATAATACTTTGACAATGTTTCTTTCTAATAGGACATTGTCAATATACAATCTCTAGGAGATAGAATATGGTAAATCGTTTTGTTGTTTCCCCTTCTAAAAGAACCAGTGAAATCACTTACGCGGTTCGTGATGTACTCTTGATAGCCAATGAAGCCAAAAAACGGGGAAAAGAAATGCTTTATCTGAACATTGGCGACCCTATCCAGTATGATTTTTATGTTCATCCCTATATGGTGGAAGCAGTATATGATGCGATGAAATGCGCTAAAAATGGCTATGCTCCTTCTGCTGGAGTAGAAGAAGGTTTGGAGTCCATTCGAGGGGAAGCGGCTAAAAAAGGTATACAGAATGTGCAGGATGTTTTTATTTCTTATGGCGCAAGCGAAGCAATCGAAATATGTCTTACTGCTCTAGCCGATTCTGGAGATAATGTCATCCTCCCCTCGCCTGGATATCCTCTCTATTCTGCCTTGAATAGTAAGCTAGGAATCGAATCCAGATACTATCGCTTAAACGAAGCCGATAACTGGCAGCCCGATGTGGAAGATATTGTCGGGAAGATCGATGCAAAAACCAAAGGGATTGTCTTAATCAACCCGAATAACCCTACAGGAAGTCTCTATTCTCAAGAAATTCTGATTAAAATCATAGAAATTGCCAATAAACACAATCTGCTTATTTTTGCCGATGAAATTTATGACAAAATTCTTTTTGACAATCTACAACATACTTCCATTGCTGCTTTGACATCCGAGACACCTATAGTCACTTTTGGCGGGCTTTCCAAATGCTATGTAGCACCTGGCTGGAGAATTGGATGGGGAATCTTGAGTGGCCCAGCCTCCTCTTTAAAAGATTATATTGGAGCCATCCATAAAATGACCAGGGCCAGGCTTTCTGTAACCCATCCTATGCAATATGCCATTAAAACCGCACTGGAAGGTGACCAAAGCCTCATTCCCTGGATGAATGCAAAATTACAAAAACGCAGAGATATTACTTATAAGCGTCTAAATGAAATAAAAGGCCTTTCTTGTGTAAAGCCAACGGGTGCTTTTTATGCTTTTCCTAAAATAGAAATCCCTATGCCTGATAAAGAATTTGTCGAAAAGCTGGTGTTGGAAACAGGCGTAGTCGTAGTGCATGGTTCTGGTTTTGGCGAAGAAGCTGGCAAAGGGCATTTTAGAATTGTCTTCTTACCAGAGGAAGAAATTCTGGAAAAAGCCTATAACCAGATAGAACATTTTATGCAGCAGATAGAAAAAAATACATAAAAATAGAGGCAAAAGGAAGGCAACGCCTGGGAGATAGCTATGAAATCTGTTGAGGAAAAAATTATAAAAATATTAGGCGCACCAGTTGGTTTACAAGTGCAAGAAAAAATTGGCACAAGTCCTCTGGGAAATGTATATAAAATTCAACATCCTACTTATGGAGTTTGCGCTTTAAAACTTTTAGAAGGTAAAGTAACGCAAAATAAAACTTTTATTCAAAAATTTTTACAATCTTTAGAAAAATATAAAAATATACAAAATAAAAGTTTTCCTCAGATACATGCAATAGGGGACAAAGAAAATTTTTTTGTTCTCAGAGAATTTGTTTATGGCACCAATCTCAAAGAAGCATTGGATGCGAAAAAACAATTTTCCATTCAGGAAATTCATAAAATTTTTATGGATATCTGCAATGCTCTTTCTGCTGTAAGTAAAATAGGATTGGTTCATAAAAACCTAAAACCTGGCAATATTATTTTAGAGAATACTGGTACGCTGAAAATTTTGGATTTTTGTCTTCCTCCTACCATCCCTTACTATCTTTCTCCAGAGCAATGTGAAGGGAAAAAATCAGATATAAGGTCCGATATTTATTCTCTGGGTATTCTGTATTTTTACTGTCTTTCCGGTTGTCTTCCTTTTGCCCAGACAAGTTCCAAAGAAGTCATGTCTCATCATATAAAAACTCCTTTGCCTGACATTACAGGTTTTAGAAACAATTTGCCTAAGACGATACTGGATTTGCTGAACAAGTTGACAGCCAAAATGCCTCAAAATCGCTACCAAAACTATGAAGAGTTTGTGCCTTCTATCAAAAGAATTCTCATGGACGATATGGAACTTTCGCGTGCAGTCACATTGGATATCAGCTCTCTTGTAGAAAATGAGCCTTCTGCCAGAGTAATAGAATTAAACAAAAAAGACAGGGCAGATATTCTTTTGAAAGAAAGCATATCGGAAAAACAAAATATTCCACTCACCAAGAAAGAAACAAAGCTTCATGCAAAGCCAGTAGTTTCTGTAAGCCCAAAAAAGCAAAGTATCTCGTTTAAGGAAACTACCTGGGAAAATCTGGAAAAAAGTCTTGACAAGCTGACAAACCTGGAAAATTTGCTCTCCAAAAAAGATATTGGAGTTACCAGAAAAAGCATCCATTTCCCCAAGGTCTATCAGAATCAGGTTGTCGAGTATTTACAAAAAAAATTCCATAGAGAATGCTGGCTGCTCAAAGAGAAAGAAGCTGAAGAAGAAATTGAAATAGAAATTGATTTTGAACAAGCTTTAATTTTTTATTATTTATATGATTTTGAAGAAAAAATCCAGGAATCTCTGAAAAAAATTAAAAGCAATTATGCCTATCGAGAAGAATTGGCTTCCAGAAAAAAACAATCTGCCAGCCAGGAAAGCACTCAGAAAAAAGGAGTGTATGATTTTATCAATACGGTATTGGAAATATCCCAGGTTATGGATGTGGCTCTGGTAGAACAAGGAATCGAGAAGATAAAACAAAATCCTACGGATGGTGGATGGCGTGGGGCTTGTGATGAACAGTCTACCCTGGTGGCGGATGCAGAAGTCATTCAACTAGCATCAGAGACAATAGACAAGAATAGTATCGACCCAAACAAGACAGTGGTCGATAGCGAAAACATCATGCAAATCGCCGATCAAAACAAGACCGTGGTTGATAGCGAAAACATCATGCAAATCGCCGATCAAAACAAGACCGTGGTTGATAGCGAAAACATCATGCAAATCGCCGATCAAACCAGATCACAAGCAGAAGAGTTTTTCGATAGTGATAATGAAGCTACTGTAACGGATGATAAAAAAATTACAGAAATCGCTACTCAACTTAAAAATATCCATGGTTCAGAAAACAATCAGGTTACTTTAGTAGAAAAAGAAGAAATTCCTCAAAATGAAGTTAAACTAGCAGAACCAGAGGATACTCCAAAACAAGCAGATGATACTAAATCATATTCCAATAGTTTGGGAGATTTTCAAACCTATCTTGATATTGATGTCAATTTTGACAACCGCTATCAGACACAGGGATGGCTAAAATTTATCAGAGAAAACCAGTTACAGAGAAATGTACATTTCAGCCTGCTGGAAGCTCAAGACAGAAAATCCCAAAAAAGAGTATATCGTCTGGAGCTGCAATGGCTTTTAGACTATGAAAAAAAGCAAGACAATATATCTGCCATCAAAGACTTTTTCCAGAGCGACTATGAAATCAGCGAGCTAGGAAAAGGGGGAATGGGAATCATTCTTAAACTTTCTACCAGGCAGGATGCTACAATCCTTTCTTTGCGTCCTGAAAATCGATGGGCCAGAGAATATTTTTCCGATATTTTACAGATTCGTAAAGGACAGGATGATACAGAGATTGTCTATGCGGAAGTGCCTGAAAAAACTTCTCTTGTTGTTAAAGTTGCCTTTAAAGGGCATGAAGAATCGCTGGTACAGGAAGGCAAAAGCCTGGAAAAGATTGCCCAGGATAAAGACCCAACCCATTTTATCATTGGCATAATACAACAAGGCAGACTGGCTTCCATGAACATAGCAAATGATGAGCATCTAGGGTATTATTTGATGATGGAATACGCCAGCCAGGGAAGCGCAGAGCAGTTGTATAAAAAATTCCCTCAAGGCAGGCTTTCTACAACGGTCGCTTTCACCGTGATGTATGGAATGTGCCAGGCTTTGGTGAAGCTGAAAGAAAAAGGAATCATACATAGAGACATCAAGCCACAGAATATTCTTTTTGATGCCAGGCTTATGCCAAAACTCTCTGACTTTGGTCTGGCAATAACTACAGAACAAACTGGCACGGCACTGGATGAAGAAAGAAGAAGGCTGCTTCGTCTTTTGGATACGGAATTTTTAAAAATTAGCAGGGAAAAAGAACAGGCAGAAGCCAGGCTTCTCAAATTGCAAAGAAAACACAAGGAAATCCTAGGCCAGGAAAGTCCAGAAACCATCTTAGCATTAGAAAAAGAAATAGAAGAAATACAGCAACTTCTTCCTGATCTGGTTTTGCAAGAAGAAAAGCGGGCCGAAAGTCTCCAGGATCGCTATCGACTTATGAGTGCCCAGGAAAACGCACTCAAGGGACAATTTGCAGGCTCTTTGTTTTATGCTGCCCCAGAACAATTTGAGGCTGAAACGATATTGACGGTTCAATGTGATGTATACCAGTTTGGTGCGGTCATGTATACAATGTTTACAGGAGAAAAGCCTGTACAAGGGGAAAATCTTACAGAAGTCATTTCCCAGGTTCTCTATCATAAAAAACCCAAAATCAAAGATGCTTTGCCTGCTTCTCCTCTTATTGAAGAATTGAGTGAGCTGGTTTCTGAGATGATGACCAACGATCCACACTCCAGAATCCCTATAGAATCTGTGAAGACAAGATTGGAGGAAATTTTGGTCAAATACAAGAAAGAACTCGCTCAAGAGCCTGATGATAAGATCCCCGAAGATATCAATGATGTGGAAGCCATTCAGGAATACCAAAATAAAATCCAATTCGCTAGAAAAATGCACAGAAAGTGCCTGAGCATTCTTCCTGGACTGAAAGATATTGCTCATGAGAAATTCATGTTTACCTGCCCCCAATGTCGTAAAAAACTGCATATTTATAAAAGCATGGCAGGAAAGCAAGGAAAATGTCCTAAGTGTAACTATCCTATTATAGTACAATTGCCTGCTCAGAGTCAGATATAATTTTTAAGAAATACCGCACTTCTCGCTTGCATTGCATACAGAGTCAAATAATATGCGATTTAAAACACAGATGAACACAAATGGACACAGATAATTTTTAAACTTCGTGTTCTTCGTGTTCTTCGTGGTTAATTTTTTTATTTGTGTTTATCTGTGTCTATCTGTGGTTCTTTTTAATGTATGCAATCCATTCGAGATGCGCTGTAGGCAAAGGTCCAAAAGTTTATGTCCTAAAATTTTTAGGTAAAAAGTAATAAAGCCTAGTGCATTTATTCTCTGAAATGAAAAGCGGTAATTCCATGCCAAAAATAAAGAATATACATTTACTTGCGCATATAAATGAAATCCCTTGGGAAGAAGCACAACTGCTTTTTTTACAGCCTGGCAATAAGATAGGGCCAGAGAATCGCTATGAAATTGTCAGCCTTTTAGGCACTGGGAGCATTGGGGTCGTCTATCTGGTAAAAGATCTCGAAAACCATGACAATCTCCTGGCTTTAAAAATGATTCTTCCTTATATTTTTGAAGACGATCATAGTTTAGAGATATTTCTCGATAAAGTTACGGAAGTTCAGAAAATTCGGCAAGCGTCCATTCTTCCAATATACGATTTTTGGAAACAGAACAACCTTTATTTTTATAGCATGGAATATGTTGCAGGGCTTTCCCTGGAAGAATGGATAGAAGAATACCTGCATTTTAAAAGGTGTATTCCTTTGCCCGAAGTATGTAAAATGATTCTCCAAATATGCCAGGGGCTTCTTATGCTTCATAAAATTTCGGGACATTATCTCCTTCATCCGAATAATATTCTTCTGAAAAAAGAAGGAAAGGAATATGAAGCCAAGATAAGCGACTTTGGTCTTTATTATCTCCGAGGTGGAAAATTTTGGTGCAGAGCTTCCAGCTTGATGGGGCGTGATTCTTATCTGCTGATTCACGAGAAAGAAAAAGAATACCAACCAGAGCCTCAAAGCGATATCTTTTCTCTTGTTATGCTATTGCATAAAATACTATTCTTCACCACTCGTATTCCTCTAAAAAAACAATGGCCTGAAAATCGTCAGGACATTCCCTTCTCTCTATACTCTTTGTTTGACGATGCTTTTGGCAAAAGAGAAAAAGATTGGACACTGGAAGCCATACAAGAAATCCTGGAAGAAATCCTTTTGGAATACCGAGATTGCGAACTGTCTACATCTAAAAAAGATTGGACTTACAAAGAAGAAGATACCAAAAAACGTCTTGTGCTGAAAGAGGCACTACCTTCTCTGCAACCGCATAGAAAGCTTTCTTTAGAATATCCACAGATGAAAGAAGTGGCTTTCGTTAAAGATGGAGAATATAACAAGTTGCTTTTGCAGGCACGCAATCGTCTTGACCAAAAGAAATATCCTGAGGCAATAGAATTGCTGACCCAAGCCTTCGCTATCCAGGAAACTTCTATAGTAAGTGAACTTCTAGAAAATGCCAATAATCTTTTTAAAAGGGCTTTGGAGTGTAAAGAAGAAGGCATTAAAAAAGAGCAAGAAGATATACAACATGCAATTGCTTTAGTTTGTATGAGCCTGGAAATTTATCCTCATGATAAAGATGCACAAAAAATTTTGAAAGATTTAAAAGAGAAACAAGAGCTGGAACATGAGCTAAGCGAAGTTTTAAAAGAAGGCGACCAGCTTGCGGAAAAAATGCAGTACGAAGAAGCTATCCATGTATGGCAAAAAAAAGCAGGAAATACTCCTCTTCACAAAGAGCTTCAAGATCGTGTCATCCAGGTATTGGATATCATGAGTGAGGAAGTGAGAGAGCTTTTAGAAAAAGGTTTTCTGGAAGAAGCACAAAAAAAACTGGCCTGTATCCTGAAATATTCCCAAGAATCATACTATAAAGAATTGCAAAAAGAAATTTCCGAGGCTATAGAAAAGAAAGAAAAAACTTTAAATAAAGTATATGAATTAGCAGAAAAGCATTTACAAAAAAAACAGTTTGGTGCTGCATTAGAAGTTTGGAAAAGTCAATTGCAAAAAATGCCTCAAGAGAGAGGTATTCAGAAAAAATTCTTAGAAACGCAAAAATTATTATCATTATCGCAAGAAAATGAAATAGAATACTCTAGTTTAATCAAAACTGCACAAAAATTGGAACAAAGGGAAGATTATAAGGGTGCCTTAAATGCTATGGAAAAAGTCCGAAAAAGAAGGGATGAATGGGTTTATTCTACTCCCGATCCAACAGCAGAAATTGAAAGGCTAAAGAAAATGGTAATCAGCATGGAGTATTCTGCAAAAGCTCAAAATATTTTAATAGAAATCCGAAATATTCTTCATAAAAAGCAATGGAGAGATGCAGAAGACCTTCTTTCTGATCCTGTTTTTCAACTTCCTTTGATTCCTTCAGTACACAAGAGCTATCAAAATATTTGCCTTCAACTCGAAGAGCAGCATAAAAAATGGCAGATCATAAGCGAAATTGCTAAAATTGCTTTAGCTGCTATTGTTCTTGTAATTTTTATGACAATCTATTTTTATTTTTTAAAAAAATAAATTTTTTTTAATGGGCAGAATCAATTATGAAAAAAAAAATAGCCATTATTACAATTTTCTGTTGCCTGTTTTCTGCTTTAGCTTTAGGGTATTTTTATTTATTCCAAGAGGAGAGTATAACCACTATAGTCCCTGAAAATATAAAACCTCTGGCAAAAGAATCTGAAACAGTAACCGAAACTAAAACTCCTGTAGAAGAGAAAAAAGCACAATCTTCTTCGCCTGTGGAAGAAGAACAAGCCCCGCCTGTTGTATCTATAGAAACTTTAGAGGGAAGCCAGCCTTCTGATGCTTTGGAATTTTACCAAAAGGGCAATTTTTCAAGAGCCATGGAACTTTTCACCAAAGATTTTGAAGGCAAAAAACAAGAGGAAGAAAAAGCCTACTCTCTTGCTTACATGGCAAAATGCCTGGAATATATGGGAAACAAAGAAAAAGCCAAAGAAACATGGCAGCTTTTGTTAGGCCAATATCCTAAAAGCCCCTACTGTGGAGATGCCCAATATTACCTTTCTGACTTTACAGAAACCACTCTACAAAATCAAAAGATGCTCTCAGAGGCTTCTTTACATGCAGAAAAAAGCCTTGGAGGAAAAAAGGCTGCTTTAAAGATGGCACAATTTTCTGTTTCTCAAGCCAACAAACTGGATACATGGCGTTACTATTCCTATGCTATGAAAGCATCTCTCAGCAATGCAGAAAGAAAAGAAATCCAAAAAATTCTCGATCCGATTGTAGCCGATATGCTCACATCCCCAGAAGCAACAGGATGTTTGGTTTACAAAGTTGTCCAGGGAGACAATCTTACTCGTATAGCCAGGAAAAATAAAAGTTCTGTGGAAATGATGCGTTATATCAATAAGCTCAAATCCGATGCTATCAACATTGGACGAGAACTCAAAGTCATCGGCGGACTTCCCTATATCGAAGTCTACAAGAATTCCTATTTTCTCGTAGTCTATCTGCCCAACCATCTTTATTTAAAAAGCTATGAAATCGGTCTGGGAAAAGACAACAAAACGCCTCCAGGTGTATTTAGCATTAAAACAAAACAAAAAAATCCTGACTGGTACACAGAAGAAAATGGCAAAATTCTCAAGATACCCTTCAATGATCCTAGAAATACATTAGGAACAAGATGGATGGGCTTTAGCCATGAAGGTTTTGGAATTCATGGAACAAAAGAGCCTGAAAGCATTGGAAAAAGCATGAGCAATGGATGCGTTCGTATGAAAAATGAAGAAGTGGAGCAACTTTTTGAAATTGTAGGCCTGGGAACACAGGTAACGATAAAATAGGTGATGAGACAAATACAGCGCATCTCGGATGGATTGCATGCATTAAAAAGAACCACAGATAGACACAGATAAACACAAATAAAAAAAATTTACCACGAAGAACACGAAGGACACGAAGTTTAAAAATTATCTGCGTTCATTTGTGTTCATCTGTGGTTTAAATCGCATATTATTTGACTCTGTATGCAACGCAAGTGAGAAGTGCTGTAATAAAATTTGCGAAACTATAGTAAGATAATCTCTTGGAAAGGCGGAAATTCTATGATATATCGTTTGGAAGATAAACCTCCTCTTGGTATTGCAATTCTTTTAGGCTTGCAGCATGTTCTTACCTTGTTTGGCGCAACTACACTGGTACCTCTTCTTCTGGGAGGGCAAATTTTTGGTGACAATCCCAAAGAAATTGCTACTTTTATAGGCAATATATACCTTGGTATGGGAGTCACGACACTATTCCAGATATGGAGATTTATGGGTTCTGGCTTGCCCATTGTCCAGGGTTCCAGCTTTGCTTTTATTGCGCCTATTGCGGCTATCGCTGCTATGGGAAAAACAGCAGGGATGGATGCTTATGGTATCATGCAAACCATTTGTGGAGCAGTGATAGCAGGGGGCATCGTTGAGGCGATTGTGGGATATTCTGGACTGGTTGGCAAAATCAAAAAAAGGATTACCCCTGTTGTCATGGGGCCAACCATTATGCTGATTGGCTTTGGGCTTGCTGATGTGGCTGTTTCTTTTAATGCAGCGAAAAGCTGGCCTATTTCTCTTGCTGTTGTGGCAGGAATTTTTATTTTTGCCCTTGTTTTAAAGACGAAAATATTCAACCTTTTTCCTGTATTTTTATCCATTACACTAGTTTATATATTTTGTCTTATAATGACATGGTTAGGCTTTTTTCCAGATTCACATCCTGGTTATGTCAGGATTAATGATATAGTCCAGGCAAACTGGCTACAATTCCCTGTCCCATTCCGCTACGGTATGCCCCAGTTTCACGTTGCTGCCTTTTTCGCTATCCTGGCTGCATATCTTGTTTCTATGATTGAATCTTTAGGGGACTACCATTCTATTTCTAAAGCATCTGATGTAGAAAAAGATGGAGAGCCTAGCATCAAGACTATCAATAAAGGAATTGGAGCAGAAGGAATCGGCTGTATTTTCTGCGGTATTTTTGGCTCCAGTGCAAGCACAAGCTATAGCGAAAATATTGGATTGGTTGGCTTGACCAAGGTCGCATCGAGATATGTTGTTATGATAGCAGCATTATTCCTTATCCTCATGAGCTTTTCCAGCAAGCTAGGCTCGGTTATTGCTGTTATGCCAAGCCCTATTATCGGCGGGGCCTACATAGCTCTTTTTGGTATTATAGGTGCCCTGGGTATCCAGATTCTTGCCAGAGCGGATCTCAATTCTCAGAGAAATGTCATGATCGTTGGATTTACTATTTTGATGGGTCTGGGAGTTGGTTCATGGATGTCTGGATTTGCAAAGTCAAACCCTGATCTCTGGGGAACAACAGGATATGGAAAGGTTCTATGGGATATAGTCGTAGCCGTTTGCTCTTCTAAAATGGCAGTAGGCGCGATCTGTGCTTTGGTTCTCGACAATCTGATTCCAGGAACTCCCCAGGAGAGAGGAATCAGAGAATAAGCCTTTTCATTGATATGGAGAAAGACGCAGGGATTGCGCTGGCGTTCGGCTTTTGAGAAGACACGACTTTTTCGGCGCAACCCTGCGGCTACAATCTGTTGCAAGACAAGATATTTAAATTAGCCTCCTTCGGAGGCAATCTTTCCCGTGCGTAAGCTGTAATCTTAT
>CALKWO010000063.1 GCA_938003875.1 uncultured bacterium
TGTTGAAACGTTACCTCACTGATTCGGGAACGGGAACGGGAACGGGAACGGGAACGGCTTTTGTTACCACGCTTCATCCATAATTCCGAAAACTTCAATTTTTAAGTGCGGAATGTAGATTTTTTATTCTTTTCTCAGATTGCTCATTACCTCGGAGCGATAAATGCTGTAGTTGGCAACAAGGCCTACGATGAGAGGAAGAAAAATCATTCCAGATATTTCTAAAATTTTCCACGAAGGGTATATCAGGGATATTCCTAGCCTTTGGGTAATAAAAAAAGAAATAAGACCAGAAAGTGTAGAGGCAAGAAGAGCTGACAAAAATCCTATACCCAAAAATTCGATGCTTTCTATTCCAAGGATGGTAATGCGTGTGCATCCCAATGTCTTGAGCAAAGCTACCTGTTCAAGACGATGGTGATGTCCTGTGCTGAATGTCCCTATCAATATGAGTATACCCACTGCCAGACAAAACCAGGCCGTGATTTGCAGTGCACCCAGAAAATAGTCTAACAGAATCTTGATGATCTGCAAAATTTTCCGTATATCGAACAGAAGAATGTTGCTGAAATTTGCTGCTACATCTTTTTGGAATTCTTGCAATGTTTTTTCTTCATCAAGAAGAAGCGATGCAAGGAATATTTGCGGTGCATTTTTCAAAAGATGGGGAGGCATAATCACGAAAAAGTTAGGCTTCATGGAAATCCAATCCACTTTGCGCAGAGAGGTGACAGTGCCCTCTACAGATCGTCCCTGGATATCGAAGCGAAGGATGTCTCCCAGTTGAAGCCCTGCCCTCCTGGCAAAATCTTGTTCCAGGCTGATCTCTGCTTTAGAAGTTCCTGGGTTCCACAATTTCCCTGCAACGATTTTTTCCTCTGGACTTAAGAAATCTTTGTATGTCAGGTTAAATTCTCGGACACGAGTGCGCTGTCGAATCCGATGGGAAAAATCCATAGGTTTTGTGTCTTTCCTCTGCACAGGCTCTCCATTGATGTACATCAATCTGCCTCGAATCATGGGAGAAAAATCGAATGTAGTTCCATATTTTTCTGCTATTTTTCTCATGGGATCTAGCTGTGTCTTTCGAATGTCTGCCAAAAAAAGATTGGGCGTTTTGCTGGAACTAGCACTCTGGATTTCGTCCAAGAGGCTAAAATAAACATTGTTCAAGGTGGAAATCAAAGTAAAGCCACTTGTCAGAGATACCAGAAAAACCAGAGTGGCTCTCCTGTTGCGTACCAACTGACGTATCCCATTGCGCAATAAAAAAATAAAGCGAAAGCGACCACTTAAAAGCCTTATGCTTTTTTCTCCAAGCCATAGTAAAGAAAAGGCAAGCAGGGCTATGATTCCCATTCCAGAGAGCAGGGCCAGGGTAAAAATCAAAGATAGGGTCTGCCCTGACGATTTATAATACAGATAGCATGTCAAGGCTGATCCAAAAAGGAAGATAATAAAAAGCGAAGACACCAGAGATGTCTGGATGCTATTGATTTTGCTACGCAGTATATCCATAGGACCAATGCAGGATAGAGATCTTATTTTATACCAGTTGACAAGCGTAGTCAAAAAGCAGGCGATCAGTAAGGACTCTCCCCAATATTGCCAATTGGTCTGCCATGAGACTTGGAGGGGGAAATCGAAATGTTTTTCCAGTATCTTTAATCCCCAATGTTGAAAAATCCATCCCAGAAATCCGCCCAATATACCGCCCATCAATCCTACAGCCAGAGAAAGGCCTAAATAGATTCGGAAGATACTCTTAGCTTCCAGGCCAAGACATCTCAAGGTTCCCACAGTATCAAGCTGCTCATTCAAAAAAGTCGTAAGCCCTGAAGCCATACCAATGACTCCGATCAGTAAAGCAATAACGGAAACCAGGAGGAAAAAACCGCTTTGCCTTTGCAATATCTGCTGAACATTGTTCTGGGAATCTTCATAGGATTGGATTCGGATAAAAGAATCCTGTATTTTCTCTTGCCAGCTTTCTTTTAAAGAGGCCACATCCTGGCTAGAATTTTTTCCTGGAGGCAAAGCGATCTGGCAGCTATAGCGAATGCGGCTTCCAAATTGAATCAATCCACTCTTTTTGGCAACTTCCAGAGGGACAATCACTCTGGGGAGAATGGCAGTGAAAGAAAACAGTTGGCCTGGGTCTTTGCGGATAACTTCATGAATTGTCAATTCCAGAGAACCAAGGCGAATCTTATCTCCTGCTTTGAGATTTCTTTGTTTTGCAGCAGATTCTTCTATCAGACATCCATTTTCTGGTGGAAAAGAAGCCATTTCTCCATCCCCATAGATGGGATATCCAGGGGAAACGCCTTTGATTTCTATCAGCAAAGGCACTTCTACTTGAGAGGAAACAGGGGAGATCATAGAGGCGAAGAGAATAATGTCTACCTTCTTACAACCATCCTTTTGGGCTTGTTGAATGAATTCCTGGATTTTTTCTGAAAAAGGCTGAGAGGAAGAGATTTCTATGTCTGCCCCCAAAATACGGCGGGCGTAGGATGTTATTTCCTGGTTTAAAGTTGCAAGCAAGTTCCCTATGCAGAAAAGAAAGGCGATTCCAATAGCAGGGTAGGCTGCCAGAAATAGCATTCGCCTGCGATGGTAAAAAAATAAAGAAGCTGCCAGTCGCCAGATTTTGGAGCGAGATTCTTTACTCATTCTTTTCCCCTTCTCTCAGCCGAAAATTTCTCGATAGCTTATGAGAAATTGCATCAGAATGCGTGACGACCACCAGGGTAGTCTGTCTTTCCTGGTTTAGACTTAAGAGAGTATGCAAGATTTTTTCCGCACTCGCAGGGTCGAGGCTGCCTGTAGGCTCATCGGCAAAGATAATCTGAGGCTCATGGATATAAGCCCTTGCAATAGCTACTCTCTGCTGTTCTCCACCAGACATCTGATGTGGAAAATGGTGGCAGCGTTCGCTTAAACCTAGAGAAGTCAGAAGCGAATGAGCTTTTTCTTTTGCATCGCGTAGGCCATAGCCTAAGATTTCTAATGGTAAAGCTACGTTTTCCAAAGCAGTCAAGGATTTGACCAGACGAAAATTTTGGAAAATGAAACCGATCTTCTCTCTGCGCCAGGAGGCAAGACGATCTTCATCCCACAATTGAATATCCTGGCCTTCAAAAACGATTCTCCCTGAAGTAGGACGTTCCAAACCTGCCATCAGTCCTAAAAGAGTGGATTTACCACTTCCGCTAGGGCCTGTAATGGCAAGAGTCTCCCCTTTCTGAAGGCAAAGATCAAGGCCTTTTAAAATAGGGAGCAAAGTTTCTCCTGAAAGAAACGTTTTGTTTAATGAAATCAATTCTAAAAGGCAAGTCATGGCAAAACTCGTTTCTTTTTGAAAAATTCTTCAACCATAGTGGCGATCTTTCTATGACCTTTAGCATTGGGATGAATGCCATCTTCCAGATTGTATTCTGATTTTCCTGCGATGCCTTCCAATAGGAAGGGCAATAGTTCTATCCTGTTTTGGCTGGCAATCTTGCTATAAACCATAGCAAAATCTCTGGTATAATCTTGACCATAGTTAGGTGGAATTTTCATCCCTGCTAACACAACCACAGCCCCTGCTTGTTGACAGGCATCAATAATGGAAAGAAGGTTGCTCTCCAATAGGGAAATCTTTTGCCCTCGAAGCCCATCATTCGCGCCGATAGCCAAAAAAACCAGATAGACATCAGAAGTAAGGCACCAGGAAAGATTTTCCAGGACATCGCCGCTTGTATAGCCGCTTACCCCTGCATTTCTTACCTGCCAGGACAATCCCTGTTTTTTCCAAGATTTTTCGATCAAAGCGGGGTAAGCTTCTTCCTGGCTCAGCCCATACCCCGCAGTCAAGGAATCCCCTAAAAATAAAACGACATTCCGTTTTTCTGGCTTTTCTTCCACAGACACAGCAGAAGGTGAATTTCTACCCTCATCCTGCGACTTTTGACAACCCTGCCCAAGAAAGCTGGCAATCAACAACAAAAAAAACAAGGTACGAATCATCTTATTTTTCCTTAGATTAAATCATTGCCTGAAAAGCATCATGATCTATTTTTCCTTTTTGAAAAAATTGCTAAATTACCAGGTAACGCTGTCAACTATTTTTTATTTTTTTTAGATACTTTTTTGCACTATACTTTTTTTGGCCACTTTTTGTTTGCCATTTTAGCTTACCCTGTTTTTTTTGTCAAGCTGAGATTTTAGAGCAGAGAAAGGAAAGATTTTTTTAGCATGATGGAATTCTTCTGCTGTTTTCATCTTGATCTTTGTTTTTGCACCTGCTCCCAAACAAGATGTTAAAACTTAATCAGAATTTATTTTTTGAGAAGATTGTCCAGATGCCATTAAATACGCCCATTCTGAAGGTTACTACAAAATGTGGAAGAATGCACTATTGTTAATTTTTATCAAATTATAAAATATTTTATATTAATAAGTTAGAGTTTGTATTAGTAAAACTTGCTAATATTTTTATATATATTTTTTATTTTTATTTGTGTATATTTTTATATTTTTTTCTCTTAACTTATTTTTTTATAAATAGATATAACAAATATTTTATTTTTTTATTTTTAGGCATAGAAATTGCTTTAAAGTAAAAGGAAGTTATGACATTCCCAAATTATAATAATAAAATTATAAGACAATCCCCGTAAGGGGATTTTTTTTTGATTTGTATTTTCGAGGATGATGGATTAAAATCAGGGATAATTATAAAAATTACGGATTGGGCAATAAAATTATTCTTAAGGAAAACAAAATGAGATTTTTTTTCATCACCTTGTTTATTTTTTTTTCTTTTGTGCAACTTCTTGCAGAACAAGGAGAGCAGCAATTTGCAGAATTAGGGGATTTTGTATTAGAAAATAAAGAATGCATTAAGGATGCACGCATTGGATATCGTATTTTTGGTAACTTCAACGAAGCCAAATCCAATGTGGTTGTCTATTTGACATGGTATGGTGGCCACAGTCAGGTTATCTCCAGGCTGCTAGGCACTGGCAAGATGGTCGATTCTGGGAAATATTGTGTAGTCGTTATAGATGCTCTAGGGAATGGAGTTTCATCCTCACCTTCTGTCCAAAAAGTATCCTATGATCATTTTCCTCGATTTAGTATACGGGATATGGTTCATAGCCAGCATATACTCCTTACGAAGCATCTAGGTCTTTCTCATATACATGCCATTATTGGTGGATCTATGGGCGGGATGCAGGTGTTTGAATGGGTACTTAGCTATCCTGATTTTATGAATAAAGCCATTCCTTATGTAGGTACTCCCAGGCTCACTTCCTATGATCTTCTTTTATTCCATACGCTTCGCCAAAATTTGGAAATTTTGAAAAAACAGGGAGCTTCGGAAACACAGCTAATCCATTTTATGCAAATGTGCTTTGCCCTTTGCATGGACAGTGCAGAATACAGGGTCAAAAAAACCTCGACAAAGGATTTTCCCAATTTTTTTGCATCCCTGGAAAAAAATGCCTCCACAACCATGAATAGCGATGATTTTCTGAGTCAGCTTTATGCCATTATAAACCATGATGTCTATTCTCGCTACGATGGCTCTATGGAAAAGGCTATTTCTTGTATTCAGGCAAAGATGCTCGTTATTGTATCTAAAACAGACAGAATCCTTTATCCTGAAGAAGCCCTTAGTTTTGCCAGACAGCTTGGGGCTGAGATACTTCTTCTCGATAATGAGCTAGGCCATCTTGCTATATCCTATGAACTCCCTCGCGTTTCCAAAACCATTGATGAATTTTTGAAAAAATAGCAGGCTTCAACACCTGGTTTATATGAAAAATTTTTATGGATTTTAAACACCACTTATATAAGCTTCATCAGATTGGGATTGCCTTATCAAGTGAAAGAAATCTGGAAAGATTGCTGGAAAAAATCTTGAAAGAGGCTAAATCCTTTACCGCAGCCCAGGGTGCAAGCTTGTATATAAAAGAAGAAAATGAGCTTCACTTTAGCATTAGCCAGAATGACCTGCTGGAGAAAAATTGTCCTAAAAAGGAAAAGTTTGTCTTTTCTCATGAAACTTTGCCTATTTCTTCTCGAAGCATTGCAGGGTATGTTGCCTTGACTGGAAAAGTAGTCAATATAAAAAATGCTTATGAAATCTCTCAGGAAGCACCTTATCACTTCAATCCGTACTTTGATCAATCCCATAACTACCGCACGGTTTCCATGTTGGTCGTCCCTATGAAGGATATCCAGGAGGAAATCATAGGCGTTTTAGCACTAATCAATGCACAAAATGAAAGAAAAGAAATCATACCTTTTGATGCTCAATATGAGCCTCTCATCCTATCCCTGGCGTCTCAGGCAGGTGTCGCCTATGTCAATGCTCAGTTGACTAAAAAACTAAAAGAAGCATATCTTGACACAATTTTCCGATTAGCCATAGCAGCAGAATGTAAAGAGCCTGATATTAAAAATCATTTAGAAAATGTTAGCTCGTATTCTGTAATTCTTGCAGAAGAAATAGGACTTCCTTCCCAACAGATCGAAAATATACGTTACGCTAGTCCCATGCACGATATAGGAAAGATCGGAATATCAGACACTATCCTTTTTAAGGCTGGAAAGCTCACAGAGGAAGAATACGAAGAAATCAAGAAGCATACTATTTATGGAGCAAAAATTTTAGCTCATTCTAAAGCCGAAATTTTACAAATTTCTGAGCAGATCGCCTTAACTCATCATGAAAACTATGATGGATCAGGGTATCCACAAGGACTCAAAAGAGAGGAAATCTTTCTTCCTGGCAGAATTGTCATGCTGGCTGATGTCTTTGATGCTCTGGCCTCTAAACGCTATTACAAAGAATCCTGGGAATTTTCCAAAATTGTGGAATACATTCAAGAAAGGGCAGGAAAGCAATTTGACCCCAAGGTCGTAAATGCTTTTTTACGAAGGCAAAAAGATTTTTTAGCAATATCCAGAGAAGAGAAAGTGTAGTGGGCCCCAAAAACTGGACAGAATAGAAAGTGTGTATTATCATCTGTGTTTATCCGTGGTTCAAAAGTTAAGAGTTCTCTGGTACCTCTGTGTCTCTGTGGTTAATTCTATTTTTAGTTTATGGCCTTTCGCAGTATAGATTTGCTGCTTATCCATGATCGCCTGGAAAAGCTATAGGAAATTTCATTGACAAATCGGAAAAAATATTTATTCTAATGCAAATGAGAATAATTTGCATTTATGATGAAAAACAAGAAAGGCATAAAATAATGAAACACTATCTTTATATTCTTTTGTGCTTTACTTTTTTACTGTCAGGCTGTAACCAGGAATCTATCGGATCAAAAAATGGTAGTAAAAAAGTCATTGCATCGCTGTTTCCGCAATATGATTTTGCAAGGCAAATTGCAAAGGATAAAGTGGAAGTACAATTGTTGCTTCCACCAGGAGTAGAGCCTCATTCCTATGAACCAACGCCCAGAGATATAGTGGAAATAACCAGGTCTGCTATATTTGTCTATACAGGTGATCACATGGAACCCTGGGCGGAAAAGATTATAAGGCAAAGCAAAGGGAAGTCCCTTTTGATCCTGGATGCTAGCAAGGGCATAGAGTTGATGTCGCCAAAAGAGCATGAACACAATCATGATTGTTCTTCTTGCTCTCATGATTCTAAAGACCCTCATATATGGCTCGACCCTGTTCTGGCTCAAAAGATGGTAGAGAATATCCTGCAAGGGTTTGTCCATGTCTTCCCTCAGCATAAGGATTCTTTTGAAGAAAATGCCAGGGCTTATAAGAGCCAGTTGGAAAATTTGCACCAGAAGAATCTAAAAACATTCCTGAAAGCCAAAAGGAAAAAAATACTATATGGTGGACACTTTGCTTTTGGGTATTTTGCTCAGCGTTATGGCTTGGAACATATATCTCCCTATCAGGGTTTTTCCCCGAATGCAGAGCCTACCCCTGGAAGAATTTTGGACTTACTCAAAGCCATGAAAGACAGCCAGACGGATACTATCTACTATGAAGAGCTATTAGACCCTAAAATTGCCAGGGTTCTTGCGGAGCAAACTGGTTGCCAGATTCTGCCATTACACGCTGCGCACAATGTTTCCAGGAAAGATAGACAGGCTGGCATAACTTACATACAGATCATGGAAGAGAATCTGAAAAGATTGAAGGAAGGCTTGGGATACGATGAATAGCATATTGAATATAGAAAATTTGACAGTGCAGTATGGCAGACATGAAGTCCTCAGCAAAATCAATATCCAGATCGAAGAAGGTGACTACATAGGAATCGTTGGGCCAAATGGTTCTGGAAAAACTACCTTGATGAAAGCGATTCTCGGCCTTATCCCTGCTAGCGAAGGCAAAATAGAATTCCATCCTCAGTTGCAAAAGAAGACAATAGGGTACTTGCCTCAGAAAAGCGTTATAAGCGATCCTCTGTTTCCTGCAAAGGTCAAGGAAATTGTTTCCATTGGTTTACTGGGTAAAAAAAGATTCCCTCAATTCTTTTTACAAAAAGACTATGACAGAATCGAAGAAATCCTGGCAAGGCTCGAAATACTCGATTTGAAAAATAATAAGATCGGAAATCTTTCAGGTGGACAGCAGCAAAGAGTGCTTCTCGCTCGTGCTATTGTCAGTAAACCAAGACTCCTGGTACTGGATGAACCTACCAGTGCCATGGATCCTAAAATACGAGAGGAATTCTATCAAATTCTGAAAGAACTCAATGAAAAAGAAAAGGTCACGATTCTTCTTGTGTCTCATGATATGGGATCTATCGGGAAATACACGCAAAAGATGCTGTACCTGGATCGCAAGGTTGTTTTCTATGGTAATTATGAAGAATTTTGTAAATCTTCAGATATGACGCACTATTTTGGGCAATTTACACAACACCAATTTTGCTGGAGGCATAGTGATGGGAAATGTTGTTGGGCTTCTTCTGGAAGCACTCAGATATGATTTTATCCTTAAGGCTCTTCTGGTGGGGACACTGATCGCTCTTTGCTGCTCTTGTCTGGGAATATTCCTTGTTCTGAAAAAGCTCTCGCTTATTGGAGATGGCCTGGCTCATGTAAGCTTTGCAACAGTAGCAATCGCACTTTTGCTCTCGGCTTCCCCACTTTTAGTTTCTATACCGCTTGTTATCCTTGCTTCTTTTTTAATCCTGAAATTGAATGAACACGCAGGGGTACACGGAGATTCAGCCATTGGCCTTGTATCCTCTTTTTCCATTGCCTGCGGCGTTTTGCTTTCGAGCTTATCTGGAGGCTTCAATGTAGATTTGATGAGCTATCTCTTTGGTAGCATACTTGTGATAAGCAATATGGATGTGACGATTTCTATAATTTTGTCCAGCGTGGTGATTTTCACCGTTTTCTTTTTTTATAATACCCTGTTTGCCATCACCTATGATGAAGAGTTTGCCAGCGTCATTGGTCTGAATACAAAAGCTATGAACTATCTGATCTCTATTCTTACTTCCATTACCATCTCTCTAGGCATTCGTGTCGTAGGTACTTTGCTCATTTCCAGCCTGATCCTTTTTCCCACCGTGGCTGCACTGCAGATTTCCCAAGGTTTTAAGTCTACTCTGGTGATTTCCTCTCTGATTTCTATATCCTGTGTTATTTTAGGCGTATTTCTATCTTTTGTAAATAATTTACCTACAGGAGCAACGATTGTACTATTGAATGCACTAGCATTTGTTCTTTGTTTTCTTGTAAAAAAATATAGGAAAGGCTAAAAAAAATGCCTGAACGAACAAAATTTTTTTCTCACTGGAAACTCAAGAATACTCAAGGCAGAAATAAGGTTTTGGACATCCTGGAAACATCCACAATTCCCTTGACAGCAGAGGATATATATCTAAAATCTAAAGAGCAAAATGCGGAAATAAGCCTTTCTACTGTTTACAGAATACTGGATTTGTTTGTAGCTAAGGGAATCGTGATCAAGAGCAACATATCTTCAAACAATAAGGCTATGTTTGAGATAGCCAAAGAAGGACATAAGCACCATATTGTATGTATCCATTGCAAAAAAGTATTGGCTTTAGAAAATTGTCCTCTAAAGTGTTACGAAAAAACCTTAAAAAATAAAACCCATTATGATATAACAGGGCATAAGCTGGAAATATTTGGCTATTGTCCTGAATGCAAAGTTCTTACAGATCGGAAATAACTATTTTTTAGGAATGTAGCTATGAAAATTTTTGTTTTTATTCTTTTTGTACTTTGCTTCTCTGTTTTTGCCCAAAATGCTTTGGTTTTGCAAACGGATTTTGGTACTCAGGATGGAGCAGTTGCTGCTATGAAAGGCGTGGCCTTTAGCGTAGACAGGAGCCTGCCTGTTTTTGATCTTACCCACAATATCACTGCATTTGAAATATGGGAAGCAGCTTACCGATTATGGCAGACTGTTCCTTATTGGCCTTCAGGCACAGTGTTTGTCAGCGTAATAGACCCTGGTGTCGGGACAGAACGCAAATCCATAGTCTTACAAACCCTAAGCGGACATTATCTCGTGACACCAGACAATGGAACTGCAACCTTGTTAGCCGAAACAATGGGAATCAAGGAAGTCCGTGAAATTGATGAAAAAGGCAACCGATTGCCTGGTTCACAAAGTTCCTATACCTTCCACGGCAGAGATATTTATGCCTATACAGGTGCCAGGCTGGCAAGCGGAAAAATTACCTGGGAACAGGTTGGCCCATCCCTGGGACAAACGCTTTACAAGATTCCTTATGTAAGGGCAGAATACCGCCAGGAAAAAGTCTATGGAACGATTCCTGTTCTTGACCCAGCTTATGGCAATATTTGGACGAACATTCCTGAAGAAATCTTCCAGAAGCTTTCTGTAAAACATGGAGATACTTTAGATGTAACTCTATGGCATAAAGATAAGCTCATGTATCATGGCCAAATACCTTATGCCCGCAGCTTTGGCGATGTTGCACAAGGAGAGCCTCTCTTATATCTCAACAGTCTGCTGCAGGTTGCTATTGCTTTGAATATGGATAATTTTTCCCAACGCTATGAAATCAGGTCAGGATCTCAATGGCATGTTCAAATCTATAAAAAGAAAAAATAGAATCAGAGCCTTGCGGCTACAATAATAGCAAAAATTTTTGGGTTATTTCGGAGGGTATTGGTTGAAGACGCAGGGATTGCGCTGGCCTTGGACTTTTGGGCAGATACGGCTTTTTCGGCGCAACCCTGCGGCTACAATCTATGCCTTGCTAGCTTATCAAAGAGCCAGAAGGTACGTCTTTTTCGGGATACAGCAATACGGGCTTATCGTCTACGGTAGCACAAAGAATCATTCCCTGGCTTTCTACACCGCAGATTTTGGCAGGTTTGAGATTGACCAGAATGGGAACTTTTTTCCCTGGCAGTTGCTCTGGTGCATATTCCTGCGCAATTCCAGAAACAAGCGTGCGGATTTCTTCGCCGATTTTCACTTTCAACTGAAGCAGTTTTTTTGCTTTAGGAACTTTTTGAGCTTCCAGAATTTCTCCTATGCGAATTTCTACAGTTTTAAAATCTTCCAGAGAAATTTCCTTGAAATCTGCTGTTTTTTCTTCGTGCTTTGCTTTGGCTTGACCAGCAAGAGCTTCGACAAGCTTTGTCTCCAGGTTGGCAATCATTTCGTCTTCTATTTTAGGAAAAAGTCCGCAAGGTACGCCGATAGCATGGCCAACAGGAAGCTCTTTTGTTCCCTGTTCCCATCTTACTATGCTGCCCTTATGACCTGCCTGCTCCCAAAGCTGTTGAGCAGATTGAGGAATGATGGGATATAGCATAATGCTCATGGCATTGACAAGCTGTGCGCTTACATACATGCAGTTTTGGCAGTCTTCTTTGTTTTCTTTGAGGGATTTCCAGGGTGCTTTTTCATCAAAATACTGATTTCCCGATCTTCCCATAGCTACGATTTCACTTACAGCATTGCGTACTTCAAAATTATCCAGATATTTATAGACTTTTTCCATGGTAGTCTGTACCAAAGAGAGCATTTGCTGGTCAGCCTGTGTCAAGGTTCCTGGCTGAGGGATTTTGCTTTCAAAATTCTTTTCGATGAATTTCAGTACTCGATTAGCAAGATTCCCTAGTACATTGAGTAACTCAGCATTGCACTTTTTTTGGAAGTCTTTCCAGGTAAAAACACTGTCGTTTTTTTCTGGAGCGTTAGCTGCCAGATAGTAACGAAGCATATCAGCAGGAAAATGGTCCAGGGCATCATGCACCCAAACGACATTCCCTTTGGATTTGGAGGCTTTGCCACTTGCCTGGTCTTCTGTCAGGCCAAAAGTGAGAAATTCATTAGCAGGGACATTCCAGGGCAACTGGTAGTTTTGCTTTTGTCCCAGAAGCATAGCAGGCCATATAATGGCATGGAAAGGAATATTGTCTTTGCCAATAAAATGCACAATCTTACAATCAGGATTTTGCCAGTATTCTCTCCATTTTTCCTTTTCTCCTTTATTTTCAGCCCACTGCATAGTTGATGAGATATAACCAATAGGAGCATCGAACCAGACGTAAAGGACTTTTCCTGCTGCGTCCTGCAAAGGAACAGGAACGCCCCAATAGAGATCTCTTGTGATGGCTCTTTCTTTTAATCCTTGTTTGAACCAGCCTTTGACAAAGTTCAAAACGTTTTCTTTCCATTCTGTTTTTGTATCCAGCCATTCCTCTAAGGATTTTTGCAGCATATCCAGGCGGAAATACCAGTGCTTACTGGCCTTGATGTCAGGAACATTGGAGCATATACGGCATTTAGGATTTTTTAGTTCCACAGGCTCAAACTGGTGGCTGCAATTAGAGCATTCATCTCCTCTGGCTTCTTCGTTTCCACATTTAGGACAGGTTCCCTGGATAAAGCGATCAGGCAGAAAGCGATTGCAATGATTGCAAAAATGTTGATCGCTCAGATGTGTAGAAATATAATCATTGTTGACTAGATTCATAAAAAATTCACGAGATAGGTTGGCATGGTGTTTGTTATTTACCTGGCTTGTTCCAGAAAAATTATCAAACACGATGTTAAAACGCTCAAAGGCACGCTTTATATCTTCGTGATAGCGTTTTACAATGGTTCTTGGTGTGACTTTTTCCTGCTCTGCTCTTAGCGTAATAGGAACGCCATGTTCATCCGTTCCACAGATAAACACAGCATCATTTCCTGAAAGACGCTGGAAACGAACATAGACATCTGCTGGGAGATATGCACCTGCTATATGTCCTAAATGGATAGGCCCATTGGCATAAGGCAATGCTGAAGTCACCATGATTTTTTGTGTTTTCATTCGTTTTTTTGGGGGAATTTTTTTCAAAAAAGACTTCCCCAACCCCTTTCAAAAATATTAATAAATTATGAGAATTAAAAAACTTCCCCATTTTTAATTCATTATACAATAGTTATTTATGAGATTTTTATTTCTGTAAATATTATAACAAAATCAGTATACAAGAAAAAAAGCCTGTGCATACTAAGCAGTGCTATGTTAATAGCATCTGCTTGAGTCTGCAGGAGGAAATGTGGAACTTATTTAATTCTTGTTCCTAATGTTAGTTTTTCAAAATACCCCATTTTTTTCTTTTTTCCCATAGAGTTTTTCGGCTAAAGCCTAAAATACGGGCTAACTGGCTATCGTTGTATTTTTCCTGATTGTGAAGCACAAAGATCTTTGCATATTCATCAATAGAAAGTTCCTGGCTGAGGAAATCCGTGCTTTTGGGTACTGTTGATGGATTCAGGTCTTTAAAATGAGCGATTGTCAATACTTCTTCATCATACAGGCTAAGAACGTTATATATCATATTCTTAAGTTCACGGATATTACCAGGCCAATGATAGTTCATCAAAAAAGCTAGAGTCTTTTTGTCTACACTTCTGAGATGGGTCTTGTTCTCCTTTGCATATTCTGCTAAAAAGTGTTCCACAATCAAAGGGATGTCTTCTTTTCTTTCTCGTAAAGGAGGCAAATCTATCTGGACGACTTTGAGGCGAAAGAATAAATCTTCCCGAAACAGCCCTTTAGAAACAAGATCCACTAAGGATTTATTAGACGCGGAAATAATACGCACATCAATCGTAATTTCATCCTTGCCACCAACCCTGCGAATTTTGTTGGTTTCCAGAACACGCAGAAGCTTGGCCTGCATATTAGGACTCATATCTCCTATTTCATCCAGAAACAAAGTGCCAGAGCTAGCAAGTTCAAAAAGTCCCTTTTTGTCTGTGTATGCACCTGTAAAGGAGCCTTTTGTATGACCAAAAAGCTCGCTTTCCAGAAGGCTTTCTGTAATGGCAGCACAATTTTCCGAAAGAAAATTTTCTTCTTTGCGATTCCCATTGAAATGAATGGCTCTTGCTACCAGTTCCTTACCAGTACCACTCTCTCCATGTATAAAAATAGGGATATTCTTGTCTGCAATTTTTTCTAAAATCTGGAAGATTTCCTGCATCCTCTTGCTTTTGCCAATAAGATTGTGAAAGCGAGAAACACTTTCCAGCTCATATTGGCTATTTTGGAGAATGTTTTTGACTTCTTTCAGTTCTTCTTCTTTACGCTCTATTCTTTTGGAAAGCTTAGCATTAGCTAATGCCAGCTTTTGGTTTAGCTCTTCTATAGAAGACTTGGACGCTTCCAGCTCTGTTTGTTTTTTTTGATTTTCTTCAAACAACCGTGCATTTTCGATAGCAATGGCCGCCTGATCAGAAAAGGCTTCGAGTAAAATTTTTTCTTTTTCTGAAAAGATGGCCTTTTCAAAACGGTTGTCAATATAAACGGCTCCCAGGATCTTATCCTTGCTTTTTAACGGCACGACAAGGACAGAATGAAGTTTTAAATCAGAAACGCTTCTATATCCATCGAAACGGTCGTCTTGCATAGCATCCGTTGCTAGAATAGGAATGCCAGTGCGTATGGTATTTTCCGTAATAGAATGGCTGATTTCAAACTCAGGATGAGATATGTCTTCTTTCTCAAAATTCCTGGCTACTTCAAACGCTTTTTTCTCCTGTGTTGTTGTAGTAAGGATCAAAAAGCCTCTCTCTGCTTTTGTAATTTCTATAGCGGTATCCATAATCAAGTCTAGCAACTTACGCAAATTGTGTTCTTTATTGATTTTTTTGTTGATTTCCAACAACCTGCGCAAACGATTGTTTTCTTCTCTCATGCTATTGAGATGATTCTGCACCACTTCCTGTTGGTATGGCAGTATGCTCTCTTCTAAAGAGGGGATTCTTCTCGTAATTTTTGCTGAGGCAGTATCTTCTGGGATGTTTCCACTAGAAGGCTCTGCGTTCGAAGCAGACATTTTTTTCAAGAATCGCTTTATTTCCAGAGAGTTCCAGTAGCTTTCCTGAATTTCTGGCGAAAAGGACTGCACATTTTCCTGCAAAATTTTTTTTGCTATTTCCAGGAATCTTTCTGCTTCCTGTAAATTCCCTTGAATCTTATAGCTTTCAGCATAAAAAGCATATATCTGCCATAAATATTCCCGATGCTTTTTTTCATGAGCCAGGGAGAGAATTTCTTTCAGGAAATCTCGTATTTTCTCTGGAGGCTCTTGCTCGAATAGCTTTATCTTTGCCTGAACCACACTTGCATAAATTTCCAGGCATGGATACAATAAAGATTGCCATAGCGGTCTGGCTTCCTGCCAGTATAGAATCGCTGTCTGAATATCACGAGAAATGAGCCATTCACTCCATCCTAATAAAGAAAAGGCGATACTTTCCTTATCGTGATATTTTCTAGCTATCTGGAGTGCTTCCTGATATAGATCTTGTGCTTTTTCCTTATCTTTTAGAGCATCTATTCTGGCTTTCATTAAAGTGGCTTTTGCCATGTAGCCTTTTATTTTATCTGTTTTATAAGTCTGGACGCTTTGGGAAAGCATGCTGTCTGCCTTCTTATAGCATCCCAAAATCGTATAGATTTCGCCCATGGCAGATAGGGCATCTATCTTAGCAGAAGGATAAGCAAATTTTTCCGTAAGATCCAGGCTTTTCTGGTATGTTTCTAAAGCTTTATAATATTCTGCTCTTTGTTTGTATGCTAAAGCAAGCAAAGCATAAAGTTTGATCTGGGCTTGAAGGTTGCCCAAAGAGAATGCAATATCCAATGCCAGGGCAATTTCTGATTCCAACTGGCTGGCTCTTGACTGAACAGACTTGTTTTGCAAAATTTGGCAATAAATGCTAAAGAATTTTTCTTTTTCTTTGCCTTCTTTCAAACCTTGCTGGCATAATTCTAAAGCTTTCTGAATGCTTTGCCAGGCAAATTTTTCCTCTTTTTGAAGGTATTTTTTAGAGGCATCCAGATAGGAACGAAGGATTTTATATATAAGGCCTTCTTCTTTTTCTAATGTTTTGGAATACTGCTCTGCCAAACTCCAATTTTCATCCCATAATGCCATTTCATAAAGACGTAATAAGGCTAGAGGATAATGGCCTTTTTTTTGCACTTTTTCAAAATAGCAAAAGGCAATGCTTTGCATTCTCAGATAAAATGCCATCTCTGCTATCAAAATACAATCTTCCAGTGTTTCTGAGGAAAGCGAGGAAAGATATTTTTCCAGCCATTTCTCCAAAGAATCTTCCATGCCTGATATTGCAAGTTGAGAAAAAATTTCTTTATAGTAAAATCTAAAATGATGGCCTTCTGGGACAAGACCTGCGAGAAAAAAGCAGCGAAGATTGGATTTCCAGAAAGTGTCTATATCTTCTAAAATACCAGGCAAAAGTTCTTTGCGAGACACCAGATCACTATGGTATTTTTCCCAAAAACTGCTACTCTTGAGAGAAACCATAAAATCTTTTTCTATGCGAATGACTCTATCCCTGTAAAATTCCCATAATAAAAAAGCACCCTCTATATTTTTTGACTTGCTATAATTCAAAAGGCAATCCATAGGAAGAGAGGAACCGCTTAAGCATAGAAACTGGAGAAAAAGAATAGATTCCTGAGGAAGTGTAGCAAGATAGTTTTCCATAGCCTCCTGAAAATCTTTTGGAAAGGAGATGCCCTCGTTGGAATTTCCTGCAATACACCATTCTCCATGCTCCTGATATAGTGTTTTTTTCCGAAGGAAACCGAGCAAAATTTTCTGCATGAAAACCAGATTGTTCCCTGTTGCCTGGCTCAACTGCGAAATAAACTTCACGGGAGCCTGTGGCATCCCCAGAGTTTCAGTAATCCAGGAAGATATATTTTTTAAATCTTTCATCCCTTCCCAAGAAAAGAAATATATACTTTCTTTTAGTGTCTCTTGGGAGAGTTTTTCTAAAAAGCGTTCCAGTATACCATTTTTTTCTTTATGATAAGCAGCCAGAATGCGTAATCTGTTTTTATTTTCTTGCTTGCTACTAAAAACGATCAGGTATTTTATAATGTCCAGAGTCTCTTTGCTTGCCCACTGTAAATCATCGATCAACAATACAAAGGGACTTTTGGCTTTTTCCCAGAGGACATTCGCTATTTTCTTACGAGCATGTTGGTATGTTTCGTCCAGGGAAAAATGGCTATACAAAGGAGGCTCTAAAGAAAATCCCGATTCCTCTTCGAAGTTTTCTCCTAATTTATCCATTAGCATCAGAAATGGATAAAAAGGATGAGATTCCTGAGCAGAACAAGAAATGCTCAGGGAGAAGTAGCCCTGTTTATCGCAATACTCCTGAATCTGTTCCAAAAAAGCTGTTTTTCCAGTTCCTGCAGGGCAAGCCGCAAAACAAACCATAGTAGAATCATTGTTTTCTTCAAAATTCAATATTTTTTTAGTGAGATCAGGAAAAGCTTCATAAGGAAAAGGAGAATTCAGTAAAAACTGGCGTGGCGGGAGCGAAAGATTTTTTTCCCCTGAAACCAAAAACAGCTTTTCTGCACACTCAATCGCATCTTTAAAACGATTTTGTGGCAAGAGCTGCAAGCATTTTTCCAATATCTCATTGCATTTAGAAGAAATGCCAGAATTTACTTTTTGGAATTCATACTTTTCACCTGTGATCAAATGGTAAAAAAGAGAAGCTAGAGAATACAGATCACTTCTACAATCATGCGATTCGTGATGCAAAATTTCTGGGCTTGCATAGCAAGAAGGCGAAAAGAAAAGATGCCCAGGTGGAACGATCCCTGCGTTTGCCAGACAAATTTTTTCTTCACTACAAAATATACTAAAAGGAGATATATGATAGCAAATGATTCCCTGGGCATGTAGATGTGATAAAGCCTGTAAGACCCATAAAAAATATTTTTCCCAGTTTGCCTTTATAGAAGGAATAAGATCCCCAAGCAGTTTTTCTTCTGTTTTTTTATGACTGATGAATGTAAAGACTGGTGTTTCATTGGATAGCACCAGGCCAGGAAGCAATTTAGAAATACTTTGTTTTTCCAAAGGAGAAACTTTAGAAAAGGAGGTTTCATAGAAATCGCTTACGGGAGATAAAAATTCGCAGGGAACTTTTCCTATATCATTTACAAGGCTTTGGTAATAAGCCCTAAGTCGTTCTTTTTCTTTTTGTGCCAATGCAGGAAAAACCGCATTGGTCAAGAGGACATCCTTTTCTTTTAAAGAATCATAAGCAATAAAAAGAACGCTGTTTCCTACTACAGCAATTTCTTTTTGGATAAGATAACGACTACCTAAAAGATGAGTTTCCATAGTGATTTTTGAACCATTTTTGTTTTGGTTTGTCAATGAACAAAAGCATATAAAAAATAGGAGACCACCATAAGCACTGTCTAAAAATATATAGTTTACTGTATAGGAAATTATAGTTTTAGTGATAAATGCACTTTAAGCTATATTCCAAATCTTAGCCCCGAAGGGTCGAAATATAATAGCCAGGGGCAACGCCCCTGGTAATTTATCATAGTACTATTTTTTTCCCATGAAAACAATACAAAATTTTTCTTACCAGAATATTTCTCGACAAATTTATTGAGAAAAATTTCAAAAAATTATTTATAATATTCACTTTGATAATTTCTATTATAAAATTATTCTGAGAGAAGAAGGTCTTTATGAGAGAGAAGAATACGAATGCTATGGCTATGGCCATAGTTCTTATCGCACTAGGCATACTTTTTATGATCGGCATTCCTTTTGCGGTCGTGATGAAAGTAGAAAAAAGAATGCGTAGCAATGCACTTTTGAATACAAAAGCAAGGTTTGCAGCAGAAGGAATTCTGGATTACGCTGTTTCTCGTCTTACCAAAACATGCGACCACCATGAACGCTATACGGCCCAGGATGCTTTATGGAAAACACCAGACTATGATTCCCCTCAGGAATATGACGTTGCGCTTTCTGTTCCTGGCAAAAATCTTGCCGACCCTAAAGGGGATTTCTGGTCGGTTTCTGTTGAAGATGAACAAGGAAAAATATCTGCAAATTCTGCTTCCCCGTGGCTATTGGGAAATCTGATAGGTTCGGCGATCATCAAGGAAACAGCACAGCCTTATGATTCCGTGATTCTTGTGGATAGCACATTTTCCTTTGCCGATGAATCAGGCTATCTATGGATAGAAGGCGAATTGATTTTCTATGAAAAAAAAGCCCCTGATCGTTTTACGGGATGCCGCAGAGGTATGTACAGAGAATCACCTCGCTTCATAGAACCTCAAATTTTGAAACCAGGTATGTTGATAATAGATGCCAGAGCGCATAGAATCTGCTCTCATAGAATCAGCAGAAAACCGAATTCCTTCGTACCTTATAGGACTCTGGAAGAAATCCGACAGATCGCAGATCTCAGTGCCTATACAATAGATGCTTCCCTCTTCGCTAAAATAGAGCCTTTTCTGACAGTTTATCCTTTTTATCACGCTTTTGTCCATCCTCAGACTCTGGGCAATGATTTGCCTGAAAAAAACGTAGAAGCTGGGAAAGGTAGTGTTTTAAAGGTGACAGACACTTCCTCCTATCGTCCTGGTATGACAATACGAATCAAGCAGGGAGAGCAGGAATCCTACGCTATGATCGTTCGATCTTTGCCTGGACAGATAAGGCTGGACACACAAATTAAAGAATCCTTTCAGCAAAACAGGGCCGTTGTTTCGGTTCTGGACTCGCAGCCTATCCATATCAATACGGCCCATCCCAAAGTATTGTACGCTCTTTTCAAAGGATTACAGGCAGGCAATAGCTACTTGGATGCAAAGGAAGCGGGAATTCTGGCAAGCTCTATTTTTGGCTATCGTCAGGAAGGCAATTTTTTCAAATCCCATGGAAATCTATACGAATTTTTGCACGCTTTGAAAGAAAGCCTGCAACAAAGCCAGACAAAAGACGATACAGGGCAGCCAGCCTTGAATTTTCAGGAGATTCAGACAATTCTATCTCAGGCTTGCTGTGTTTCAGGATATAGAGGCAGGTTTGAAGGAATCTCTCGCTTTGAGGGACTTCCTGCTCCTGACAGAGAAAAACAATTCGACACATACCCTCTGGCTTCTCTGGTATATCGCAACCAGGATACCTATACACTGCAATCTACCGCTATTCTTCATGATATGCAAAGCATACCGCTTACTCAGTATAGCATAAAAAGAATGGTGACTGTCGCTCCTCTGTCATCTCAGCTCTGGAGGCTGGAGAGTCAAAAAGATTTCGAGGAACAAAGGCAAAGGTTCTCTTCTTATAGAATCATGACAAGGCCGAATCTGGTACAGCCTTTTATCGTCTTTCCTGAAAGTAACCCAGAGCATTCAGAAACAGGACTTTTGCTGGACACCGTATCCCTTTATGTTCCACGCTCCCCTCAGGGAAGCGTGCGTTCCCAGTATCATCCCTGGAACGATACTTTCGATGGAGCTATATGCCCTGGCCCCAACCCTCCTACTTTGAAATCCATGGCGAACGGTAAAGAAATCGTGCCTGGCTCTATGTCTTTTTGGTTTTATCCCCTTTCCAAGAGTAAATCATATACTGTGTTTGATATGGGAAAAGGCGAAAGAGAAGACAGAGTCACTCTTTTGTATGAGAACGACTCTTGGGTTTTAACCTTGAGCGACGCTTCCCTGGATAAAAAAGCATTAGAGATTTCCGTTCCTATGGATCTGGAAGAAAAATGGTATCATATTATAGCTGCATGGTATAGCACAAGTCCAGGAGGCTTGAGTTTATGGATAGATGGCGAGCCTAAGGGAGAATCGTATTATCTTCTAGGCAAAAGTAGCTTTAAAGCTGCTCTGTCTGAAAATATTACAAAAGAAAGCAAGCGAATTCCTCTGGACGATACAGCAGGTTTGAGTGCAGAGGGAGTCATTCAGATCGGAGAAGAAGCCATAGAATATTCTCAGGTTATAGGGAACAATCTGATTGTGCGGGAAAGATATGAAAACTATAATGCTCAAGGCTTGCAAAGAGGCGCAAGAGGCACGATTGCCAGCGATCATGCCAAAGGAGTGATGGTGTATCCTTTTGGCTATACAGAATATCTGGCAAGCAATCTGTTTCCAGCAGCAGAGATTCGCCATGATCTTCCCGAAGGCGGGAACCTTTATAGCAAATTAGAAAAAGACCTCGCAGCCAAGGACGAGCAAATTCCAGCGAGAACAAAAGACTTTCCGCCCAAAGGTTTTGTCTTGATCCTGCATCAAAGCAAAGACAAAAAGATTCTCCATGAAATTGTAAAATATGATAAATCCAACGATGGTTCATTTTCTGATTGCCAGAGAGGGCAGTTCAGCACAACAGCTCAAGCCTTTCCTCTGGAAAATACATACATCTTTCCTATTTCCATGATGCTGGACAGCCATAAAGAATATAAAGAAGAGGGTTTTGTCCAGGTAGATAACGAATGGATTTCTTATGAAAAGAAGGAAGAAGATCAGAGTACGCTGGTTTTCAAAATCCAGTTCAGCGACCAGGCTTTAAGAGAATGGATATCCCAAATCAGCAAAGGGAAAAAATACCAGCCTGAATACAGAGGCGTTTGCGGCACGCAAAGTGCCAGGCATCGGATGGGCGCAAAAGCAATCCCTGTCTTCCAGACAAGATATTCTAAGATGGGCAGGGGTGACGAAGTAACGCTGATCCCTGAAGACAAGCCACAACAAAAAGAACTCCATGAAATAAACTGGGCTTATGGACGATATGCTGCCTTAAAAAGCGATGTAAAAGCGAAATATTCTCCTCCAACCCGCTTTTTGAAATTTCCCTCTGGAGAACTTCCTAGCACGATCTATCCATGCCTGTGGGGAAAAAACATCACGAAAGGAAATTCAGGCTCTTTCCTGCTAGATGAACTACATTTTGTTCAGGCCAGATACAGGCCAAAGTGTTTTCTCACAGTACCTCTTTTGACAGAAAATGGAGAAATGACAGTAAATACCATAAGCGAATGGCCATCCGATGGTGGCATAGCCAAAATAGGCGATGAATACATAGCCTTCAGCGAAATCGAAAACAATCGCCTTTATCCTCCCCATAGAGGCTTTCTAAAAAGCCAGAAGGGTATTTACGACATAGGAACTCCTGTGTATTATTTCTTTTCTTTACCTTCTACTACTCTCGAAAAATCTATTACCCCTTATGCATCCAGCATTTCTGTGAAAAATACGCAGGATTTCACTTTGGAAGGCTATATTCGCATTGAGGATGAAATTCTCAGCTATACGTCCAAATCGCTCGACCGCTTTATCATGCCAGAGGACAAAGAAGAAAAATCTTTGCTTCGTGGCAGCTTTGGCACAACACCCATTGCCCATCTTACTGGCGATGTTGCCTATGCCTTTCCTGCCCGATATTGGGATAGAAACCTCAAAGGCTATGATGGTTCCCATGGAGCCTATTTCGAAGCAGCCCGATATGCACCAGGAGCATTATGGAAAAAGATTTCCTGGACAGAAAAAAATCCTTCTTCCACCTATTTGGGAATCACGATCAAGGTAAGAGGCAATGGAAAACCAGATTGGGATACAAAACCCACCAACACAGAAGGCCAAATCTTTAAATTCAGCGACCCCAAAGCAGAAAATCTTCTGAATATCAAAGCAGACTATCTGGAAATCCGTGTCTATTTCCCCTATAAAAGAGATGCTTATTCCAAAGGCTATTGGGCAAGGCAGGCCATGCTCAAATCCTTGTTCATAGAATATGAACAACCCCTTCGCACCTGGGAAAATTTGAACCAAAACCAATGATATAAACCTGGATGAGGATTTAAGTTTAAATATTGTCTTGCAATAGATTGTAGCAATAGATTGTAGCCGCAGGGTTGCGCCTAAAAAGACCATGTATACAAAAACGGCGACCGCCAGCGCAATCCCTGCGTCTTTTCCCCATGCCATAGATGTAGCCGCAGGGTTGCGCTGAAAAAGACGATGTATGTGAAAAAGGCTTCCGTGAGCGCAATCCCTGCGTCTTTTCTCTTGCAATAGAGTGGAAAAGACTTCCACTTTAGTCTATTCACTTTTTTAGTGTCTAGCTAGCACCCATTTTGTTGAAACCAAGAGCAGAGCAGCGATTCCAAGAAGTATAATAGATGCTGGTTCAGGGACAGAAGATGTTTCCTGAATCATCGTATTCAAGCTCTGCTGAGTTAAAGCCTCGTTGAAAATGCGGATATCGTAGAGTTTACCACTTGTATAAACGCTGGAATATGTGCGCATAAAATGGTTGAGGCGAAAGCCCATGGTATTGTTATTTAAAATAGACTGCCCACTGGAGACCAGGCTGCCATCTATATAAAGGTATCCCATTTGGTTCGATTGGTTGACAAATGTTATATTATGCCATTGGTTGTCTGCAATGCTGTTTGATCCTATGATATTCGATGTCCATGACCCATCATAGTGTGTATAAGCAGGCTTTCCATCCTTGATATCAAGAGCTGCCCATATAGAATTACTATCCCAAGAAATCAAGCCTCTGCCTACAAGAGTGCTTGCAGTGTTGGTTCTTGTTTCTGTCCCTTTATACCATAGAGATACAGAAAAATTACTGGTACTTTGCAGAATAATCGAATCTTGATTTACAAGGCTCAAATATTCGTCAACACCATCGAATTGAAGGGAATAGTCTTTTCCCGAAGGAGTATCCAGACTCCAGTTGGCATTAGACATATTCATCAAATAGAGATTGCTCGAATTTATGCTGTCCGTTGCCAATGTCCCTGTCCCTTGCGTAAAATTCCAGCGATGGATTTCCGTCGCATCCAGGGAAATCAGAAAAAAAGACAAAGCTAGCATCAAGCATACAGGCAATGGGCTAAATGGAGTGATTTTTTTACCCATAAATGCTCTCCTAAAAAAGCTGAAGTAAAATAAATAGTTTATACTTTTTTTAATTTCTCGAAATTTTAATAAATTTTACTATATCAAAAATATTTTCTTTTGTCAACGTATGGCAAAATTTTTATGCGATGAGCGAAGACGTAGGGATTGCGCTTGTGTTTGGATTTTGAGCAGACATGACTTTTTCGGCTCAACAGGACACCCAGGCCACAGAGAGGAAAAGAAAAAAACACGAATTAATTTGACAATGTTAAATCTGGATTATTGATTACCAAGAGCTTACGAAAGA
>CALKWO010000064.1 GCA_938003875.1 uncultured bacterium
TGTCTTTCACTGTGATTGCAGGCAATTTGTCCATATAAATAACACCTTATAATTAAAATTATTAGTTATTAGAAATATTGTTCTGACTCCAGAGAGATAGCCGGGCATGAAAAGCATAATATTGCTTACCACGACCGCTCGCCTCCTATTTCTCTTACATCCGTCTCAATGAAACAGTTCCGTCTATTTGCGATACTATGCGCTTCGCTGAGAATCTCATCAATGATTTTATCTAAATCTTTATCGTCTGTATACGGGATAGTAATCTCATAATCCCAACTACCATTTTGGGGCTTTTTCATATCATATCGTTCGAGACATTCTTCCTCAATCTCGCTGCGGACTTTGCCTTTTCCTCTTACAAATGGGCTATTATTCTCAACTCGCAGCCACAATTTTACTTTTATTGTTTTAAGCTGGTCTTTGGAATTATTCGATGTTTTAAAAGCCGTATCTTGGAGCTTCCTGCTCTTCACAAAATTTGTCACCGTAATTCTGTTTACCCCTAGAATCCTGCCGATCGCACTATAGGATATATCTTTTATGAGAAGTTCCTTGATCTGTTCTTCTTTCCCGGTGAGTTTGGTTGTGGTTGAGAGCCGACCTTTGGGCCGCCCAAGCTTTTTTCCTTCGCTTTTCTTTCGAGCCAGAGCTTCTTTTGTTCGTTGAGCAATCAAATTTCGCTCGATCTCGGCAGACAGGGTGAACGCGAACGCTAAGACTTTCGAGTTGATATTATTCCCAAGCTCGTATTTCTCTTTTACGGTAAACACCTTTACATTTCGCTCCATGAGGCTGTTTAAGATGCTCATGACCTCCATGAGGCTCCTGCCAAGCCTGCTCATCTCAGTAACAATGAGTAGGTCATCTTTCTTGAGTTTCCCTATAACCTCACCGAGTTTCCTGTCCTGAACTTTCTTTATGCCGCTTACGGTTTCTTCTACCCATTCATCAATCTGAATTTTCTTCGAATCCACGAACTTGAGGATTTCAAATCTCTGGTTTTCCGTGGTCTGTGTATCGCGGCTCACTCGGATATAGGCATAAACCCTGAACTCTTGCTTTGTTTTCATTATCTTTCATCCAAAAATAGCTCATTTAGAAAAAAGTGGCTCATTTATCTCGCGCAAAAAAAATAACCACTCAAAATTACCTCCTGTTAGATTATAGCTATTATAAGATTTTTTTTAACTAATTTCTATAAAAAAAATTTATATATTTTGATATACAAGAATGATTATAACTAAATGAACGTTTTCTCTATCATCTGGTAAAAGATGGAGGAGTTACTCTTAAATGTTACGGAAAAAATGATTTATAGCTGATTTTTTTTGTTGCAAAGTCATTACAAAAGGCTATAATCAGGTTTATTCATGATGTGATGCTAAACAAGAAGTAAAATATCGGAGTCGAGCATGCCAAAAGAAAAGCAGGTTTATCAGTTCAAGATAACTCTCAATGAAATCGTTCCTCTGATTTGGCGACGTATCCAGGTACCTGAAAATTATAGTTTTTGGGACTTGCACGTTGCGATTCAGGATGTGATGGGGTGGCTGGATTATCACTTGCACGCATTTAGGATTTCTCTGGAAGATGGCAAGTTTATGGAAATTGGCATACCAGACAACAGCGGTTTTCAGGATGACATCGACATCATTCCAGGATGGGAAGCATCCCTTTCCTCCTTTTTGGAAGAATTGGGTATGGCTATGGAGTATGAGTATGATTTTGGTGATCGCTGGAGACATGAAATACTATTCGAAGGATGTTTTTCGAAAGAACAAGGAACAAAGTATCCTCGCTGTATCGGCGGCGAATGCGCTTGCCCTCCTGAAGACTGCGGTGGTGTAGGAGGATACTATGAGTTACTGAAAATTCTTAAAAAGAAAAGGGGCAAAGAATATCAAGAAACTATGGACTGGCTCGGCGGCAAATATGATCCCGATCATTTTGACTCCGATAAAATACGATTTTCTAATCCTAAAAAGCGTTTTCAGAAGGCTTTTGAAATAAAATGAAAATGAATATGACAAGAGAAAATCTATAAAGGAGTACTCTTGATGCCAGAGATATTTCCCGAACCTATCCGAAACTTACCTGAAGCTGATGTCCCCTTGAAAGGCGTTCGTGCGTATTTATCTCAATCCGAGGGACATCAAATCATCTTCATGGAGTTTAGCGAGGAGGTTGAATTACCAGAACATTCCCACGCTGCCCAAATGGGTATCATTCTCGAAGGCAAGATAGATCTCGTGATTGATGGACATAAACACACATATCTGAAGGGTGATCGTTACTACATTCCCGCGGGGGTGAAGCATTCGGGAAAAATTTATGCTGGCTATGCGGACATCACTTTTTTCGACGACCCTCATCGCTATCAAGCTAAACCGTTGTATCCGTTGGATGGGGAGTTTTCATGATAATACCTACTGGGTGATGAGGTAAAATGGAACAGCTTAGCGATTCTCATGTAAATAAATGTTTGCAAACATAACAAACAGGGGAAGCTCACTTTAGTTGGCTTCCCCTGCGAACAAGGTGGGAAAAAGGTTTTTAGCTGCTACTTGGGATAGGGCGCTTGATCTAAAAATAAATTATAAAAAAGCACATAGATAGTGTGATTTTATCAATAAAAATTGAGAATACAAAAATTCTATCGATTTTTAGGTGGATCATGTTTTTGCTTCTTCTGTTGGGTACCAGCAGCAATGTTCAAAAATTTCGCGGTAGGCCGAATCATTTGAGTTGAGCATGTCTTTGAGATCATTGCGGCGAGAATCGTTGCCGTAAGCCATATCTCTTATACAATGTGCAATCCGTAGTGCAGCAGATGGATAAGAGCGTGTGTATCCCGCAAGTTTTGTAATGATGGCTTGCATCTCTGCGGAATTGCGTTGATGCTCTGCAATCTCTGCTTCTGTATATTTCAGCATATTACGGAGACAGTCTACATTGGGCTTATGATATCCACAGATGTAAAGTATGCCATCGAAGATTAACTGCCATGCTGCTGCATAAATAGCTTCTTCAGATTTCGTTCCAACTTCAAAAGCATAACACGTCTCTTTCCACCACTTTGAATCTATAAGATTGATACGGCTGATAATTGTAGGCAGGAATACGATTTTCAACGCTTCGCTCCAAAGATATGTAGGTTTTAGCTCAAAAACATAACATAAAAACTCTAAAATAGATGATGTAGTTTCTGTAGTGGTTGATATTTTTTGGCATATCAAATTTATATCACTCAGCGAATGTACTGTATCCAAAGCTCGATTCATAAATCGCAATAAAGTCCTGCTTCGAGTCCGCCATGGATTCCAGCCTCGAGAGCGAGCTAAAGGCCGAGCTAAAGCCATAGCCCTATTCAGATTCAAAGTTTGATTTAAAGCTACTTCTTGATTTTGATTGTCGGCTTTGTACTGAGATCGAGCCATAGTCACAGCATGATCCAAAGTTTGAGCTAATACTATAGCTTTTTCCCAATTCGGATGTTGTCCATATTGTGCCAATTTTTCTTGTGAGAAAATTAAGTTATATACAACAAAGGCCCAGAGCGTTCCCAACAGAGGCTCTCCTGCTACTACTAAAATGGCTTCGAAGGCATTTTTATTATGCCATGTCGGGTCGAAGCCGCTATTTAAGCTATGAATCACAGTGGCAAGCAAAGTACCGTTTGGTGATATTAGAGCAGCGTAGTATGACGAAAGTTTCAAAAATTCCAGATCAAGACTCAAAATATCTTTATTTTTTAGCGTAAGTAACTTACCGGAGAAAAGTGACAGCAATGCCTCTTCTTGTTCTGAACCACGACCGCATAAGTTCCATGTTTCGTCGATGCTCATGCCAAGCGCAAGAAGAATTAGGCGGAGACGTGTTTTTCTTTCTTCCTTTTCTTCCTTTATAAGGGAGTACACCACCGATTTTACAGTTTTCCATTCTCTATCGATTTTCTCACGGCAGGCACGAAGAAGAGACAAAGTGTTCTTCCATTCGTTTTCGTCATCGAATAAGAGTGAACGGAGAAGGTGGAAGAACACATCGTGTTTTTTTGACTGGGCCGCTGCAATCCCATCGACAAGAAGACCGCCAAGAAGTTGCGCCTTTGTTGCTTTTTGGGAAGGTATTTCGAGAATCTTTTCTACCAGGAATTCTTGACTTTCGTTTGAACTATAGCCTGCTACTAGTAAGCGGATCACCTCTTGCCATTGGGGGTCTAGGCAATGGCCTATAATTTCTTTCTCCCATGCCTCAGATACACCTTTCAATTCTGAAAGTGTGCGAATGCAGGCTGCCGTTAGGTACTCCTGAAAAGTTAGGTGAATAAAGCTGAATTTTTTGTCGCCGATCTCAATGAGAAGACCAGCTCGTTCCTGCACGAATTCTAAAAAAGCGGTGGCAATATCCTCAGCAGCATAGTTGGTATTGGGTGGTGTTTCTTTTTCGATATGTTTTGTCAGGTACTTGTGTAAAATATCATACTCAACTACTGAAGATTCTCTAATATCATTCATGCACATTTGATTGTGCATCCAGTAAGCTATAGCTTGCATGCGTTGGATATTCTGACGATCTACCTTGGCCTGATGGATACGATCAATTTCGTTGAATTTCCATGTATGCCAAGTGTTCAGCAATGTTTCCGTACACTTTTGGTATAGAACATATCTCTCGTCCGGCAACACAGCATCAATTCGATGGACAAGTAACATAATAGTAAGAAGAAGGGGATTGCGAGCCAGTTCTCTGATAGCCTCGTGTTCTGGATTGCTCAAGATGGTAAGAAGGCTATCTCTATAATCTTTTCTCTCTTGTTTTTTTTCGAGCCGTGCACCATACCAGTCTCCAACGAACTGTTCGATTTCCTTTATACAAAGTTTTGCTAGGCGATAATGTCCGAACTCTTTGGAATCGAAACGGGCCTCTCCTTCGTATCCGTAGATCCGTGAAGTAACGATAATCGTATTGCCTGGATAAGTCTCGCTGAAATTATGGATGCGCTTCCGAATCTTATTCTTAAAGGAGAGGTCAGGAAGTTCATCTAAGCCGTCGAAAAGAAGAATAGTCTGACCTGATTCCAAATAATATTCAAGAAATTCGGATGGAACGATGGTAGAGAAGTCGGCAGCGATGTTCTCGCTGATATAATCGAGAAGCGACAGAGTATCGTTAATTTTCAGTGTGTCGGCATAGCGGCGTAAAGTAACGAGAATAGGCAGTCGTTCATCGCGTTCAAAGGAATACTCTTTACTCAAGTAATTTTTCGTATAGCGTCTCTGTAGCGACTCAGACTGCCCAAAAAGAGCGAGAAATCTAAGAAGCGTAGTCTTTCCTGCTCCAGGATCACCCAGTAGAACGTGGCGATTGCCTGGGGCAAGCAATTCGATAGGATTGCGGCGATGAACGTTAGGATCATTTTCATTTGCATCGTTAGATACAACTGTGAGTGGAATATAGATGTTTTCCATGGGTATGGTTCGTGCTGCTTCCTCTTTATAGATAGACATCCCGACAAATTCAATACGACCATATTCGTTTTTTAGAGTTTTATCGTATTGTGTTCGGATTTCCTGGATACTCTTGCGCCGCGATGTCCCTTCGAGAAAAAGCTCAGGGTAGTAGTAGAGCCCAATACAAGAGGCTTCCAAAAATAATTTTTGAAGCTGTGTATGCCCCCAGTGTTCGAGTGGAAAAGATAGTTTGTATTTTTGGGGAAGTTCTTCAAACCATGTGATGTCTCCACCTGTCTTGCGCGTGGCTTTTTCAATAAAATCTTGAGGCGTAACCAGTATCCATTTTTTAAGACATATCTTTTTTTTTTGTATTGCTTTGAAGGTTTTGGCGAGAGATTCTTCAATCTTCTCTCGATGTTCGTTCGTTAAGGGTGAAGGATAGAATTTGTATTGATAACCCAACGTAATTTTATCCCCTTCTCTTTCGAATGCATCCAATCCCCAGTAGTCACCTGCTCGGTCGTCAAAGATGGTTAACGTCCTTCCGTTCCGGCGTCCCTCATGGAAAAGAAGAAGATTCACTATACGAGCAAACTCCCGTCCACTGGAAGCACTCTTTGCAGGAAGTATTTCATAGAGAGTCCTTGTTTCCTGGATTCGTTCTGGGGTAATTTTTTCCATCTTTTTTTTCCCTTTTTCGAATATTTGTATCTATCTATTCATTATAATTAACTGAATTTCTATATCTACGCCTATTTCCGTAATCCTTGCAACGCGCTGGTAACTTCTTCAATCGCCAGAGCATCAATAGTTGCTCTGGCCACAACTGCCCCGTCCGCTTGGTACATCCTGATCGCGATTTGTTTCGCTACTCTGACGATAAAATCTATGCTTCTCTTATCGATAAGCACAGAATCAAGTAATGTTTTTTCCTTGCCAGTCAGTACCAAAGTTTTTTTCAAATCAAAGTAACTCAAATCAACATCGAGAATTTCCACTGTTTTGAGTAAAGTTTCTAAGGATATAGGCGTTTTCCCATTCTCTATGTCGTAGATATAGGATTGTCTGCAATTCAATTTTTTCGCTAATTTCATCTGTGTCAGTTCCCGAAACTGTCGGAGACTTTTGAAACGTTGAGCCAATTCTTCTCTCATCATAAAATTCCCCAAAGTTTTTATAAATATCGGAAAATCGTATAAAATATCTATTTTTTTGATATTTTTACTACGTGGCTAGGAAAATTCCCCAAGTTTCATTCAGAATAAAACCGAATTGTGCTAAAATTTTTGAGGAAGCTTTGTGTTTCTTCTGATAAAGTATCAAACTCTGCTTCCGTTATAAGCCCGTCATGCGCCCAGCCTGCTACTATAATATTTGCAGTACTCCTTCTCCAGTCATCAAAAAGCTCAGATAAACGCTTATCTCTGCTATGAACATATTTATAGATTTCTAAATAAAGCGCATGCGGCTCTGTGTCTGCTTTTTTACTCTTGCTCATGGCTGAAATGCGAGAAAGTGTGGTTTTGCAAAACCGGTTCAACGCATTCTCTCGGATGCTTCTCAATTTTTTCCAGTCGCTTTCTGGTATCTGTATCATTTTTTTCCTCTTAATTAAGCATCTCTTTTGTTATATGGAATGTAGGAGTTCCTTTTTGGGTCATTATAAATGGTTCTGTTGGATCAAACGAAAACAGCGGTAACGGAGCAATTGTTAAATGGGTTCGTCTATCCACATCTATTGAGGCCAGCTTCACCTGCCAGTAATAATACTCTTTATAAAGCTCATCTTCAGTCAGTTCATCAAGCGACACATGCCCATTTTTTAGTGCAAGATGTCCAAGGTATGCGTATATAAAGATCCTTACCGGCAATGTGTCTTCGTGCTTCTCTATTTGTTCTTTATTTTCCATCCATATCTCAAGTAGGCAGTCTGGCAAATCTTTCGTAGTGGCATCGAAATGCTCCTCTATCCACGCCTTGCTTTGCTCAAAAATCAGCATTTCAAAGGGTTCCATAGGTTCACCTCTTATTTATATCTGCTCATTTTGGTGAGTCGATGCAGTTTTTTCCCAAAATGTTACCGGCACAAATAATCTACATTGTTTATCCCTTCCTATTTTCCGTATCCATTCGATATCTTGTATCATCGGATGGCAATTTTTTTGAAAAGCTTTAGATAAAGGAGGAAATTTACGAAGAAGATACTGGATAAATACTTGTGTTGTATGGGTTGTATCTTCTTGTACCAGAGCAATTAAAGTAAGTAATGCTTTCCGTAACGCCATCTCAGTATCTTTTTCATTTGAGAGATCAGGCATAACGTGTTGTATAATAGTTTCATTTAACATTTTATAACTTCTTTTACTTTTTGATTATAATAAAATTTCATATTTATCATATTTAATTCCTATTTTTTACTTTCCCATAAATCTCTCTACTTCTCTCTGTAGCATTTTTGGGAAGAGTAAGAACCACCTGTTTTATCTCCTCTGCTGTCTCCAAAATCGGCTGAATATCATCTTCTTTATAGGAAACTCCTGCAATGTGAGAATACAGTTTCGGCAAATCTTTGAACTCCAAGAATTTAACCTCCATATTGAGAGGGAGTTTTTTCTTTTTGAGGATAGAAACTCTCCCAAACGAGATTTCAGAGCCAGGGAGAAGGTTCTTTTGCGGTACTCCTACAAGATAAGAGATATAGAGAAAATTATTTTCACAAAATAACCCAAGCTGCCCATCTTGCTCTTTGGATATTCCTGGCTCGGTTTTGCCAATATCTTCCGGCACCCAATCAGAAAAAAATGTCATTTGCTTGGGCACAGGCGGGTTTTCAAAAATAGGAAGATATTTATAAATCGTTATAATTGAACTACATAGAGAAAGTTTGACATCCAATAAAAGTATCTGCCTATTCTGCAAATACGCCCGTTCGAGATAGAACGAATCTGGCTTCAATTTATGGTTTTTGATCGTGAACGTTGTCTCATTCCATCCTAATCCAAGAGCTCTTACAAGGTTCTTTTCCAAGAGATGGAGTGAACGACTCAGCGTAGAGAGCGTATCCCGATCTAATGGGCAGGGAAGCCCAATATCCTGTAAAATTTTATTCCAAGGTTTACCCATCTTTTGCATAATCGTTTGGGCTGTATGAAGATGCATTGCTTTATAGTAATTATACTGAAATGGCGACAACGTGGGCAAATATGGTTTCACCTGCTGGAATGTCCAGAGAATAGGTTCAATGAGATCAAAGGTTTTATTTGCTATATCCACCATAGTTTTACCCAAAAATGATTTGATGAATAAACAGCCAGCTTAGAAATCATTATGGCCATAATTTTATTGAATCACATAGAATATTATTTTGTATGCCTGGATATTTCGTCTCTACATTGTGGAATTGTATTTCAGACATAGGGCTCAATGAGATTTCACCCAATCCATACTTAGATGATAGGTTTACACCTAATTCCTCCAAATGTGGGATATCTGTATTATAATCACAATCTCTCAGAAATATTAAAAAATCCCAATCGGAGCCATGTCTGGCATCCCCACGAGCTCTCGAACCAAATAGCAACACAGAGATCAATCGGCTTTTAAAAAATTCTTTTCCTTTTAAAACAATCTCTTCAAACAAATGATATTCATCTTTAGAGTATTTGAGATTCCGATTAAGCACGGCTTCTTCTAAATGCACTCCGATACTATCAAATTTTAGATTATTACTTTTTGAAGACTGCTCTTTTACATGTTCCATCTAAGTGAATTCCTTGCATCTTTCATTCTTCTTTGCCATGAAGTTATCTCAGATAATAGGATGATTTTTTTTCTAACCTATCATACTTTGGTATTCCAGCAAATATAATAATATCCTCGATATCGCTACTCCTTCGCTATAACTTCTTCTATTCTTCAACTTTTTCTTCTTCGCTCTTTTCTCCTTCTATTCCCAAATCATCTTTCTTGTCTAATATTTCTTGAATTTTTTTTGGAGTTATATATTTAGCCAAGAGAGATTTGTCTCGGCGCACGAGTCTTTTTAAGTATTCCCAAACCATATCCCAATCTTTTTCACTGAACTCAGTGTTATATTTTTTTGGTTCTTTCGGTTTTTCTTCAGTCTCCATCTGTACGGTTTGCCCGTATTTTTTCATAAAGCTTTGGTATAATCCAGCCCGTTTTTGCTTACTTATCTCTTTTGCTATGTTATATAACTCATTTAAAGAAATATTACATTTTGTTTTTTCTATTTCTTCAATCCATTCTGGATTAAGGCGTTTAAGAATAATTTTACCTTTACTGATAGTTGCTTCCGAAATACTTAAAGCCCTTGCTATATCTCTTGGATTCATACCATGTTTGGACAAAGCTTCAAAACCCTTAGCTACTTCGATTCCTGTTAAATCTTGTCGCTGTAAATTTTCTATAAGTTGAAGTGATTTGATATCGGCTTCTGATAATTCTTCTTTATGAACAATACAAGGAATAAATTCTAAATTTAGTTTCTGTGAAGCTCTAAAACGGCGTTCTCCGGTAAGAATTATATATTTTCTTTCTTCTAGAGAACGAACATGAATAGGATTTTGTATCCCATGCTCTCTGATAGAATCGGCTAACTCCGAAAGTTTTTCATCATCAAAATGTTCTCGAACTTGTTTTTCCACTTCAATTTTGTTGAGTGGAATATTTTTTATCACAATTTCATCAGATTCATATTCTTTGGGGGATTTTAACGCCTGCATAAAATTATTGGTCATCTTTGGCTCCTTTTATGACTTTCAAAAATTCTTTGGCCATTTTTTGATAATCTTGTGCACCTATGGATTTTGGCCGATGTTCAAAGATTGTGAGTCCTAATGTACAAGATTGAGAAATTAGAGCACTTTTTCTAATATGGATTGGGATGAAATGTTCAGAATATTCCTGTTTGATAAAATTGATCACTTCTTTAGATGTTTTCGTTTTATCAACTATGGTAGCGATAATATATAAAGTGGGAGATATTCCTATTTTTTTTATAACTTTTATTATTCCCTGGAGCCCCAAAACACCGAGACCATCACAACAATTAATAGGAACAATAACTGCATCAGAGAGAGTCAAAGGAATTCCAGATGCCGGATAAATAGAAGGAGGAAGATCAAAAAAAACATGATCGTATTGGCTCTTTATAATATCTAAAGCTTTTTTTAGTGGTTCAGTAAAATCTTCACATGATAAATAAAAAAAATTATCTTTCATAGGAATCAAATGGAGCTTAGAATTATATTCGTGAATAGCGTTGGATAAATCTCTATTTCCTTTGAGGATATCACTAATACCTGATTTAAACTTCTTAAATTTTGATGAGAGAATATGTGTCGCTCCACTTTGAATATCAAAGTCTACTACTAAAACTTTTTTCCCATTCCGTTCTAAAGTTGAAAGCGCATAAGCTAAGTTGGTACAAGAAGTACTTTTCCCCGTACCGCCTTTAAGACTAGCAAAGGATATTATCATATTGGCTCCTTTGTCCAAAAATCCTATTGTTATTAAATAATAAGTATAAAGCTAATATAGAGAAAGTCAAGGGAAAATCCCAATTATGACTACCCAAATCTGCCATTTTCGGGCCGAAAAAAAAATTATAAGCTATTCATATAATATAGGTTAAAAAAAATCTCTACCCCCTAAAAAATAGGAAAAAATTTGGAAAATTTTGTTAAAGGGGAAGGTGTAAAAATTTTACAAAAATGCCGTCAATGGTATTTTTGAATCTTCCTGCGTGACCTGAGAGCTGCTCTGACTCTCAGGTTTGATTTTCAGTTTTAGCACAAATGCATACTCAGAAGTTTGAAACCGAGCTGCTCCAGTTTCAGTTTCGATTGCGGGTTCTGGATTCGGTGTGGCAGATTCGTGATCTTGTTCCAAAGATCAGAGACTGTTTCTTTGCTCGTATCAATCCCCTTTATGAACTCATCCGTGTCTTTTGTCCTAAGTGTTTCGATGAGCGTCGGTCGGATTTGAGAGATGAGTTTCTCCGTGACAGGGATATCTCCGAGTTTGGGGAGGCTCTGCATCATGAGCGAGAACCGATCAAAAATGTTCCGGGTATCTTCTGAAAATTTGCCGTTATTCTCCATATCGCCTCTATGAATGTACCGAGCCGTGAACATTTTCTCTGCTGCGGTCGCGCCATTTTTACAGACCAAACGAAAACAAAAGCTAGAAACGAGAAAAGAAGATACCCGACTTCCCTCAGAATTTAAAAAATTGTTTCCATACTCTACAACCTCTCCAACCCTATCTCTCGCTACGTTTAACTTGTCCGTAAAAGCGATCTCCATGAAAGATGGGTACAGATTCGCTCGTGTGAGTTGCAAATTCGGTGAAAGAGTTTTCACTACCTTCTCCACCACTTGCTCATTGGTGAGCAAACAATAACTTTTGGATGGTATTCCGAGTACGACCCGATCATTTCCATTCGCCCTCGTTATCAATTTTACTTCCGAACTGGCGAACCTCGAATGTTTATAAAATGAGTTTATTGCGCTCGCCACTGCTTCATCCAGGACTTCTTTTTGCTCTCCAAAGAAGTTTTGGAAACTTTGGACTTGCAGTCCGCCACGTCGTACCGCATCAAGAAGCGCAAGGTCAGAGAGCATGAATTCACCAATACCATTGACTTGAAGCACCCCGTCCTTCGTGAGATTCATCTCTTGTAATGGAAAAGGTTTTGTTTCTCTCACATCCCTCAGGGCTAAATCCTGACGCAGGATTTCCAAATCAGAATAGTTTTTCGATTGTTCTGCTATTATTTGCATACTGTACTCCTTAAAAAATAGTTTCATAAAAATGCTGAAAGAAAATTAGAAGAACGTAAGTTGGGCGACTGTGTTTTCTTTTTGCATGACTTTTCGTATCTCTTCCTCGCTCCCTTCGACTCGTTCCACGATCCGTCTTTTGCCTTTCAGTTTGGTGATTTCGATAAAAATGGTCCGGGCTGGAGTCAGAGGATCGATATTGATGGTATCTGGCAGAGTGATCTTCGCTGGAGCGAGAGCGACCTTGGCAGGTGCTTTGGGTACAGTTTCTGGACGCTCCGTTTTTTTCGCCATCCGTTTCCAGATACTTTCTGCTGAATCCGTGTTCTCTATTTTCTCCACAATGGATTTGGCAAGCGCGCTCATAAGATCATCGCCGGAACCCATGGCGATCAGCCCTTCCTCAGAAAACCGTCCATCGAGGCCAACCGCTGCTGCTAATTTTGCGCCCATCAATTTGAGGCACTGCTCTTGCATGGAAGATTGGTAGTAAAGATAATACACTTTTACGTCTTTGGTTTGCCCTATCCTCCAGGAGCGCCGAGATGATTGTCGCAACGTGAACGAATTATAGCCTGTTGAAAAATAGATGATCGTAGGAAAATCTAACAGATCAGCACCAGTCTTGACGAGTTCAGGATTGCTGAGAAGAACTTGATAGCCCTGCTTCACTTTCTCACTCACCCACGAGATCCGTGTCTCTGGCGGGACACTTGATTTCAAGGTCGCGACCCGGAAGTTTTTCTTTTGAAGAAGTGACTCGATCCGTCCTGTGACATCACGCACGCCAGTAAAACAGGCAAAGATAATACACCTCCGGTGATTTTTGATCTCCTCTTCTACGATCTCAAGAAGAAGTTTTTCTTTGGGGTAGATAATATCTTCCGGTAACTCATCTGGGATCACCAAAACATCACGAGGATCAATAATCCCCGGATTCTCTATCAAGAACTTTTCTTTGAAATACTCTTCCGGTAATTCCTTCTTTGCAGACGGGTGCAGGATCGGCCCAAAGTTGAACGGGACATCTGGGTAGGCCAAAAGCGACATTAAGTACGTGCCAAGAAGGCAGGAATTTCCAGTCGCTGTCATTTCCCTGCGTACCCGCTCACCGATACACATCTCTATTTTATTGTACGCTTTCTCAAGTTCTGGGCTCATTCTTACGCCAACCACGTTCTCGGTCAGCATCGGTAAATTATCTGAAATATCATCGAGCTGGAGGAACACGGTGTTACCTAAGAGAAATTTCGAGTACACGAGCGGCGAGACACCGGGCCTGCGCCTTACGTTTTCTCGTTTCTTCGAACCGCGGGACGCGGAATTATCCTGCCCTTCTCTCGAAGTTTTCGTCACTCGCTCCAGGATTCCGAAATTTTGGAGCCACTTTTGAGAGTCGGTCCACAGAAACCCTTCCTCACGCATTTTGCGTGGTAAAGTGCGGTATATCAAGTAGAAGACATCATCGCTGTAGCCGCTTGAAAATGTCCCAGTAAGGGTTATGACTTTCTCGATACAGGACGCGAGCATCCCGAACACGTTCCCTTGAGCGGTATCACTCCCTTTTAGCTCATGCACTTCGTCGAATTCTGCGAACGTGAAGAAGTTTTTCAGGTATTTTTTGATAAATTCCGCAGGCGCGAACCTGCGTATCCTTGTGTTATCCGCTTCCCAGAGTGGAGTATGGCAATTTTCGCAATATCGTTTGGACTGGGAGAAATACGAGATAGGGAGATCCCAGCCTTCTTTATCTTTGAAAATGGTGCCGCAATCAGGGCAAGCAAACCCATCGCCTTTTTTTATGACTGCTGGCCTCCAGAAGAACGAGAGCTTAGATTTATCGCGTGAAATTATCATGTATTCATAGCATTTAGGTTTCATATTTCGCAGTTCAAGAAGCGGCATCAAATCCGTGTATTTTCGGAGAATGTAGGTTTCTGAGTTTGGGACCGTGGTTTTGATCTCGTCCGCCCATTTCCGCACGAGATGGCCTGGGCATACGATAAGGGTACGGCATGGTTTTTCTGAACACACATACGGGATAGCTGCTCCAATTAAGGATTTTCCGACGCCCATCTCCCCGACAATATTGAGTGCTCTCTCTTTTTTAAGTGTCTCGACCGCTCCCATGATCGCGTCGCCCTGCGCCTGGAACGGTTTCCGGCGAAGCGCATGGATACGGCCATTCCATTTTTGTTTCTCTGGCAGGTACAGAGGTCTGAAATTCGCATGGACCTTTTTGGCAAGTTCTGATCCGAATTTCTGGAGATAGGATTCTACACCGTTCACGGTTTGAGCGACAGAATGGCTTCCAGAAACGTAGTTTCCAGAAACGCAGTTTTTCGTGAACTTGAGCTCGCCTGTACGGCATCCTGCGGAGATAATGGTATCAATCTCTTCTTCTGTAATTGTAAGGAGAAACGCCTCCATCCCATAGCATCGGAGCGGGGCGATGTATTCTTGAAGTTTTTTGTGGATCCAATTCTTCCATTCCGGGATCGCGGTAATCGAGAAATATTTATGAAGGATATGGTAAACCGTTTCCGGGTCGTTTTTGAGAATCAGGATTTCTTTGTTCATCTCCCACAGCGAAGTATCCACGCATACCCCATGCGTGAGGTTCTCGTACTGAAGCTTTGTAGTGAAAGATCGTAAAGGCGAAATCCCTTTTCGGCAGTTGATAGCTTCGCCGTCCCCTCGGATACTGATACTTTCACCAGTCTGGATCGCAGCTATAATCCCTCGTACCGCGGAATCTGGCCCCGAAATCGAGAGAAGATACAAAATATTATTCTGATTCGAAACCGCATAGCGGTCGCAGTACGCTCTCATGCTGATCTCTGGCTTCCATCTGTAGAAATTGGCGGTTCGCATAAAATTCCTTTCTAAACTAAAACTTTGATTGCGCCATTCGGTTCCAGGATTTTGATCGAAATCCTAATCACGTCGGTTTCCCTGTGTATCATTTCTTTCTCTAAAACTTCGGTACTCTCCTTTGTTTCCTTAAAAACCCGTCCTTTCACGATATGGAGGTTCTCATTTTCTCCAACCTCTCCGTCCAAGTACCCGCTCGCAAGCACGAGCGCAAGATGCCCGGTACGGAGAGGGAGCGGCGGTCTGTTAGAACCGAACTCTTTCCTCACATTTTCCAATCTTGCCCAGAGCGGGGATTTCTCCAGAAATTTCTGAAGCTCCAGGAGATCAATGACACTCGATTTAAAAAGCGTGATTTCCTTTGTTTCCGGGACTTGGTAACAAACCGAAGGATTTTCTGGTATTTCAGGTAAAATTCTATCGGGAACACACATGAGTTCTTGTAATTTTAAAAAATCAGGTTCAGGAATGAGTTTTTTCACACCGAAAATAACGATCTGCCGAAACGCCGCATACTCATCATATGGGAACTGGAACACCTGAATATTCTCGAAATTGAGTGATAAAAGTTTCGCAATCTTCTCATCCAAACGGTTTTGGGAGATAATAAATATGAGGATACCGCTCACTTGTAAATACTTGATGGTACTTCGGAGAAACGAAAGTTCCTGACGGTCAATGCCGTCCGAGCAATAGGGCGGATTGGCGAGGCTCGCCGAGAACACGTTATTGGAAATCTTTGTTTGGAAAAAATCACCGGAAATAACAAAATCAAGGTTTTGCCTCGCAATTTCCGCACGAGCATGGTCAAGCTCGATTCCGTAGGTTACAGTATTTTGCTTCTCCGTGAGTTCTTTGAGTGCCACTCCTTCACCACAGCACGGGTCAAGAAAACTTGCCTTCCCTTGAGGGAACTTGAGGAACGGTTTGATCCTGCTTACGACAGAGCCGGGTGTTGGATAGAACCCCATCTTTATGGTTGCCGCTGGTCTCATAATCACCTCCATTTTTATATGTAGAAACAGGTTAGTGAATTTAATAAAAAAAAATCGCTTAAGATGCTAAAAAAAAATTTAGGAGATTATGAGAAAGAAGTGTTTTATTTTCGCTGAATATTTGCTAGACTGTGATATTTGGAAACAACTGTTTAGTTTTTAAACGATTTACAGATGATGAGATGCAAAAATGTATGATGATACTCCAATAGCAATCTTATATGGGATTTATTCTAATTGGCCTGCTTTAGAAGCCATCCTACTTGATGCTCAATATCGAGGTGTTAAACGATTTATTTGCTTAGGAGACATTGTATCTACGGGACCGTTTCCGATCGAATGTCTGGAATGGGTATTGAGCAATTGCGAATTAGCACTTTTAGGATATTGGGATGAGGGGCTTGAAAATCCTGATAATTTATGGTGCTGTAGCGCAATATTACGTAAAAAAAGTCTTATATGAAACAGAAAGATAGTTCTAAAAAGTGGAAAATATTTTCTGGAAAGATTAAAAAATTTACATAAATTTGAAAAATGTGAAGATATATTGTTTGTCCATGGTACCCCAAGAGACCCTGACTATGGAGGCGTACATCCTAGTTATGAATTCGAGATCATGGTAGAACCAGAATTTACTATTAGTGAAAGAATTACATTTTGCGGACGGTTTGGCAAGCCAGTTCTTTATGCATCAGATAAAAAAATATTTCTCCTCGAACAGGATCTTTTATCTACTCCAATTGAGCTTTCTCCTTCTAAAAAATTTATAATATGCCCTGGAACGGTAGGCTCTCCTTACGAAAAATCTACCTATGCTGTATTGCACCAGAAAAAAATTACTTTTTATAGAGTTCATTATGATGTACAAAAAGTTATTGATAAATTCCTTCTCTATCAAAGAACTGCTTATTTAAAAACGTTTCTCCTAAATTTTCTAGGATTTACAAATGATTTTCCTCATGATTGGATTGACTGGGCAATAACCAGGTATGCCAGGCTTAAAGATGGGGATTTGGGATCAAGGAAAGAGCCACAGATATAGAGTCAGTTTTTGTTTGATATGAGAACGATATGCGCCTCAAAATCATCAAAAAAGCGGATTCCCCAATTGGCTAGTTTCACTTTTTTAAAGGAATACGATTTCACTCTGTTTATTGCAATGTACAACCCATTATTTTAGAGTTTTTCACAATACCGCTCTCTTTGCCATCTTTCTTCTCCTGATTCTCTCAAGGATTTTTTTCCAATTTTCGGCGTAATAAATGCGCTGCCGTTCCTTTTCTTTTTCTCTAAATTCGTCATCGTAAGTGTACCTTTCGACGTACTTGGCTGCGATACGCGGCAGGTATTTTTGATTCAAAGCTTTTTGTTTTTCAGGATGTTTTTTTCGCCACATCCTCTGCGCTGCTGTTTTTCTTTTCACTCTCATTTCGGAATCTACAGAAGTAGAAACAGAATATCATAAACATTTTTGAAGAGTCAAATTGAGCTGGGCAAAAGAGATGGAGTGTGCCTTCTCCCTTTCATCCAATCATCCAACTCCGAATTTTTTTATACCCGTTCCTGCCTATCCTGATCTTATTATCTTCTTCAAAGACCCCTAATTGTGCGTCTTTGAGTACTTCTAAGTCGCGATAAATCGTCCTTTCCGAAACTTGGTATTCCGCTACAAGGTCGCTCACCATCACCTGAGAATGCGGACTCAACTGCGATAAAATGGAAAAAAGCCGAGTAAATCTCTCCTGCTGGATAGCATATTTCATGTTTAAGACCTCCTTATATATATGAAGAGAGGAGTCCTCTCTTCCTGCATGTTTTCGAGTTTTTCTGTGAGGGAAGTGTATCTTTCCCCTGCACTTTTTATGCTTTTTTAGTGGGGAAAGTGCATCTTTCCCTTGCACTTTTTCCGATTTTTTAGTGGAGAAAGTGCATCTCTCCGCTGCACTTTTTATGCTTTTTCGATGACAAAAATGTGCATTTCCTCCCGCACTTTTTCCGATTTTCTTCTGAAAAGAATGCATCTCTCCCCTGCATGTTTTCTGATTTTTCCGTGAGGAAAGTGCATCTCTCCCCTGTATGTTTTATGGTTTTTCCGTGAGGAAAGTGTACATTTCCGCCTGCATTTTTTGTGGTTTTTCTGTAAGAGAAATGTGCATTTCCCCTTGCGCTTTTTCCGACCTCCTTCTGAAAAAAATGCACATTTCCTTCTGCTTTTTACGGCCTTTTGGCTTCAGTGCTTTCATTCTCTTCTTGTTGATTTGATTCCACGAGTTCAGCTTCAATAACTTCAGAGGAGCGTGCCTCCGCCTCTGCCTGAATCGTTTCCGAGCATCTCTTGGTACTGAGCGACTTGAAGCATGTATTGAGAGCTTGGATGTGCAGCATATCCGTTATTTCTTCAACTTTTTCGAACACTGGAGTGTAGAATTTCCCACGGGCATTGATCTGGAGTTTCAGTGCTATAGTGATCGAAAAACTTCGAAGATGGAGCTCTTTCTTCTGCAACATCGCCTGTCTTTTTTGAAGGTAAATCGCTCCAAGCAGGCTTTTCACCACTGGTATCCCCATTCCGTGAAAGATCAAAAAGAACGGGTTTAATAACTCATCTACGCATAAAAGTGTTATTGCCTCTTTGCATTTCGGCGACCTACTCCCATTCTCTTGAGGCCCATCTGGCCATATCGCAAACGGGCAAATGGTTTTCTTCTGGCCATTCGTTTTTATCACACAGTACTCTGATTTCGGTTCCTCTCCTGACTCTTTGAGCACTGCATCTCTCTCCGGCACAACTCCGTCATAGGAGAAACATTCTCTTGTTCCTGAGAAGTCTCCAGACGGAAACAGTACACGTCCGTTTTGTCGGGTCAAGAACACGATATTTTCCAGTTTCGGTCTCTCTTCGTGCGTCAGAGTGTTGTAGAACACGCCTTCTTTCGCACCATCGATCCTGCTACTTGGCTGCACAATTTTATAACGCGGAACGATAAGGTCTTCTGAAGAAAACCCTTCTTCAGCGTCATCGTTTTTGACCCAATCAGGCTCTTCTTCTTTTGGCGGCATAAGCAAATGCTGAGGAGTCTGGCTAATTTTTCTTTCATTTCTCAGTCGGTTTTTCGCTGCATTAAAGGTCTCACCCTGTCTTCGGTTTTGGTTTATAGTCTGTAATTCTTGCATAGTCATACTCATTTTCCTTTCATAAATTTACTTCGAACATCGTCTGATTATTGCTGGAAACACTCGATATTTTGTTCCATTGGTTCAATCTCTATCAGCTCATTTTTGCAACAGTACGCGAACGAACAGATCGCACACCCACACGGGTTTACTGCTCGCATCGGGAAATATCCAAACTCAATCCCAGATGCTGCGTTGAGGATTTCATACTCAAAATCAAGGAGCATTTTTTCTGTTCGGTGCGCTGGAATCCGTGGATCACCTTTCAAATCCCCTTTTTGGCCTTTGCCATTTCGTTTGTATTCTTCGAGGTACGGGAAGTAGAAACAGTACACTTTCGGGATCACATTGACTTGCACCTCTTCGGAGCAATCTTGTGGATACAGTTTCCCCTGCCAGATCGCATACGCTGCAAGCGTGATTCCGAAATCTCTGGCAAGGAAATTCTGCGACGGTGCTTGCGACGAAGTGTTAAAGATCACTACCTCAATCTCGTTCTGCACTTGTCTTACCTCATCTATTTTTCCAGTAAAAGTGATGTCACCGATCTCTGTCTCGAAGTACACGTTGTTGAACAGAACCTGCGAATTTTCTTCGAGTTTGATATACCTCGTACACCATGTTTTGATCTCTTCGAGGAATTTCTGTGACTTGGTCACTGCCTCAGTCGCCTCCTTATTTTTCGTCGCAGGCTTCGCCTGAACGACGATTTCCTCCAGCTCTTTCTGATCCACTTTCGGGTCAGAGACCTCAAATTTCCAAACCTCTTCGCAGAGCTTTTGGATCACTTCATCTTCTAAATTTTTATTTTCTTCATGGACTTTTTGAATCACATTCCGAACAGCGATGGCCTTGCACAGCGGCAAATTTTTCTGCCACGGTTCGATTTTATTGATGCAATGAAGTTCATAGGCTTTGGGACATCTGATGTAAAGCTCAAGGTCACTTATCGAAATCTTCATAGGCTCTATCCTCCTTTTGGGTTTGTAATTGAATGCAGGAATAAAGAAAAAGAATTCAAAGTAAGATGCTAAAAAAAAATTCTTATCCCCCTCTTTTTCATGCAGCTTATTGATCGCAAAGGGACGGATTTTAGAACTGGATTCCCGCTTTTCTCTTGCCACTTCATTGTGAGCTGATGAAAAAATGACACAAGTGAATGCTAAAAGAAAATTTTTTATAACAGAGGAATGGTCGAGTTTTCAGCAAGTTCCAAAGCAGGTTTAAGGCAGGTTTAAGGCAGGACGCTACTTTTATACAGCAAGGTTTGTGGTAGGATGGATGTCATCAGAGAGGGCATTTCATGCTTTTTTATGTCACGTCCCCTGTCATATTTCTGGTTTTAAAATAAATCTACAAAAATAACTTTAAGTCTAAGATGGTTCAATAGTTGAGTTGTGATTAAGGAGTCCTACTTTTTCCCTAAAAAATGTGATCTCTCTGAGTGAATTCAGTGCTATTTTGTACTTGGAGTTTTCTTTACATTCAAATAGTGGTGCAAGAAAATTTTTTACGAAAACTATATTTTATGGTATGCTAGTTGATATTCAAACTTCATCTAACTAATGTAAAGGATATTCACTATGGATTATACATATGAAGAAATACGATCTTTTGCAATGAATATTTTAGCAAACAGGCTTTCATACAAAGCTGGAGATCAATATGTAAGCTTTGAAGATGCTATCGCACAAGCTATTAGAGATTCAGAAAATACGACTCCTAAAAAAACTAAAGGCCGTGAAAGAGCGATGCAAACTCACTATAGTAATGAAGGAAAATTATCTCCACATACTCGTGATCTCGTATTAGAAGTTTTTTGGGGATTATTTCGGGATGGGATTATTACTCTTGGATCCGATTATATGAATAGAGAGTTTCCTTTTTTTAAAGTTTCAGAATTTGGTAAAAAAATTTTAGAAGGGGGAAACGTTTATTTCTTTCACGATGTTTCTACTTATGAAAAATTGATAAAAGAACAAATTCCAGATATAGAGGAAACAACGCTTATCTATCTGAAAGAGGCAATGCAAGCTTTTTTGAGTGGCTGTGTTCTATCGTCTACTGTTATGCTCGGAGTATCAGTTGAGGATTCATTTGCAAGACTATTGGAAACGATAGAAAAGAACGCTGATTATTGCGATAAATTCAAAAATGCTATAGATGAAACAACTCTCCTAAGAAAATTCAATAAATTTAATAACATCATCCAACAACTATCAAAAATTTTTCCCCAAAATATCAAAGAAAATATGGAAACTGATTTTAGTGGCATTCTGAATATGATCCGTAATTTTCGTAATGAATCTGGGCATCCCAGCGGCAGAATCATTGCGAGGGAACAATGCTATGTCTTGCTCCAGCTGTTTATTCCTTGTTGTAAAAAAATATACGAATTAATCCATTTTTTTCAAGAAAAACCTTTATCCAAATAGATAAAATTTCTGCCCAAAGTTGTTTTTTGTAGTAATCTAAAAATTGGGAAGGCAAAACTGCATGGGTAAGATTTTATTATCGCGTAAAGATTTGCCAGATTTGGAAGAACCGGATCAGGATTAGCTTCACTACATATCTGCGGCTAAAAATGGATATTGAAAGACGAAGAAATATTTCTTATGAGCGTCCGTATTGATAAAAAAGAACTTATAAGCCGAATAGCAGAGAAATTGTCAGAAGATTCTGAGGTAATAGAGAAAATTGTTGATGCTACGCTGGAAGAAATATATGAAAGCTTAAAGCAAGAAAAGAGCGTTTCATTGCATAATTTCGGCACGTTTTATATAAAGCGGAAATGGGAGGGCTGTGTTTTTAAGTTTAACCCTTCTCAACGCTTGCGAAAATTTTTCGGATGGTCTTCTACGTATAAAGGAACTTTATAAAAGAGAAGGCGAAAACCTTCGTAGGATTGGAATAGTACATGATCGAAATCACACAATTCCATGCCGGCTTAGCGGCTGAACTTCCTAGAACTCACTCATTGCTTCAGTCCGCACATCTCGTTATTCATGAAGCCGTTGAACGAATAGTCCTTCACGGCTCGCGCGGCATTTCCGGCCATCCGCGTGAAGATTCCGATATTGATCTCTCCCTTGTTGTGAGTACAGAAGTGTTGGACGGAATCCAAGATAAAGGAGAATTCCTGCGAACTGTGTTGCAGTTACTTTCGATCACTGGCAAAGTCAGATTGAATGTGATCTCGCGGTTATATTTGATCGAAAGGCATGTGGGTTAAAATGCTTCGAAAGACGGTTATTTGATCCAATGCTTTGCACCACGGTCGATTGCCTAGGAATCTACAAAACCAACCGCGGATTCAACGGGTTTGTGACCGGGATAGATTGCCGCAGAATATATCCGCTGATCGTGGCTTGGCAGAAACAACGCTAAAAGAACGTATCATTCGGTTTTACCTGATTTTTTTTAGGTATTATTCCCTCCTTCTCTAAGATTTAAAATTTCATCCGCCGAATTTTTGATTTTATATAAAAGTTTAAGATGAGGAACAGCTCCTATCAAGAGTGCCGCGACTTTTTCATAGGAGTTCGACATTTTCGGTTCTGCCCCATAATGTATAGAATTTCTGGAATCTCTCACTACGTCAGACCAAAGAGAGGTCTGTTTTAATTCTGATAGCCTTACGCCACTTTTCTCTTGTATTTGCTTCTGTAAGTCAGGACATTCATACAATTTTACCACTTCAATAATTTTTTTACCGATTCCCAAATAAGAGTCAGTGAATATTTCTTCTAATTTTCCTCCGTTATTTTTGGGTGAAATTTTAGCCAGCGCACATCCTAACTCTATCCATGCTCCTTCGGAGGCTCTGCCGAGCATGGTTAAACAAGCCATATAAAGCTCATGCCGAAAACAATTGACAGCCTCTATAAGAGATTCTTTGACCTCGGTATCTATATTGGGAATATCTATTTCATGTAAATATAAGTCAGGATCACTTAAAGGCTGTTTTTCATTCTCATATATTCGAGATGGCGGAAACATAATCTTTTCGGGAACCAATACTAAAAAAGGAGAAGAATATAACGCAAACGATCCCTGAGAAGTACACCCTGATCCCATCATTTCTATATAGGGAATATCCTTATTCGCAAAATTTAGTTTTACGCCATGCGGGATTAATAAATTATTATGGACTAGCTCCCAAATGGCTTCACAAGCAGCAAGATTATAGGAAATTGATTTGGCTACCTCAGCAATTGCAGAGTCAATTTTCATTATAGCAGGCATGGAAGCTTCTACGTATTTTAAAAATTCATTAATTATTGCAGTAGTCTCTATCTCTTTACTACTGCCAGTAAAACGATTCTGAATAAAGTATTTCGCCAGTATAATATTTTGTCTTGTAACCGAAATTTTCGGTTTTAACAACTCTATTATTTTTTTATCTTCCATTCATTTTTCTCCACATCTAATACGCTTTATTTAGTTCAGAAAATTCTAAAGATATCCAAATTTTTGGTCGCAAATATCATTAACGCATATAGCGGTTCTTGTCGGTTTTTTTGCCCAACCCCCGAAAAGGTTAACGAATCGTTTGAAATAAAGGTAAATAAAGGGTTATAGGGCAATTTACTCAAAAATTTTTGAGAATTCTGTTTGTCGGTGTAAAGCAGTTAAGTAAGCACGTTTGAAACAATGAAAGTCTTCTATTTTCTTTGGAAGTAGCCCATTTTGCCTTGCTTCAACTAAGCGATGAAAAACTTGCCATTCATATACATTCCACGTTGCAATTCTTTCTTGGCTTCCAAAAGAAGTATTCTCCTGAATTCTGTTACATATTGGAACGGCAGTAAATTTTTCTTCATGAAAGCGAATAGATCCGGTATTAGTATAAGGAGCAATAAGTATTTCACCGATAGCATGTTCAATACTCCCTGTATTGTATAAATCCTGTAAGGCTAAAATTTCTAAATCCGTAATAATGCCTTTGTGTGTGTATTCTTTCCTTACTCCGGCAATTTCAATCCATGCAATCTTTTGAAAATTATTCGGATTTTTTAGATACTCTTCAGGTAAAGCATCTTTTTGAAAATCACGCATGGTTGAATGCCTCTCTTTCATCTCATCTTCCGAAAGCCCTGAACCGAGACATGTTGCTAACATAAATGCAACAACACATGCTTTATTATCAATCACTGTATAATAAATAGGAGTTACGCAGGCATCCGTTGATGCCTAAAAAAATTGAAAAACAAAGGAAA
>CALKWO010000065.1 GCA_938003875.1 uncultured bacterium
GGTTTAAATCGCATATTATTTGACTCTGTATGCAACGCAAGTGAGAAGTGCTGTAATCATTTTCCGATACAAAATCTGGAGAAAATATGGTTGAGAATATCGTCGGAAGTGATGCTGCCCAGAATTTCTCCCAGGGCTGTTTCTGCATTCCTCAGGTCAATAGCTATGATTTCTCCGCTCCATCCTTCTTGCAAAGATTTTAAGGAGGCGACAAGGCTTTCTTTTGCTTTTTGTAAATTATTGTAGTGACGTATATTGGAAACTATAGCAGACTTTTCAGTATAGGTTTTTGTTGACAATGCTTTAGAATAGAGAAAATCACAAAGAGAGTCTATTCCCTGGCCTGTTTTAGCAGAAATTTTTATATCTGCCTGTTCGCAGGAATGCACAGCAAGATCAATTTTGTTCATGACAATTGCAATGCGGTCTTTTTGGGTAAGAGTTAAAAGCTTTTCGTAGATTTCTCGATCCAGTCCATCGTTTGCATCGTTGATGAATAAAACGATGTCAGCATCCTGGATGGCTTTGTGGCTTCTTTCCACACCTTCTTTTTCCAACTCATCATGGCTTTCTCTCAGACCAGCGGTATCGAAAAGACGGAATAGAATTCCCTGGATTACCATCTCTTCTCGGATAATATCTCTTGTGGTTCCTGGAATTGGGCTTACAATCGCTCTCGCCTCTTTGAGAAGATAGTTGAGAAGGGAAGATTTGCCTACATTGGGCTTTCCTGTTAATGCAACATTCACACCCTCTTTTAAAATCTTGCCAAATCTATAGGTGGAGAGTAGAGATTCGATTTCGTGTTTTAAAAGTCCGATTCTTCTCTCTATTTCTTTGTGGCTGAGAAACTCCACATCTTCTTCACTGAAATCCAGCTCCAGTTCAATCAAAGAAGCACTTTCTATGAGCATATCTCTCATCATAGAAACCTTAGAAGAAAGAAGCCCATCAAGCTGGTTTCTGGCTCCTTTCAGCGAGGCTTGTGTCGCTGCTTCAATGACATCCACAACAGCTTCTGCCTGGGCCAGATCCATACGTCCATGGAGAAATGCCCTTCTGGTGAATTCTCCTGGTTCGGCAGGCCTTACGCCACAGGAAAATAGAATTTCCAGAATCCTTTTGGCTATCAGGGGATTGCCGTGGATGCTGATTTCGCAGCTTTCTTCTCCTGTATAGGAATGAGGGGCACGAAACACGGAAACCAGGACATCGTCTACTATGTTGTTTTCTTGATCGTGAATTTTTCCATAATGGATACTATGAGAACGAGCAGTAGACAGCTTTTTTTTCCCTGCGAAAAAGCTATCTATTGTTTGCAGCGTATTTTCCCCGCTGACACGAATGACCATAATAGCACCTATTCCAACAGGTGTTGCAATCGCTGCGATAATATCTTGATTCTTGGGAAGCATAGTCTACTTTCTGGATAATGTACGGCAATAAATTTTTTTTGCAAGGCTTGGCTCTAAAGCAATATCCGTTTCTCCTACTCGGATGATGACCGCTGGTTTACGCTGTCTTAATGTCAGGATTGTCCCTGGGTAAACCCCCAGACTTGTCAGTCGGTTGAGACGATTGCTGTCATTGCCTGCAATGAAAATCACCTTTCCCTTCTCTCCAGGAGAAAAATTGGTGAGAGGTTCTATCAACGGTCTTACAGATTCATGCTTAGAGCAGCAATTTCCTGGCGGAATAGGATTGCCATGAGGACATTGTGTGGGATGCCCCAGAAAGGCACAGATCCTTTCTGTTACTTCATCGCTGATAAGATGCTCTATTCTGCAGGCATTGCTGGTCGAGCTATCCAGGCTTACATTCAGAATATTATAGAGCAAAAGCTCCGTTAGTCTCCTCCGTCGTATGATTTCCTGCGCCAGTTGCTCTCCCCTTGGTGTAAAGTCAATAAAATCATTGTAAGATACTATAAAATCATTTTCTGTCAGATGCTTCAAAAGTAAAGTACATTGCTTGTGCGGGATAATATTTTGGAGAGAAGCCAGGCAATTCTTTTTCTTTTCTCTCAAACCCCAGACTTCTTTCAAAAACATTTCCTCTTGCTCATTGAGTATTGTCTTTTCGCTCATTCCCTACTCCTAGTTTTTCCTTTATATTTACAAAAAAGTCCCAAATTTTACTCGAAACAGGTATATCGAAACCACAGTTAGGGCACTTTTCAAAGCCACAGTCTTGAGAATGAAAAGGACAGTTGGAACAGGTTCTTTTCGTTCCTTTATCAAAGGTAAACCCGCAAACTGTGCAGGTAATTTTGTTTTCTAAAGAATCCCTGGAAACCATTGTAAACCTCGATATAAAAGGCCACCAATCAAAAATGCCAGAAACATCACAATACAAAAAATGTATATTCCTATTTTCCAGCCTCTTTCTTTTATCATAACCAATAGATTGGCAACACAAGGAACAAATAGGGTAATTGTAGTAAGCCCGACGAGAATCTGTTCTTTTGTAATCGTGCCTTCCTGTGCCATTTTTATAAAACCTGCTGCTCCATAGTCTCTTCTGAAAAATCCCATCAAAAAAGCAAAGGCTGATTCTTGTGGTAATCCAAGCCATTGAACCACAATAGGGTAAAGCAGTGTTTCTATTTTTGTCAGAAGCTTCAATTCTTTGAGAAGAAAAAGTATCGCAGTGCCAATGAGAAAAATAGGGATCACTTCTTTGAGATACCATTCTACACGGGCTAGAGTCTTTAGAAAAATATTGCGTAGCAAAGGCAAACGAAGTGGCGGAATCTCTAAGATCAGAGGATTTTCTTCCCCTCGGATCAAAAGAGAGGCTAAAGCTCCTGCTATAAATATTATCATAAGGACGATTCCTGACCATATCAAAATGCCTTTCAGCCCCAGGCCACCTGCTTCTAGCAGAAACATAATCACCGCAAGCTGAGCACTGCATGGTACAGCTAGAGCAAGAAGAAAAGTAGCGATGATGCGTTCTTTTTTGGTGTCCAGAATACGAGTGGTCACAGTGGCCATAGTATCGCATCCCAGGCCTAAAATCATAGGAAGAACAGCTTTCCCATTCAGCCCCATGATCCTGAAGGTTTGGTTGAGAAGAACCGATAGCCTGGATAGATAGCCCAGGTCTTCCAGAATACCAAAGGCAAGAAAAAAGGTGAGTACAACAGGAAAAATAATAGCAAGACCGTATGTCAATGCCATGGTGAAAACACCGTATTCCCCTACCAGAAAATCGTGCAAAAAGCGGAAAATTTTTTGCCACCATAGCAATGGTTCATTTCTATGATATTCTTTGTAGATGATTCCTTCGCTGTATTCATGTTGGTGAGGGAATGGAAGGAGATAGTCGCAGGTATGGATCAAAAAAGGATTGAGATATTGCTCAAAAATTTTTTCTTCCATCCAGTTTACCATTGTTCCTGCGCCAAGAACTCCTACAAAAAGATACAGAAAATACAATACAGCAGCCAGAACCAAAAATCCCCCTACAGGGTGTAACGAAATTTTTTCAAGGCTACTCCATACTTTTTTTTCTTTTTTAGGATGGGTTTGTCTCAGCACAAGGTTAGTAATTTTTTGGGCTTCCATCATTCTGGTGCTGTCAATCAGTTGACGCAAATCGGTATTTATTGCCAATGCTGTCTTTTTGCATATTTCCTGGATTTTTTCGACTACAGTGGGAGGGAGCTTTTCTTGTAAAAACTGAAAATATGTAGGATCTCCACTTAACGCCATAAGGCCTAGTCCTCTGGAAGATTTTCCCAGAACATTCAAGTAGGGAGCCAGTTCCTTTAAGGCTTCTTCGATCAATTCGGGATACTGTATGCTATAGCTAAATGCCTGATATTCTGTTTTTGTTCTCAAATCAGAAAGGCCGCTATTATGAATAGCAACAGCAGGTAAGAAAGAAACACCAAAGCTCTTTTGTAATCTGGCTGTATCCACTGTATATCCAGCCAGTTGGGCTTCATCCCACATATTAAGAACAACGCTGCCATATCGGCCTAATTCACTCAACTGGATAGTTAAAAATAAACCACGTTTAAGATTTTTTGTATCTATAACCTGCACCAGGTTTGCTTCAGGTGTTTCTAAAAGAATATTGCGTGTGACAAGCTCATCTTCGGAATTAGGCAAAAGATTGTTGACCCCAGGAGAATCCAGCAAAAGAACAGGCCCAGAAGATTGGTTCATCCAACCTCTGGTTACTGTTACTGTTGTACCAGGATAGTTGGAAACAACAACATACTGGTTTGTAAGTTGTCCAAAGATCACACTCTTTCCAACATTCGGATTGCCGATGAGGATGATCTTTGGAACCTCAAGGGGTGTCTTGGAATCGCAGGAATCAGCCAATCCTTGCTTACCATCGGAAATTTTTGAAAAAATAGCACTTCTCCTCTAAATTTAAACAAAGATTTACTCTATTTGATGCACACGAATTTTTTTTAAAAGCCGTGTACATCAAATCCAAATTATCTGATATTCGGCCTTAAAAAGATTTTTTCGACAATAAAACTATAAGCGAAAATCCTAGCAATAGGATGCTTCCTGGCTCTGGTACCATGCCCCCGATTTCTGCTGCATTCAGGCTATAATTGTAGTATCCGACTTCATCTACCAGACCATGAAAATAGCGAGTGCCGCCATAAGCCCATCGTCCGATGTTCAAAGCTCCTGTGTTGTTGGCAACACTTCCACTAAAAGCAGCAGTTCCTTGCAGTATTCCATCTACATAGAATTTCAGATAAGTCCCATCGAAAGTCCCTGCCAGATGATGCCATTGTCCATCCAAAATGCTGGATTGAGAGCCAACTCCATAAAAAGTAGAACCATTGCCCAGGGCAAAACCAACTTTGCCTGGATTGCTGTCGATTCTCCCCTGTATGGTCCATCCACTCCAATAGGGGGATGATTCTGTAGAACGATGACTCTTGTCTACAATAGTAAAATGTTTGTCGCTAGAATACTGGCTCAGATCCCCTTTGACCCAGAGAGAAATAGAAAAGGCTGACCCAACATTAAGACTGGTTTGATGGGGGACATTGATATAATCGTTTGTTCCATCAAAACTAAATGCTTTACCATACTTCCCATCAAGGGTGGTAGTGGCACCATTTTGGAATGTTGCATTTGCAGCCAGAGTCTGCTCATCTCCTGTCCAGGAAAAAAGAGGTGCTGCAGAAAGAAGCGTTGCTGTAGTAAAAACCATCAGAAAAAAAAGCAAACAAATTTTAGCCATAGTAAACCTGCCTTTCTTTGAAAAAGATGTAAAGCCATCAGAAAGTCTGTTCCTTTAAAACTTCTCCTTGCAGGCTGACTACAATCAATTTTAAAGGAACTTTTCTCTGCGCTTTTTGTAAAGCTTGTTGAACAAGATACAGAAGTCCATGGCAACAAGGAACTGTCATGATCATGACAGTGATTGTTTTGATTTTACCATTTTCTATCATGGAAACAAGCTTTTCTTTATAGATTTCCTGATTTTCATCTAATTTAGGACAGGCAATCGCAAGGCTTTTCCCTTGCAAATAATCTTTATGGAAATCTCCCATGGAGTATGCTACACAATCAGCAACGAGAAGCAGATCAGCATCCTGATAATACGGAGCTACAGGAGAAACCAGATGCAGTTGGACGGGCCATTGCCTGAGCTGAGATGGTCTTTTCCCTGATAGGTCTTCTTGCTTTTTTTCAGGCAAAGGTTGAAATTGCATTGCTTTTGCACCAGGACACCCAGAATGTAGGCCTTGTTTATGAGCAGAAGGCTTCTCTTCAGGGACAGCAATCCCTTTTTGTTTCAGAAAAGCCAGAGCTTCTTCCAGGAATTTCGTCTGGTTGTGTTCCCTGAGATGCTTTAAATGAGCTTGAATCACATTCGGTCCCTGGGCTACGATTTTTTCCATGACTTTGGCTTCATCATAGCTTTCCGCTTCTCTCTCTTCTATGGTAATGGCTCCCTCTGGACAATGTCCAAGACAGGCACCAAGCCCATCACACAAAAGATCACTTACCAGCCTGGCTTTCCCATCAATAATCTGTATTGCACCTTCTGGGCAATTGGGAATACAAAGGCCACATCCTGTACATTTTCCTTCGGATATATTAATGATTTTTCGCTTCATTATATTTTATTTTCCTTTAGATAAAATATTTTCTAAAAAAACAATCATGTCATCTGCTTTGAGAAAGCCAGTGTGCCTTGCTATTTCTTTACCGTCTGGAGAATAAAAAATCAAAAAGGGGATGGCCTGTACCTGCAAATCTTTGATTTCAGGATTGTTTATCCCTGATTTAACAAAGACAAATTTTTTCAATAGATCTTGTAGCTTGGGATTGGTAGCCAGAAGAGAGTCCATCTCTACGCAAGGCTTACACCAAGGCTCTCCTACTTTGAGAAAGACGATTTTTTGTTCTTGAGCTGATACTTTTAACGCATTCTCAAGGCTATCGTTTTTATGAGATTGTTTTGGATAATAGTATACTCCACAAATCATGACTATAAACAAAAAACCAAACAATATTTTTTTTTGTTTCATTGGCATAACTTTTTCTCTTTCATTAAGATAAGAAATTTACTTTAAAAAAATACTCTTTTTATTAGTGTACCCTGAATTCGCTTTAAATGCAACTGGGTACATTTGCTTTTTACGGTTCAAATTAAAATGAGCGAACCATGAGCATAAATATAGCAAATCTATTTCTGGATCACTTTTGTACATTTTCTAACAATTTTTTCTTTTTGTGCTTTGTGTTCCGTAAAGCTTTCCGCTAAATGCGGTAACAATACTCAACATATCCTACAATAATTCTTCCTCCAGGGATTCGCTCTTTTCTCCACTCATTATATGAATTTCTACTCCAAAATGTAATAAAAAATTTATTTAGATATTGAAAGCCAGGCCTCGTTAGGCTGGCCAGGTCTTTTCTGTATGCAACGACAAATTGCCATAAAAAGTTTCAACCCAGTTGAGACTTTTTATCTTTAGCAAGTTATGACTATAACTCCACCAATAGATTGTATGCAATTCAGATACAGACACCAGGATGAAGTTTTATTATATGTAACAGTGACACTGTGTCGCTGTTACATTGTGTCACTGTTACACTTTATATTTTAAAAGATCAAATGATTTCTCTTAGTCTATTCTATTCTATTCTATTCTGAAAAGGGCTTTGGGATAGCTAAAAAAAGGTGGCACAAAAAAATTTAGAAATCATTATTGGAGTAATTTTTTTGGCATGAAATTCGCTTAATTGAAAAATGCTGATTATTTATCTTTTTCATTTTTTCATTTTTAAAGGAGTTTACAATGTTTACTAAAAATCTTTTTTTTATCTTCTGTCTAAGCCTTATTTTAGTTTCTAATTTGCTGTATGCACAACAAGATGTGCCTGCTAACACAGAATCCTCTAATTCTAAAATTGTGCCATCTCAAGAAAATATAGCGACAGAATACAGGCTTCCTGGGCTTTCTTCCGAGTTTGTAGATGAAGCTTTTGAAAAATATGTGGATTTAAAGCTAGCAGGCAATGCTTTGATAGAAGGCAATTCTAGCATTCTTGCAGATTGTTCTTTACAACTGGCACATGCAGAAAAAATTCTTCACCGTTCGCACAAATCGAAACTAACAGCAATCCAAATGATGGATGCGGCTATCCAGATCGCTGTTAATAAAAAAGACAAAGAGACTCTGGAGCGATTGGCTAAAGCTGCAGAAAGCAATGGTGATAAAGAATTGGCAATGAAAGTATCTTTAGCACAAAAACTTGCGGCTGAATCCCGTGCTGCAAATTCAGAGCTTATGGTTTCTTTAAATGAGATTACTCCTGAACTTTGTACTCTATACCAGGAATGTCTCAAGGATATAGAATTGGCCAGGACAACAGGGGATACCAGTTCTTTTGAATCATGGAAAGAAAAAATCCAAACTCTACCTTCCAAAGTTCAGGAGAATCTGAAAAAACTGATTGCCGAAGTCCAGGCTGAAAATTCAGAAAAATCTAAGGAAAATGCATTGTGTAAGCTGGCAGAAGAAAGCAGAGGATTCAATCCTGTAAAACAAATAAAAAGGATAATTCCTAAGCCTATAAGAAAAGTAGGAAGAGAAATTGATAGAACTGTCAACCCTATGCATCCAGAACATACCAGCAATTGGACTCATACGAGAATTTATGTTAAAAACAATACACGTTCGCCTATATTTGTCGCTATTAGTTATCAACCATACAAAGACTCTTCGCAATCCTATGTAGCGGTGGTAGGTAGCAGTTGGTCAACTGTAGGTTTTTTTACGATTCAACCTGGGGCAACCGTTTTTCTTGCCAATACATCTAACCGATATGTATACTTCCATGCTCATGACAATATTGGAACTTGGGGAGGAGCTCATAACTTTCAACTTTATGGGAGTTCTTATAGTTTTAAAGAAGTACAGATGGGCGAGCGTGTTTTCGATTATACATACACATTTAGTGAATAGCTGTTTCCATATATAAGGTGAGCGTGAGCGTACGCTCACGTGCGTGAACGTAGTCTCACGGGCCACGTCTACGTACGTCTACGTTTCACAATGGGCCGATGGTAAATTCAATTTTTTACAAAAACAACTATCGAAATAAATTAAGAGGAGATTTTTATGAGAAAAATTTTTTTTATCCTGATGTTCTTATTGATTTGTATTTGTCCATGCAGTTCCTATGCCGTTAGCTTTACTACCTATGGAAACGAGGCGGTGGATTGGGGAATGGCTGTAGGATCATCATATTCATGGGAAAACTTTGATCAAGACGACTCTTTAGAGTTCCTCTCCAGAAATTTCGGGGGTTTTACAGCAAGTCTAATAAACCCCGCGGGATGGTACCCCTTTTGTAACGAGGGGGGGCTGCATATACCGCGTTTAACACAACAACCTGGTGCGAATAATTCTTACCTTAGACTTACTTTCAATCCGGGCATCCGAGCATTATCACTCCACTTTCGAAATACTGATACGAATGATCGTCTTGGGATCAATATTGCCGGTACTATTTGGTCGTTTCCTTATACTTCTGGATACCGGGAGTTGAATGTTATCGCTGATGGAGAATTTACATGGGTTGATTTTTATGGTTTTGAATCTTCCGGGTACGACATCACGGGAATAACTATAACCAGGGTATCTTATGCCAGCGAACTAAATCCAGTGCCTGAGCCAACAACATTAGTCTTGTTGAGCTTTGCTTTCCTGATTTTTATTCTACAACCCCCAAAATTACTACAACACCTTAATTAACTCAAGGTTGACGCTTGTGTAAAAAGATGAGTTGGAAGCTATTTTTACTTCAAAGACGCTTAGTTGAGCAATATGATCCATCATTATGTAATAGCAAATATGGCAAAGTATTAGATATTGATGGAATGGCCTTGGTTTCATATTCAAAAGATCGTGAAGGCTCAGATTTTGGGCATAGTAAGAAATTTAAAGGGCGACGTTTATTACAAGTGTCAGCTTCTTTCAGGCATCGGTCCAAAAAACGATAGAAGCCTATAGATTCAGATAAAAGTTCGTTTGGCAAATTTTGTATGATTCGTTATCGTTATCTTTATCATTCTCATTATCGAAATAACAGTATTTATTTGTGTTTCTCTTGATAAAGATAACGATAAGGATAAAGATAACGAATCGATTATGATGATTAAATTGTCAATCGAACCCTACATCATTTTGGACCGATGCCCTTCTTTCATTGGAAAAATTTTTGTTGATTGTAAGCTGTTTCCTGGAAATACAAATACAGCTACCTTCTTGCCAAAAGCTATCAAACGTGTGATTTCCTTAGGTTACAAATTTATTATTGTACGTGCTGATGCACTGTATGGCAACGCAAAGAACTTGCTATTCATTGAA
>CALKWO010000066.1 GCA_938003875.1 uncultured bacterium
ATAACGATAAAGATAACGATAAAGATAACGATAAAGATAACGATAAAGATAACGAGAACGAAAAAGAATTAAATGCAATTTTTGCTATAAGTCATTGCTAGCCAATATTTGGAATTTAACATTGTCAAGGTACTGGCTTTCATATAAGCTCAACGTCGGTTACGCCCATTTTCAAAGCGGTTTCTCCATCCCTGAAAATTGTTCTTCAAAAAACCAACAATACATTTATCTTGACATTTTTTTCCTACTTTGTACACTAAATTTTATTTCGTATTTTATTACTTCTTATATTTTCTCAGAAAAGGTATAAATCATGAAGGCTTTAGTTCAGAAATATCCTTTTTTGCCTTATGTCTTTCCTTTTTTGCTCTTTGTGGTGCTTACTGGTATAACACCCTATATTCCAGGTAAAGTACTGTATGGCTATCCTTTGAAAACTATTTTGGTAACTATCTCTGTTATTCTTTTTTGGCCCTACTATGCTGAAATCAAACAGAAGGCAAAACCTTTAGATATGTTTCTGGCTTTTTTGATTGGTGCTGTTGTTTTTGTCGTCTGGATTTTTGATCCTGCATGGTATCCTCATTTAGGGGAATCACAGTCATTTAATCCCTGGCAAGAAATAGAGATTCCCTGGGCCTATATATGGATAAGCTTTCGTATTTTGGGGGCTTCGATTCTTGTGGCTATCATCGAAGAGCTTTTCTGGCGTGGGTTTTTACTGCGCTGGCTGATTCAAGAAGACTATCAAAGCGTTCCCCTGGGTGCGTTTACATGGCGTTCCTTCTGGATCAGTTCTATTCTATTTGGAGTAGAACATCACGAATGGCTAGTGGGTATTATTGCAGGTATGCTTTATGCCCTACTATTGTACCGTACAAAAAATCTGCTTACATGCATCCTTGCCCATGGTCTGACAAACTACATGCTGGCAATGTATGTTTTGAGTACTGGTAACTGGTATTTCTGGTAAAAATCCATTTTTCAGGAAAAGAATATGAGCGAAATACAAAAAGTCCAACTTTTGATTCTAGGTTCAGGTTGCTCTGGTCATACAGCAGCGATTTATGCAGCTCGCGCTGGTTTGAATCCTGTTGTTTTAGAAGGTCATGAGCCAGGCGGACAGCTTTCTCTAACCTCTGTAGTAGAAAACTATCCAGGCTTTCCCGAAGGTATAGGTGGATTCGATCTTATAGATAATATGAAAAAGCAAGCCATGCGCTTTGGAGCTACTTATGTCACAGAAAAAGCCGTAGAGGTTGCTTTGTCTTCCCGACCTTTTCATGTAACCACAGATGCAGAAAGCCACTTTGAAGCACAAAGCCTGATTATAGCGACAGGAGCAAGAGCCAGATTATTAGGGATTCCTGGAGAAAAGGAGAATTTCGGCCATGGCGTTTCTTCTTGTGCTACCTGCGATGGTGCTTTCTATCGCAACAAAAAAGTAGTAGTGATCGGTGGTGGTGATACCGCAATGGAAGATGCCTTATTTCTTACAAGGTTTGCTGCTGAAGTTCATCTTATGCATAGAAGAGATAGTCTGCGAGCATCGAAAATCATGCAGAAACGGATTATGGAAAACCCTAAAATTCATATTCACTGGAACACCGAAATATTGGAAGTCTTGGGAGAAAACCATAAGCTTACAGGGCTGAAAATTGTATTCCATCCTGAGGGGAAACCCATAGAACAGATTGCAAAACATGGCTCCGTGGAAAAATCTGGTGTTACAGTGAGCGTATTTCCCTGCGATGGCCTATTTTTAGCCATAGGCCATATACCCAATACAGAATTTTTAAAAGGACAGCTTCCTGTGGATGAAGAGGGCTATCTTGTTCCTGAAATTTTGCCAGACAACTGCGCTACCTGCGATGTATGGAGCAAGGTACCAGGGGTCTTTCTGGCAGGGGATGTTGTAGACTCGGAATTCCAGCAGGCTATCACGGCAGCAGGAATGGGATGCAAAGCAGCGATGGCAGCCGAAGCATTCCTGGCAGAGCAGGAATAACAAAAAAATTAAAAATATGTTTTAGTCAAAATGATGTTGAGCATATTTCAAGATATGTTTTAGTGAATAGTCACTTACGGTTGAAATCTTGTGCAAAAGTGTAAAGATTTTTCACCGCAGAGACGCGGAGAACGCAGAGAAGAATAAAAAATATAAAATTTTTTCTCTGCGACCTCTGCGCCTCTGCGGTAATTTTTTTCCTTTTTGCAGTTTATCCGTGTTAGGAACAATATAAATGAAACAATGGTACGAATCGTTATTTGAAAATTATGCAAAAAAATATGACAGCGAAAATTTTGTCCAGGGGACTTTAGGCGAATGCGATTTCCTGGAGAAAGAAATTGCTTTCAATAAATCCTTAAAGATTTTGGATATAGGTTGTGGAACAGGCAGGCATAGTATTGAACTATCCAAACGAGGTTACAGTATTACTGGCATAGACCTCTCTGAATCGCAGCTCGAAAGAGCAAAAGAAAAGGCAGCAAAAGAAAATCTCAAGATTTCTTTTTTGCGATATGATGCAAGAAATTTGCCCTTCCAAAAGGAGTATGATCTCGTTATTATGCTTTGCGAAGGAGGCTTTCCCCTAATGGAAACCGATGAGATGAACTTTGAAATACTCCAGAATGCCACGAAAGCCTTAAAAGAAAAGGGTAAATTCATTTTTACTACGCTAAACGGTCTTTTCCCTCTATATCATTCCGTAGAGGAATTTTGCAAGTCTGAATCGCAAGAAGGCAATGCTACCTATAGGAGCAATACATTCGATTTAATGACATTTCGCGATCACAACATAACGGTATTGGAAGATGATTCAGGAAATAAAAAAGAGCTTCATTGTAATGAAAGATACTATGTGCCTAGTGAAATAACATGGCTCTTAAAGTCGCTTGGCTATAAAAAAATAGAAATCTTGGGAGCAAAGCTTGGAAAATTTTCCCGAAATGACAAACTCACTACCGAAGATTTCGAAATGCTCGTTATCGCAGAAAAATAGGGATAAACATATTTCAAGAGAAGATATGCTAGAACCGCAAAATGGAGTAGATGCTATTTTCATAGGGCGTAACCGTTGTTGCGCTGTGTTAAGAATGTCTTTAATACTAAGGCTTATAACACGAAGAACACGAAGGAAAGAACACGAAGAACACGAAAAAAAATACAAAAAATATTATTTCCCTTTTTTCCTTCGTGTTCTTCGCGTCCTTCGTGGTGAAAAATATTGGTTACACTGAAGTCTCTGCTTGAGCGCAATACCAGTTACGCCCATTTTCATAGCACTACTCATTTTGCACAAAATCACTTTGACTAATACACACTTTGATAAAAAGCAGAGGAATTTTGAAATTTACTTGCCGTTAAAAAAATAAAACGTTAAAATACAGTATCTTTTCTGGGTAAGAAAAGATATTTTCTCTTTTTTTATGATTTATAAGGGGATATTGGTATATCCTTTTTTATCAAATTTTAAGGAGTTCTAAATGGCTCATAAGATCAATGATAGCTGTGTAGCTTGTGGCGCATGCCAATCTGAATGCCCTGTCGAAGCAATCCAATCAGGAGATGTAAAATTCAATATAGATCCTGAAATTTGTACAGATTGCGGAACATGCGTAGATGTATGCCCTGTAAGTGCCATTGCTCCTGAATAAGACTATCATCGTTTTTATTGATCTAAGATAGAACAGCGCATGAAAGGTTTTTACCCTTTTATGCGCTTTTTTAGTATTTTCAGGAAACTAGGAATCAATAATCCAGATTTAACATTCTCAAACTATAATTGTGTAAAATAAAATCCATTTTTCTCTCGTTTTTTCCAAAAAATTTCTCTATAATGGAAAAAGAATCAAGGATGCTAGCCATCATAAGCTAAAATTTAGCATTCCACTATAAATTTTTATAAGTTTAAGTAAACGGTGAGTATAACAATGAAAAAAGATGAATTTGCTGCTATTCGTCAGGAACTGGGATTGACCCAAAAAGAATTGGGGAATTTTTTGTTGGTTTCTACAAGAGCAATACAGAGCTATGAGCAAGGATGGCGCGCTATACCTCCTGATGTAGAAAGGAACCTTCTATTCCTTTTGATGCAACATCGTCATGGAATCAGAAAGACAAGAGAATTTTGTTGTGATACTATCAAAAAATGCTCTGAAGAACAAAAAAAACATTGTGCCGCTTATAGAGAATTTCCACACAATGTTTGTTGGTATCTAACAGGTACAAAATGTGAAGGCAAAGATGATATTTCATGGGAAGAAAAAATACTCAGATGTCGTGAGTGTGAAGTTTTTCTGAATCTCTTCAAAAAACAATACTAAGAATCCTTGTGGGCCGAATTTTATGAAATTTTTTTCTTTCCTTTTATCCCCTGCACTCTGGCTTTTTAAAATATTTTGGAAAGTTTTCAAAAAATGCTGGTTTGTAGGTCTGATTTTGCTTTATATTTTCCGAATCCCTCTCTTTTCAGGCTATATGCTGGACTTTATTCAGGAAAAAATGCAAAAAAATGGAATGCAGATCAGCGTAGATAAGCTGGATGGTTCCTATATTTTTGGATTTTCTTTGCATAATATCAAATTGGAGAAACCCACGCAAGAAATCCAAAAAATGGAGATCCAGAAGATTTCTGTGTCCTATAATTTTTTAGCTCCCTTTTTTGGCAAAAAAATCTTACAAGAGATCAAAATACAAAATCCCGTTTTTCATTTGTCAGGAAAAGAGGAAAGCGAATTGCATGAAGAAAAAGGAATCTCTTTTCTGGACAGGCTCAAAGCAATAGGGGATATAGATATATTCTTGCTGGTTGCCAATAGCCCCGATTTGCTTTTAGAAGACGTTAATCTTGTTATTCAAGATAAAAAACAACAATTTTCTATACAAAATCTTACCTGGAAAAGCACTCCTTTCCAAGGTCACATCTCTTTTTCTAAGATAGAAATGGAAAGTTTTGGCTCAAAGCAAAAAAAAGAACTATCAGAATTTTTGGTTTCCTGGGTGTTGGATGGCAAAAAAATTAGCATAGAAAAGGCCCGTGCCAGGATTCCAGGATACCTTCATCCTTTGAGCATCCCTAAGCCCATTCTTCTGGATTTGGGGTCACAACGCATAAGCCTGGGAAAATTTTGCATTCCTTTGCCAGAGGAAGGATTACTGGAAGGAAATATTTCTTATGATACAGGATGTCAGATTTCTCTAAAGCATTTGCAGATAGGGTTTTCTGATATTTTGCCAATCGCTTCTCTTGTTACAGAGAAAAAAATATCTCCTGTGCCGTTCTATACAACATTGAATTTGAATCTGGACTTTCCTGACTGGGATGTTGCCAGGCTGAAGGGTATTGTGCTTCTTGTTATTTCGGAAAATCCTCAGCCTAAAAAAGAAATGCTCATGCCGTTGCCTGAAAAAGCGGAAATTCTGGTCAAAACAGAGTTAGAAAATCTAAAAATTATAGAAAATCTAGCACGTCTTTTCTATCCCATCCCTGAAAATTTGTTTTCTGGAAAAATGCTGAACCAAAACCATATACAGGCCTCGCCCAATAGCATCCGATATTCAGGAGAAATCCATTCTCCTGGCTTACGTGCCTTGTATCTTGCAGAGAAAGAATTGCAAAGCGATTGGGAAATTGTCTTAAACCCGACTCTGTCCAATATCCATCTGAAAAAATGGAATATACTATTTGCTCCACTTGATATCCAGATACAGGCAAATCTTAACAAAGAGAAACAAACTCATGTTTCTTTTCAGGCCAGGGCTTTAGCCGAAACGGTATCTTGTCTTTTGCCCCAACACTATCAAGACTTAGGCGATGCTTCTTTTACAAGCGATTGCCAGATTGTGATGGACTCTCCTTCTTTATCTCCACGACTGGAAGACATGAGCGTATCCGCTAATTTTCAAATAAATCTGAAAAAATTGCGGATTCTGAACCATTGCCTGGAAGACATAGCTATTACGAGCCATTTTCTCATGGCTAAAGATACACTCCATATCAAAAATCTGGAAATGGCCTGGGAAAAAAAGAAAATTTTCTCTTTCCAAGGGAAAGTAAAATTGTCTGGCGAAGCAGAAGGACAAATCCAGGTAAATCTTCCCCAGATTCAGGAATATGCAAAAAGATATTTTCCAGAAATTTCCCTCCCTATTCAGGGAGATGCTTTTGTCCAGGCCGATTTTAAAGGACTCCTCCCATGGGCAGACAAAAACTGGCGAATCCAGGCAAAGATAAAAAGCGGACTGAAAAAAGCAAAATGGAATAGCCTCTCTTTTGGCGATCTGGCTTTTATGGTTCGGGCTTCAGGTAACGAGAAAATCATAAATTTTTCCTCGCTGGAATTTTTGCAAAATCAAAAGGGTCTTATCCAGGGAAAAGCCCAATATATTTCTGATGGTGCCAGCCAGCTTTCTTGTACTCTTTCCTTACCAGATTTTACAGAAACGCTTTCCCATTTTATCAATAGAAAAAATTTTCCTATCCAGGGAGATTTGTCCAGTAAAATTGCTCTTTATGGCAATATTCCAGAAATTTTAGCAGGCAAAGGATGGCTGAGTAGTAAAATACAGGCAAAACTATCCAGAGGGAAATACAAAGGCGTTGCTATCCCTGATTTATATGCCAATATCGCAGGAAAATCAAACCAGAAAGAAACGCATTTTTCCAAAATTCTTTTAGACTCTGCGCTGGCTTCTCTATTGGGCAAAGCAAAAATAGAATACTCGGAAAATATCCTTTCTCAGATGCAAGGAGAAATAAAAGCAAAGGATTTTAGCTCCTTTTTGCCAGAAAATTTTCCTATGCAGGCCAGTTCTCTGCATACAAATTTTTCCCTCTCTGTGGGAATTCCGCGAAAAAAAGAGAGTCCTATATCTCTAAACACGGACTTTTCTCTATCCTTGCTTGAGGGAAAAATCCAGAAAATTCCTTATAAAAGCATGGCTATTTCAGGAAAACTCCATATCCTGGACACCAAGACAATCTGGAGTAGCGTAAATCTTTCCTGGGATGGCACAAGCGTTCTCCAGTCTCAGGGGGAATTTTGCTTCAGACAGGGCAGCATCCAGTCCAGATCGCTTTTCCATCTGCAAGAAATCGAAAAATATTTGCCAGAAATTTCCGATCATCCCCTGGCAAGGGAGATAAAAGGCAATCTGAGAGGTCTTGTGGAATTACAGGGAAATCTGCCTTTGTCGGGAAATACCCTGAAGCTTCAGGGCAAATCAGGAATACGCCTGGAAAAAGGAAGCATACGAAATGTTCCCTATCAGAAAATACAAATTTTTTCTCCCTTTTCCATAACACAAGAGAAAATTGTCATCTCTAGTATGGCAATGCATTGGGACACAATAGAAATTTTTCAAGCTTCAGGACAGATAGGCTATAGAAATCAGGTGGCCACTCATTTGAATCTGGCTTCTTCTTTGAATCAATCGCTAGAGCCTTTTTTGGCTACTTTTTTGCCAAAAGCTCGATTTGCTTTACAGGGAGTTTCTTTTTTTAGACTTCAGGCATCTGGCATATTGGATTTACCAGAAAAAAAATGGGATATGGATATATCTCTGGAAATCCCTGTAATTCCTTCTGAAAAAAAAGAAGAATGGAAATGGGAGAGCAAGAGCATGCTTTTGAGTGGCCGAAAAGAAAAAGCAGGCATTTTTCTCAAGGCACATTGCTATGGCAATAGGGAAAAGCCTTCAGCGCAGGGAAAATTGGAATGCTATCTTCCTAAAATTCTTTTTTTGCAACAAGATATGACCATTCGCAGTCTATTTTTACAAACCGACCTCCAGGAACATAAGCTACAAATGAAAGCAGGTATGTCTTTAGGCGGTAGCCCCCTGGATATCCAGGCAGAAATAGCACTAGAAAACCTTCAGCCTAAACAAGTCCATATCCAAATCATCGGAGAAAGACTGCTCGTCATTCGGAATATGCAGATGTATAGCAGAGCCAATGTCAACCTTCTCTTGGAAGGTATTTTCGAGGAATACAAGGCAAAGCCCAGGCTGAAAGGAAAACTCTCTGGAAAAATAGAAATTGCTGAATGCGATATCAAAGTTCCCATGTCCTTAGAGAAAAAAGCACAAAGAACACCTCCTGTCCTGGGATATGATTCTGAATTTTTACAGATGCTGCTGGATATTAAGATTTCTTTTCCTAAGATTTTGGTCAAAAATAACCTTTTGCAGATAGAAACCAAAGGGGATTTGAATATAAAAGGCGATCTGGCAAAACCTCATATTCAAGGCTATATTGCTACAGAATCAGGAAAGCTCTTTTTGCCCCAGGGACTTATGGAAATCAGAGAGTGCCTTGTACGTATAGCTCCTGAAGCACCCTTAAAGCCCAACTTTATTCTGAAGGCAGCAACCCAAGTAAGAGACTACCAGATATTCGTGGTAATCCAGGGAACACCAGAAAACTTTACAATGGAATTCCTATCCACGCCACCATTGCCAAAAGAAGATATTCTGGCTCTCATGCTTACAGGAGGGACAAGGACAGAGCTACAGCAATCCGCAGGCAAAAAGATGCAAGAAACAGGTTCTTTTATCCTCATGCAACAATTCCTAAATAAAATAGGCCTGGGAGCTTATGTCTCCGCGCAGATTACCCAGGAAGTCGCTGCCATTACTATCATGCCACCCCAATGGAAAGGCTTCGCCATACAAGGCAAAGTGGAAAAAGCAAGCAAAGTAGGGTTTCATTTTATCTATCGAATCGAATTCAAATAGATTGGGTGTATTTTACAGGTTTTCCCAGATTTTGTGGTAAGGCAAAAATTTGTTAAAAAAGAAAATAACCTATATTCCGCAGCTTGTAAGTGAACTTTTTTGATTTTTAAAGAGAA
>CALKWO010000067.1 GCA_938003875.1 uncultured bacterium
CAATGAATGCCACTGCTATCTTTAGCACTCATAAATTTTTCCTTATGTTATTAAATGGACAATGTTAAATCCATTACTTAGGATTTTCGGATAGGCTATTAGATAATCTTTCAGGGATGGGTTTTAGATGGTATACTTTCCAAAAGAAAGCATCAGCAGCATGCTGATCCCATGCCCAGTTTCTGGCTTCCTGAATTTTTCCATTTTTTATGCGGAACAATAATACCCAGGGCATATCAATATCGTCTTTTCCTGTATTGGACCATCCACGATGGATATCCACAACATATTCTTCGTTACCGCTTAAATAGATCAGCTCTGCTTTAAATTTTGCCTTAGAAAGTTGCTTAAAAAAAGCCAGAACTTCCTCTGGCCCTTTTTTAGTCCCAGAAAGAGGATGGTGCCCAGGAATATGCCATTCAATGTCGTCTGCAAAAAATTTTCGCAAGAGATCTGGCTGCAATTTTGCGTAGGTTGCATAATATTCTTTGATGATCTTAATGCCAGCAGGTTCTATTTCCTGTGCTTGTAATGACATAATAACTACAATTATGAAATATATAAAAATAAAATGCTTTAAATCTTTCATTTTATACCTTTCTTTAATAAAAAACCTTCAGACTTATTTGATTCATTTTTTGAGGTTCAATGCAGTTTGATATGCTTAAAGAATTCTTTTGCTGAACAGGAAGTATCCAAGAAAGAAAGATTCGCTGGATCTTCCTGGAGAATTTTTTCTAGCGCATGGTTCCATCTGTCTTTTATTTCTGTTTCTCCCAGATATTGTAAGAGAATTTCCAGCGTAAGGCCAAGAGCGATAGCGATTCCTCTGGATTCTCTAGGGCTAAAAAGTGCATAGCTTTTCCCTGCATCTACTGTAGTGGAAAACCCCGTCTGCATGGCATCATGAAAATAGCTTATTGTTCTGGCAAAGCTTGCAGGAGCAATAAGCATCGTATGATGTTCCGATGGATGCATCGCATTTTTGCATACTTCTGCACTTTGAACAATTTTGGCATGTAGAGACGGATACTTTTTCAATATCTCTAATGCTTCCTGAAAAAAATAGCTGTCGTCATCTTCCTCTTGCATGAGCAAGAGGCTGCGAAACCCATATTTCAAAGCAAAAGAGCATACCATCTCGATCATGTTGCTATAGCATGCCATGCTATGTATCGTAAGGCTAGCGATAATTTCTTCCAGCCTGTTTTCTGCAAAATAAGACATTTGTGGATATTGAGACTCCAAAAGATTCCGCAGGTTCGACGAAATAGGATATAAGGGAATCTCTTTTGGTAGAGTCTGATGGGCTATAGCAACAAGAGGCATGGGCGATGGATAAAAATTTTTGCTAAAATAAAAATGCGAGAACAAGCCAAAAATTTCTTTGATTTTAGTGACAGGGTGAAACAAGGGCGTTTTTTCAAAAAAAGAAAGGGGCATAGACAAAGCACAGGAGGTGCTTTTCATTTTCTCTATATTTTTTTTGAAAGTATCCATGTTTCTATCGATCCATACATACTCTGCATTCAAACCTGAAGATTGAAGGCATTCCACTGCTGCTTCTAAAAAACATACTCCAGCATCATTTCCTGGTAACAAGGCTATACGATATTTGGGCATTTTTTCCCCCTTATTTTAAGGAATTGTTGATTTTGTCCATAGTCCATTGCGCTTGTGTTCCATCGCTTAAAACAACACGATGATAATATTTTATCTCATTTTTGATTTTAAAAGCAGAAGGCACTTTTTCCCAAACAAGCAATTGTTTTTTTTCTTTAGAAATCTCAGATACCTTAAGATTCGTAATCCCATAATGAATGCCAATATCCCAATCCCAATAAATACTATGAACAGCAGTAGGGCAAAGCAACTGCTCATAGGAACTGAAATTAGGACTTTGAAAAATAGCCTCTTTTAAAGGCATATCCTGAGGCAGGTTTTTATCTTGGAAAATATAGCCTGATAGTATTTCATAAAGCTTAAGCAGATTCTGCTCATTCGCCTGAGATAGCCTTTCTTCTCTTCTCCTTTGTTCTTGTTTATAAAAGCTGATTACTATTTTTCTAAAGTCTTCTTTGTCAAGAAATTTTTGTTCTTTGATTTGATCGAAAATTTTCAGATATAAATCACGTGCTATTTTGGATTGATACGAATGATAATCCCTTTGTTTTTGCATCAGAGTATTTTGGAGGATATCAGGAAGGCTGGTAAATTCTTCTTTCCAGGAAAAAGGAATACTAAAAAGCTTCTCTTTTTCCTGGATTTCTTCTACAACAAGGCTGTCCACTATATGAGAAATTTTAGTTCTGGCCTCTGATTCACTGGGCGAATAAGTGCTTGATTGGTTTTCTCTTGGGTGAGGGAGCTTTCTGTTTATATTTTTTATTTTTTGCTGGTTCCCCAAATAGATACCAATCCCAAGTATTATAGCTATAATGAACAAACAACCACCACAAGAGGTGGGTTTGCTGGTACTCAATCCAAACGAAACTGCTGCCTCTGGATTTACATCAATTCTCGCTCCACATCCAGGGCAGTCTACATATTTTACTTCTTTCTCTTTGAAAACAGGCACCATTTTGCCACAAAAAAAACATTGAAATGTTAATGCCATTTTTATCTCCTTGAGATACAGCAGTTTCCTATTCTAACGTTTTCTGTGGTCACAGTCTTATTTATAAAATGCCTATAGATAACCAAGCCTGCTCTTAGCAAATTTTTCCTGTGCCAGATGAGCAGTGCTATGATAATAGCATCTGCTCTAGCAGGCGGTATTCAGCCTTGTATATTTTATAGACTATATATACCACAGATTCTGTTAGAACCAGGTTTTTATGAATTATATTGTTTCTAACCACCTTTTTATTTCTTCTGTTTTAGCAAAAGGAAGATAGCTTTTCAAAAGAATCTCCATGTCTTTTGATTCTACACCTTCTACCAGTTTTAAACCTTTTACCAGTCTTTTTATATCTTTAAAACGTCGGGATTGAGTTACTTTTCTTTTGATAGCAAGTCCATCAAGATCAATAAGAAAAATTTTTCCTTTTTGATCCACAAGAAGGTTATTTCCTTTAAGATCGCGATGCGTCATGCCTCTATCGTGTAGTGTACGAAGCATCTTCCCTAATTGTTTTAATAATATAATCTTGTGTTCTTTTGTCCCTTCTTCTTTGCTCCATAAAGCAAGAGATTCTGGAATAATGCTGGCGCAAGGTATTTCTTCTGTTACAATATAGCAGCTTTTTAAAAAGAAAAAAAGTCTTTTTTCCTGAAAAAAAACAGGCTTTGCCGTAGGGATCCCTCTTAGAATACAGTTATATCCATGAATCCATGCTTTTTGTGCCCTGGATTTACGAAAGCAATCGAAGAATATATTTCTGCTTTTTTTTCTGCGATATTCTTTCCAGATACCAAAAGGAGTTTTCAAGACTAGAGTAGACCTGGAATTTTTTAATGCTATTCCTTCTGGAGTAGAACAAGGTAAAGGGGGTATAGCGAGAATGCTTTCTTTATGAGCGAAACCTTTTCCCAAAGGATTGGAAATTTTTTGGAAATATTTATTTTCTTTGATACAGCGCATGGCCCTTTTCGAGCAATAGAAGTTAAACCAATCCATGAAGCATTCATTGCTTTTTTGAAAAAAAGAGGTAAAACTTTCACCACCAAAAAGAGTGCAAAGAGAAAAATATTCTTTCAAAAATACAAGAAAATCCATATATGTTGCGCAAAGAGCAAAAGAAACTCCTAGCATCGCCAGGTTTTGAATTGCCTGTTTTTTATTTAAATGATTGAAATGTGATATATCATAAAGATCTACAAGGTACAATCGCCCTTCCTGATCGGATAGAATATTGCCTGAATGAAAATCGTTGTGTATCCATCCGTGATTATGGAGAGATGCTGTAAGCCTGGCAAGTCCAATCGAAATATTCCTTCTTTCCCCAAGGCTTAAAGAGTGTTTGCAGATTTCTTTAAGAGGAGTTGTCTGGGGAATTTTTTTTGTTACCAAATAGCCTTCTTCCCCTTTATGCCCAAGAGCTACAGGCTCTGGCACAGGCATTCTGAATTCATAGAGAGCCTTTAAATTTTTCCATTCTCTACGAGGTCTGGGGTTGATCCAGGATCGGATGCGATCTAGGAAGTGAGGAGCATAAAAAATCTTCAAGATATAGTCTTCTCCTTCCCAATGGATTTCCAGAACTTTTCTAACAGAGGAAGACTTTACGATTTTTCCTGTACGATAGATTTCTTCTAAAGGAATACAGGAAAAACCAGAAGACCGCACATCCCATATTATATTAGAGTTTTCCATAGCAGCGAATTACCTTAGCCATTTTGTTACATCCTTGAAAACAATCCATGAAAACAAGAAAGCTATTTTAGAATTCCTTGCCATTGTTTTCAAGGAATTTCTTTTATGAACTGGGGCTACTGGAAAATAGCATCATTTAAAACACAAATGCCTATCTTTTTCCTTGCTTTTTAGACTCTTTTTGGCTAAATTAGAATAAATTTTACTTTTGAATAGAAAAATCATTCAGGAAAGAAGTATGCTGGAACTTTGGGAAAGGTTGGTTTCAGGAAAGATTCCAGAGGAAAGTCTGTTTTTAGAAACCAAAGAATTCGTAGAGAAAGAATTTTTGCCTGCTGCTTTTCTGAGCGATATCCAAGAAGCTTACAGAAAAAGGCAAAGGCTCTGGAATTTTTTTAAAGATTGGGAGAAAGGGATTCAGCAGAGATGCTGGACAAGATTCTATGAGCAAGACTATTGGAATGCTCGTATTTCCATAGGGGCTGTTCTTGCTCATTCTTCTATTGCCAGAGGCATGGTAGGGCATCTTAAAATCCGCCCTGCTGACCAACAAGACCAGCAAAAAGGATGGGCTGGAAAAATTCTTGTACAGGATAAAGTTCTTTCTATGAATCTTGCTTTTCCTGGCTCTCCAGAAGAAAAAGCAGCAGAAAGCGTTGAGCATCTGCTAATGCCTTTTCTGGCAGAAAATTTCGGCGAAAAATGGTACAGGGAATGGCTTTTTTTATGGCGAAAGACATGGGTCATAGAGGTATCGCCCTCTTTGTCTCTTTTCCTGGAAAAAGGAATTTCTGGTAATAGCTGGAGTTTCCCGATTTCTGCTCTTCTCCTGGGATTTATCTTTCGCGAGCGTTTATCTCCTGGCATAGTTCTTACTGGCGATTGGGATGGCCTGGGAAACGCTAGAACCGTAGAAAGAATAGAAGACAAAATTACAGCTATTCTGTCAGAAAATGAAAAAACACAGAGCCATTTTGAAAAAATTTTCGTTCCTGCTGGATCTTTTTTCCCTCAAAGTAACGAGATCACGAAAAGATTGCAGATTATTCCTGTTTGTAGCATCAAAGAGCTTTTGGATAGCCTGATTCCCGATTGGCAAGAAAACATATCCCTTTTAGCCATGCCTCCCTGGGGAAAATGCGTGGACATTGCCAGAAAGGTACAAAGGATTTACCAGACAGACTATGATCCTCTTGTTCACAGACCACTGGAAGAAGTGTACATAGAAATTCCGATGGAGGCTTACAAAAGCAGCCAGGAAGATCACGTTCGGGCTATCCTCGGCGTATCTGGTAGCGGAAAAAGCAGTTTTTGCAAGCATGCCGCTGCTTTACAGGCAGAAAGGTATTTGCAGCATCCTAAGAAAGAAAGGCTTCCTCTTCTTTTAACTCTTCGGAATATTTCCGACCTTACGGAAGGGCTTCTCTCTGTTCTGGATTCTATGCCTCATGATATTTTTGCAAGACATTATCGCTTTTTCCCTTATCTTTGCAGCAGATTGTATCTATGGCTTGATGGTCTTGATGAGAGCAAGGGAAAGGAAAACCTTCTCAGACAAATCATACTCCTTTCAGACGCAAATGCAAGGTGCGATATCACCTGTCGGGACTATTTCTTTGAGTCCTTGCAATGGACAGGGTCTATTCCTGAAGAAAGATGGTCTATCTATCGACTTGTATTCTCTCCTGATCATATAGAAAAATATTTCCGAAAATGGGGAAGACAAGAACCTCTTTCCCTGCCTGCCTTTCTCCCTATGCGCCCGATGTTTCTTGCTATCCTTGTCGTTGGTTTTCCTCATGCCAGGAGCATGGAAAGAATTCGATTGGTTGACCTGTACCGCCATTGTACCAGAAAGCTAATCGAGCAACGCCAATCTCCAGATACCATCATGGATATGGAAACCCACTGGCAATTTTTAGAGGCGATTTCTCTCTATCTCTGGCAAAAGAAAGCCAGAGGATGGAGTATTCTGGATTGGGCCAATCTGAAGAAAATAGACTGGCTTTCGTGGTTTCCTCTGGCAAAGCATCTATTGCAAGAAAAAAACTTCTCGGATAGGGAGCTTCAGAATTTTTTCCTGCGCCAGTCTGTCTTTCAGGGAGAAATTGCTTCTCTGCGCTACATTCATGAATCGTTTTTTGAATATCTTCTGGCATCAGCGATTTGCCGTGTTTGCAACACATCTTCCATAAATCCTCTTGTGTTTTGGGAAAAAATAGCCCATTCCTATGAAATGATCGAATTTTTATGCCAGATTTCCCTGGAACAAACTCCCAGAGAATGTCTGGAAAAAGTTTCTTGTTGCAATAAAATGAATAAAAGCGACTATAACAGAATCTTGATAAACTGGATAGGGAGGCCCCTGTGGTATTGCTTTCCAGCAACTCTTTTGCTGGTTGCCGCCATAACCATGAGCTTCTGGATTGCGGAAGAGAATTTCAGCCTTTCCTGTTTTTCCTGGCTGAGCTATTTTTTCAGCAACCCTGACTTTTCGTTTGTGCCTGGCCTTCTTGTGTCTATAGGGAAAAAAATCCAATCTCCTTTATTCTATATTTTCTATTTTTTTTCCTTTTGCCTGGCCATCAGCATTCCTTTTGTTTTTCTATCCCAAAAATCATGCAAGCATCTCTCTATCCTACGCATCAATGCCTTGAATTTTTTAGCAGTCTGTCTCACACAAGATATTCGTACAGCAGACAGTGCCTCTGGCCTGGAAAAAGAAAAGAATCCTCTGGTATTACTGAAACAGATAGTCCAAAATTTTGAGGGAGACAAAAAGATCCAGTCCGCAATAAATACATCTCTTCGCATTTTACAAAATTTTGCCAAAAACATGAGGCAAAAAGAAATACGCCAAAAAGACCTTTTGTCTGGAATGAAAAGCAACCAGGCATGGCGTGCTATTTTACCCAATCTTGCTATACAAAGAGCGCAGGACAAAGTTTCCGAGCCTATTGAAAACGATCCTGTCCGAAATCTTTGCCTGAACGATCTTGCTATAAGCGAGAATAAAAGACATGGAAATCTCGATGGAATCTGTCTTATAGACTGTGATCTTTCTGGGTGGCAGGCAAGGGGAATTTCTCTGAAAAAAGCTAGCTTGCAGCATTGTTGTTTAAAAAAAGCGGATCTTTCAGGAGCATGCCTGCAAAATGCAGATCTGCGCTGGTGTGATTTAAGCAAGGCAGATCTTTCTAATGCTGATCTTTCCTCGACAGACATGAGAGGCAGTGTTTTACAGGATGCTGATTTGAGTAAGGCAAATCTTTCTCAGGCGAACATACAGGCTGCCGATTTTCAGGGAGCCAATCTTGCCCATGCAGATCTGCGATTTTGTAAAGGGATAAGCCAGGCAAGGCTCAAAAGTGCCAAAAACCTGGCTGATGCCTTGTTTCCAGAAAAAATCCAGACAAACTCTCTGGTGCGCAAGGAATGGCTTTCTATTGCATGGGACGGCCTTCTCTTTATAGTCCTCATGGCGGGAATGTTCATTCTATCTGAGAAAGATTCTCCCCTTTCCCAAAATGCGTATTTTGTCTTATGCCTTGCTTGCGGATCTCTTCTAGGACTTTCAGCCAACAGGCATTATCCTATGTTTTCCAAAGGGTTATTTTTCTTCTCTCTACTCAGTGCTTTTACCTGCGCTATGTATTGCAATTTACACTATCATGTACACTTGCGATTTGGCAGCCACGGAGGAGAGCTTTGGGGACTTTTTTTGGCTTTCCTAGCCATTGTTTTTATGCACCAGGAAGAAAAAACAACAGACAAACTCCGCTTTGCAGGATGCACTCTTTGCCATTTATTTTTAGCCTATACAGCCCTTACCCTGCTTAGAATTGCAGAAACATGGGGAGGCCAGCTCATCAGCACCCTATGGTCAATCCCTGATTTCCCTTTATTCAGCATAGCGATACAAGAAAGACACTATTGGCTGGTGCAAATTTCCCTGATCACTGCTATCAGCCTGCTCCAATGCCTTTTCTTGCTGGCAATCCTCTACCTTTTCCGCATCCATACTATAAAATATACAAAAAAATATGCAATTCTCCTATCCCTGATAGTATGGCTAAATCTTCTCAAGGCTCTATGAATACTATTCTCCCGCTGCCTGGAAAATGCCATTTATCAGTGTGTCCCCCAAACGATAGCCATTTGCAAGCATAGCAAAAACTAATGGACGAACCGTTTCAATATATCCACTCTTTTTGGCTCTTAACAAAATACCGCCAGTTCCAGTAATTTTCAAATTCGGGTATTAACACCTCTTTATAAAGTTTCTGAAGCAATTCCAGATGACCAATGCCTGCCAACGCTACTAACGGGCCAGAATTGCACACGATAATATCATTCTTTTCATTGAATTTAGGCATTGGCAATCTCCCGCTCTAGTTCTTCGCCCTCCAAATCAGCAATAGGAATACCAGATTTTCCAAGTTTTAATAAAAAGTCTATCCGATTCATTCCACATATATCCGATGCCTGACCCGAAGATATACGCCCTATTTCAAAAAATTTAGCTGCCAGGAGGTACTGGCTTTCTTGTGTAATGCTTT
>CALKWO010000068.1 GCA_938003875.1 uncultured bacterium
TTACTTCTATCCGCTTAAAATACTTTTTTTCTTCCTAGAAGCTGCGGAACGTAGGGTATAATTTAAAATCTTCTCTTCTCTGCGATCTCTGCGCCTCTGCGGTAAATTTTTTTTCGAAATGGGGAAGTTATTTAATTCTGATTCCTAAGCAGAGAGAAATACCACAGCTAAAAGAACATGAGCGTTATCGTCCTATCTGATGATAGGCATTCTCAATGCCAAGAAATTTTCGTTTCTATAGATAAAAAAAATTAGCAAATTTTAAAAATTTTGATAAACTAACTTTTATAAAGAAGTACAAACTATTTGTGATCCTTTTAAGGAGATAAAAATGAGAAAAAGTCTTTTTATTCTACTTTTTCTTTTCTGTTTGCCTTTATTTGCAGATACTTTAGGGCCAACGAGTGAGCTCTATGCAGTTAAATGGCAAAATTCTGGAATTGCTGTGATCCAGGGAAACAGCGTAGTTCGCTCCTGGGCGACAAGCGCAAACAGCGAAATCGCTATTGCTGTAACAGACAAGGTTAGAACTTTAGGACATTACCTGGGAAACACAGGTGCAGAATACGCGTTGAACGGGACTTTCACTGGTACAAACTATACTGCCAGTGATTACTACCATCATGATGGTGCCACGGATGGCTTATACAACTATGCTATTCTTTATAGCAGTGGTAATGTCTATCGCTATAGCTTGAACTGGACAAACCCTGAATACCTTTTCAATGCTGGAAGTTATGCTTTGGGTATTACTTATGACCCTACAAATTCTTCCCTTTGGATCGGTAGCTGGAGCTACGGTAATATCAAAAATTTCAACCTTACAGGGGGGGTTTTATCTGAATTCAGCGTCAGTTCCAGAACAAACTATGTCGGTGGTCTGGCTATGGATTATGCTGATGGTACATTGTGGTTCAGCGAAGGGGCGAGCGGGACTTTCTCTCAATACACGAGAACAGGAACATACCTGGGAAGTAAGACATATTCTATCAGCGGCATTTATGGTGCTGAATTTTCTGTTGTTTCTCCAGAACCATCTACAATCGCTCTGATGGGTATTCTTTTGGGAATTTTGCTTTTCCAAAAAAGAAAAATCTAATTTTTCTGGATGAGCAGATGCTAAGATGATTCCATAACACTGCTCATCTTTCCTATAGAAACCAGAATTATATGTTTTAGTCAAAATGTTATTGAACATATTTCAAGAGAAGATATAAATAGTGTTTTCTCTAAAAGCATGCTAGAACCGCAAAATGGAATAGATGCTATTGCCATAGCACTACTCATTTTGCACAGGATCACTTTGACCGGTATAGAAACCAGAATTATAATTCCCGTTCGTCGCTTATTTAATCCTGATTCCTAAGCTGATTTTCATACCAGGCTTGCCTGGTTAATTCCCATATTTCTTTTTCCTGATAAACAGGATCCACACATTTATCAGGCTCTACTCTGATAAGTGTTGCGCCTGTTTTTTCTTTGATTCTACGTGAGCGGAGATTTCCCTTTGCATTAGAGAAGATCAGCGTTTCAAAGCCCAATACTTCAAAAGCAAAATTCATAACAGGAATTACCGCTTCTGTCATAATGCCTTGTCCCCAAAATTTTCTTCCAAGCCAAAAGCCTCTATTTTCAGGTATCCCAGGCCTCCACAAGTCTACGACACCTATCAATTCTTCTGGCTGTGTTTTTAGAAATATACCCCATACCCATTTATCATTTCCCTGTTTGGGAAGAATCTTCTCTTTCACAAAAACACTGACACCATTTTCTGGATAAGGCCAGGGAACAGAAGATGCCAGATGGCGAATCACCTCGTAGTCAATGAAATGCTTCTCATAAGCGGGTATGTCTTTCTCTGTAACACCTCGCAATATCAAGCGATCTGTGATAAATTCAGGTGGATGGATCATCCTGATTTCCTTTTCAAAAAGTACAGGCTTGGGCCAGGTATTTTTTCCTTTCCAAACCTGTTTTTCATACCTTTAATAATTTATATTTCTAATCTGGCAAGGCCTTCTTTTATTCTTTGCATGCCTTTTTGGATTTCTTCTTCAGAAGTAGCAAAAGAAATGCGGAAGCAGCGATCATTTCCAAAATCTAGGCCTGGGACAACCGAGACGTGGCATATCTCTAGCAAATATTCACAGAGGTCTTTAGAATTTTGGATTGCTTTATTTCCATAGCTCTTGCCATAGAAAGAGCTGGCATCGGGGAAAAGGTAAAAGGCTCCCTGGGGGAGGCGACAGGTCAGCCCTGGTATTTCAGAAAGAAGCTTATATCCTAAATCTCGTCTTCTTGCGAAAGCATCTTGCATCCTTTTCAGCTCTGTCTGGTCTTCCAGATTATTCAGAATAGCTTTGCAGGCTGCTTTCTGGGAAATAGAACATGCGTTGCCTGTAAGATGGCTTTCTATTTTAGTCATAGCCTTAGCAATTTTCGCATTTGCAGCAGCATACCCAATGCGCCATCCTGTCATGGCAAAAGATTTGGAAACTCCATTCACTACAACAAGCTGGTCTTTGATCTGTGGGTATTGTCCCATAGATACAAAAGACAGACCGTCATAGAGTAGCTTTTCATAGATTTCATCAGAAATTACAGCGATCTTGCTTTCCTGGATTACAGGCAACAATGCCTCCAGGTGTTCTTTATGGTATACGCCTCCTGTTGGATTGCTAGGCGAATTTAGGATCAGAAGGCTTGTCTTGGGCGTAATGGCTTTTTTCAGATCTTCGGGCGTAACTCGATAATCATTTTCTGCTTTGGTTTCGATAAAGACAGGTCGGACATTTGCTAAAATAGCCATTGCTGGATAGCTCAGCCAGTATGGGGTAGGAATAATGATTTCATCGCCAGGGTCTGTGAGTGCCTGGATTGCACTAGAGATCACCTGTTTACCACCATGACCAACGACAATATTTTCTGGCAAATATTCTATACCATTTTCTTTGCGAAATTTTTCCACAATAGCCTTACGCAGTTCTGGGATACCAGCTCCATCTGTATACTTGGTAAAATTTTCCTCAATGGCTTTGATGCCTTCTTTTTTAATGACAGAAGGTGTATGGAAATCTGGTTCTCCCACTGTAAAGGAAACAACGTCAATGCCTTGCTTTCTCATTTCATCTACTTTACTTTTGAGTACGAGAGTGAGCGATGGAGTAATCAAATCAAGGTCTTTTCGTATTTTCATATCATGCCTTTCCACTTATAAACTTCACTTCACTTTTTTCTTCTTCAAATCTCTGTATAGAAAGCTCAATCAAATTTGTGATGAGGTTCTGGTAGCTTATGCCAGAGGCCTGCCACATTTTAGGATACATGCTTATAGAAGTAAAACCAGGAATTGTATTAATTTCATTTACATAAATTTTTTGAGAAATTTTATCCATGAAAAAATCTACTCTGGCGAATCCTGCACTATCAATGGCAAGAAATGCCTGAATTGCCATTTCTTGTATTTTTTGAGTATTTTTTTTATCTAAATTGGCAGGTATAGGAGTTTTTGTGCTATCTTCTTCGTATTTCGCTATTTCATCGTAGAACTCTCTTTCTGGAATGATTTCTCCGACTGCCGAGGCTTTTGGGGTTTCATTTCCTAAGATTCCACATTCCAGTTCACGTGCGTTAATCCCTTGTTCCACGATGATCTTTCTATCAAAACGAGAGGCTTCCAGTATAGCAGCATCTATATCAGACATTCTTTTTACCTTGCTGATTCCGATGCTCGAACCACCATTGGCAGGTTTTACAAAAACAGGAAAAGAAAATTTTTCTTCTATCTTTTTTAGAACTTCTTGTCTGTTTTGATGCCATTCTGTTCGAGTAAAAAAGATAAAAGGCACCACAGGCAGACCAGACATAATGAATAAATTTTTCATAATAACTTTGTCCATTCCTGCTGCGGAGGCCATGACTCCAGCTCCTACGCAAGGAATATCAGCCATCTTGGCCAGCCCCTGGATTGTGCCATCCTCTCCATAAGTACCATGTAAAACAGGGAAAAGGACATCAATAGGATGCGTTTTAGAAAGATTCTTTTTTTCTAGTAGCTTTCCTCCTCCAGTATAATCCAGTATCACAGGGGGCATGGCAGGATAAGAATTTTTCATTTCCTGGATCAAACCATTTTTTTGACGCACTAAGGGGTTATAGCATAAGAGCCACTCTCCCTCTCTTGTCAAAAGAACAGGAATGCTCTCGTAGCGATCTTTGTCTATATTTTCTAGCACATAAGATGCAGAGGTCAAAGAAACTTCATGTTCTGTACTTCGTCCACCAAATAAAACAGCAATGACCTTTTTATTCCCCATATTTTTCTCATTAAAAATTTTGTCTTGAAACGTAAATAGTGACACTACTCAATATAGAAAGAATTTCGGAAAAAAGCAAACTTTTTCCTATTTGTATTGTATATAGAAAATGTTAGAATTAAAGTTGACGTTTGTATAAAAAGTCTTTTAATAGTCGTTATCGTTATCTTTCTCTTTCTCGTTATCGAAAAGTATCCTGTTAATTATAAAGGATTTAGATAAAGAGAACGATGATGATAAGGATAACGAAAAAGATCTATCAGGACTTTTTACACAAGCATCAAAGTTAATATTTGGCATATTCTCAGTTTTTAACACTTTTTGGCAGGAGAAAACTATGCCTAGAAAAGGATTTACGATGGTAGAGGTCGTAGTCGCGATTGCTATCATCATTGTTTTAGCCAGCATTACAGTACCTGCTCTTTATAGAATCCAAAGAGCTGCCAGGGAAAATACTGCTATTTCTATTTTGCGTATTATAAATACATCTCAAGCGGAATTTCGCACACGAGGTCTTGTAGACCAGGATGAAGATGATATAGGCGAATTTGGACTTTTGGGAGAATTGACAGGTAGCATTGTTCTTCGCAACTCTGCGCAAAGAGTCCCTAAAACTTTTGTTTCTCACGTTCTTGCACCGAACAATACAGATAGAACCTTTGGAAAAATGGAAGGATATTGCTACAGGATATATCTTCCAGGAGCAAGTGGCGTTGTTACAGACAATGGCACGGCTGCGTCTATTTCCGTAATAGCCGATGCAAATTACCAGGAGCATAAATTTCGTGCTTATGCCTGGCCCTATGGCCCCAAGATTACAGGATGCAGAGTTTTTGCCATAGATCAGCATCCAAATGTTTACTATGCTTCCAATGTTACCATGGCAGGTGGAGAGATATATAAAGGAGATAATGGTCCAACCTATAATGCTGCTATTCCTAATACCAGTTCTGATACTACATCCTACTTTCAAGACAGATTTCAGGTATGCATTGGAAAAGATGGACAGGAATGGTTTGGCCTCTCTCATTAAGTTCATGGTAATTTTTAAGAAAGGAAAACTATGAGTTCTTTTACATCCGAGTTTATCCATGTAGAGAAGAAAGAAAAGTATGCCATCGTTACCCTGGACAGGCCAGGTGTATTGAATGCCTTGAATAAAGATTTACTTCTTGGCATCCTGCATACCTTTGAAGACCTTGCAAAAGATAAAACGATTTCCTGTATCATTTTAACAGGAAAAGGAAAAGCTTTTGTAGCAGGAGCAGACATCAAAGAGATGCAAGATTTGACTGCAAACGAAGCCCGCGAATTTTCTGCTATTGGGCAGGCTGCGTTTAAAAGGGTAGAGGATTTTCCTGTCCCTGTTATTGCTGCTGTCAATGGCTTTGCCTTGGGTGGCGGTTGTGAGCTTGCCCTGGCATGCGATATCAGGATAGCTTCTTCCAAGGCTAAATTAGGACAGCCTGAAGTGAATCTAGGCGTTATCCCTGGTTTTGGCGGAACGCAAAGACTTACAAGACTCATTGGTTCTTCCAAAGCCAAATATCTTCTCTTTACAGGAGAAATCATTTCTGCTGAAAAAGCATTGAGCTTAGGCCTTGTCAATGAAGTTGTGGAAGAAGAAAAACTGCTCACACGCTGTGAAGAAATCGCTACAATTCTGACCCAGAAAAGCACTATAGCGATGTCTCTTTGTAAAAAGGCCATCGACCAAGGTCTTCAAAGCTCTTTGGATACAGGCATGGAAATCGAAAGCAATCTGTTTGGTCTAAGCTTCGCCACATTGGATCAGAAAGAAGGCATGAAGGCCTTTATCGAAAAGCGTACTCCTGTTTTTCAGGGGAAATAGTTAGAAAATGTCCCTTATTTGAAATGGATTTTTTTATGTCAAAAGATGAAAAACAAGGACAAGAAGTCCAAAATGAAGAAAAAGTTTGTAATCGTCGTGAATTTTTTCAAACTTTGAAAAAAGCTGTTATATCTACTGCTTTATTTGAAGCATCTGCCGTATTTTTAGGTGGAGTCTCTGGTTGTAGTTGTCATGCAAGCTGTATCATCTGTACAGCAGACTGTACTTTTTGCACAGGGAGCTGCACAAGCTGTGTCTCCTGTACCACATCCAATTGCGTAGATTGCTTAGGAAGCTGTACGTATAGCTGTATTGCCTGCACGCATAGCTGTACTACCTGTACTACCTGTACGCATAGCTGTACACATAGCTGTACCAAATGCACTCATAGCTGTACTCATAGTTCTACTGCATGTACATATCCCTGTGTCAGTTGCACAAGCTGTACTTCATGTACTAAAAGCAAGATACACGGTTGTACTTATGGTTGCATCAATTTTACAAAACCTTGATCTGAGAAAGAAAATGACTGCAACTTCTGAAAAATATATCCTGACCCCTTCTCTGGTAGCCCTAAAAAAAGAACAAGAGGCTATTTATTTTGATTACGAATTTCCTAATCCTCTTTATTTTTCGAGAGGCAAGGATGTTATAGAAAATTTTTTAGGGCAAATTCCAGAAGAGGGGGTCTGTTTTGACGAGATTGTAAATCCCGATATTCAGATGCTTTTCCAGCTTCTGGTACATCATGGAATATTGTTTAACAGGGATACACAGAAAAAAATTTTATCTCATGGCTGTGTTGAGTGTAGTTGCAATCCCAGAGAAATCAACTGCTATTTGCTTTTGTCTCAATATTGCAATCTTGCGTGTGTCTATTGCTTTAATGGCGATGAATCCTATGCTCGTATGGAAAAGAAAATCATGAGCCAGGAAATTGCCTTTCAGGCGGTAGAGCTTTTTTTACAATATCTTGCGCCACAAGGCCATCTCAATTTGATTTTTTTCGGTGGAGAGCCTTTATTGAATTGGGATTTAGCACGTTCGTTGCTAAAATATTACGGCAATAAAGAACTCCCTGAAGGAAAACAAATCCATTTTCATCTGACAAGCAATCTTTTGGAGTTTCCTGCGGGACTCATTGAAGATATCAAAAGATATGAAATCAGCATCTTATGCGATGTAGATGGCCCTGCCCATTTGCACAACCAGACAAGGCCTTGCTGTGGCGGGTTCCCTTCCTACGATAGGATATGCAGGAATCTTGAACTTTTGCAAAAAAACGACATTTCTTATAGCCTGAGATCTACCATAACCAGGACAAACGTGCATTCTATAGAAGAAATTGTTGCACATCACATAAATCTTGGCTCCAATGTTTCTTCTCTGGTGGCTATCAATCCCATTACCTCGGATGAAACTGTTTTGCCTGAGTCTATGCTTCCTGATCCAAAGGATTTTACTCAGGGATTGCTGTCTGCTTATCGAAAAAAAATTGCTCCAGCAAACCAGATATTTCCTCTCAACCAGATGATGGAAACCTTCAAGATCGGTGGCACTATGCAATTTCCCTGTGGGGCACCTCAGGGAACAACCCCTACCGTGGATGTAAATGGAGATGTTTATCCTTGTATATATTTTGTTGGAATTTCCAGACTAAAATGGGGTACAATCCAGGAAGCACAAAATCTATATCGCTCTCCCATCTTGAAAAGCCTTAAAGAAGAAACTGCTTTAGCCAACCAGCTTTCTTGCCCGACATGCCCTTGGAAATACTTTTGTGGTGGAGGCTGTCCTGTAAAACGAGTTTTGATCCAGGCAAATCCCAAGGCCAATGAAAAAATTAGAAAATATTGCCATGAGATTACCTGCCTTCCCTCCAAGGTACTCTTCCCTGAGTTGATATGGGAGCATGCCCGATCCCAGCATCAAAAAAATAGGGAAAATGATTCTCAGTATGCTTCTTCTATTCCTCGATGTTAAAGGCTGACAGTATGTTAATAAAAAATAAAATGATATATCCGTTTTTGTATCTCTTTTTTCTCTTGTATCTTGCGGGTTGTCAGGGAATAGGTCCTATTTCTTCTGGAGAAGCTGCAGATGAATTGATCTATCTTGCTCCAGGCGATCAGGTTCAGATAGATACAGGAGAAAATGTTTATGTGGATTCTGATGGTATGCTTCGAGGAATAGCTGGTTTTAGCGTTTCTGCCGCAAACCAAAAGCTCAGAGACGTTATGCAAGCACTTCAAAGACATACCCCCTTTGAAACCTATAAAATTCTTGCCTATGGGCAGCGTTACATTGAAGTAGGGGGTAAGGTCGGCTACAATGGCAGACTGCCCTATCCTCTGCATGAAGACTGGAGTATCATGAATCTTTTGATGAGCATCGAAGGAATCCAGGCTTCCTCTGAAACAAGACAGTATCTTTTGATAAGAAAAGCCTGGCAATCCTCTCAGGCTAATCTATTCATAAGAGGGGAATCTATCCCTATGATGGAAGGAATGGGAGGAGATGATCTTTTGATCTTTCCTGGAGATACTATTCTTTTCCCTGGCAGCGAAAATGTGGTATATGTTTTCGGATCTGTTGGTACTCCTGTTTGTTTTACTTTTGAGGAATCCATTCCCCCTAAGCTACTGGAGGCAATAGACAAGGCAGGTGGATTTCTAAAATCTGCCAATCTGGAAAATATTCAAGTCTATCGTATGCTCAAAAAGGAAAACAAAAGCATTTTTTATTTGCAGAATCAAAAAGACCAGGCTTTTCCTTTACAATCATGGGATATTGTCTTTGTCCCGTTCATCCTGCCCAAAAACAAATAGAATGATCTGAGGCTATAGAGACAGAGGATGCACTACTGTAGCCTCTGTCATGCTATCCTAGCCGGTTAGAAATAATTCGGGAGAATTCTATGGATAAATCATTACGCCGTTATTTCACAACCATAAAGTGTAAACAAAGGCAGAAGATATGGAAGCAGTATGCTCATCATGTTTCTGCTTTCTATTTCTTTGCTAAAAGGCCGCCCTTGACCTGTGGGTGTTCTAAAAAAAGACACGGCAGACCTAAGGTAGCCATGGGGATTTGCAATATTGGCGATAGAAAAAGAATTTTTCTTCATCGCAGGCTATCACGTGAATTCTGCATTCGAGCACAGAAGGATATTTTCTATTACAATCCTATGGTAGATAGTTGCTGGAAATTGAAAGGATAAAATGAAAACGCAAGAAATATTAATTCAGGGTGGTCTGATCGTTACAGCAGAAAAGAAATGGATAGCCGATATTCTGATTCGAGAGGGAAAGATTGCTCAAATCGGAGAAAATTTATTGGCATCGCCATCAACCTATATGATTCCAGCACAAGGATTGGAAGTTTTGCCAGGTGGAATTGATCCTCATGCTCATCTTTTGCCTCCTTTTGTGGATGACTATTTCAGTGGCTCCAGGGCCGCTTTGGCAGGAGGCATCACTAGTATAGGATGTATGGTATATGGTAAAGAAGGCCAAAGTATGTTGGAAGTAATCGAAGAGCAAGAAAAGCTTGTTCATAGCATGTCAATTGCCGATATTTTTTTTCATCCTTATGTTTGGAACTCTTTGGATAAAGCGGAGGAAGAATTGACAGCCTTGAGTGACAGGGGACAGAGGACGATCAAAATTTTTCTTTTACTGGATGATTTTGCAAAGAATAGAAAAGCATACAAAAATTTGATCCATAAGGCAGGAGAAAGAGGATTGATCACTTTGGCTCACTGTGAAGACGCTTTTCTCTTGGACGAAGCCTGTCAAAAACTGGAAGCAGAGCAAAAAACTTCTTTGCAATACTATGCTCAAAGTCGCCCTGTGGAATCCGAGCTAAAGGCAGTGGAAGATGCTTTGGAAATTGCCAGGGAAACAAAGTCCAAGATATACCTTGTACATATATCTTCCCAGAAAGCTTTACAAGCGTGTATCCAGGCAAAAGAGGAAGGACTGAAAGTCTATATCGAAACCAGGCCGATCTATCTTTACTTTACCCAAGAACGCTATCTTCAAAAAGATGGCCCACTTTATGTAGGACAGCCCCCACTAAGAGAAGAATCAGACAAAGAAGCCCTCTGGGATGCCTTAAAAAATGGCAAGATTGATACCCTGGGCAGCGATCATGCCCCCTGGACAAAAGAACAAAAAATGAGTTCTGAGCTGAATATCAGGAATTTAAAACCAGGGGTTGCTGATTTGCAAACTATGCTACCTGTCTTTTATTCCCAGGGCGTTCATGGCAATAGAATATCCCTGGAGCAATTCGTTGCTCTTACCGCAACCAATGCAGCCAAAATTTTTGGCTTTTTCCCTCAAAAAGGAACGATTGCAGAAGGCTCCGATGCTGACATTGTCTTATGGAATCCAAAAGAAACGAGAGTCCTTCAACAAAAAGATTTGCTTTCTTCTTCAGGCTTTTCTCTTCACGAAGGATGGGAAATCCACGGCTGGCCTAAAATCACGATACGGAGAGGCGAAATTGTTTATGAAAACCAAACCATCTTAGGATCAGCAGGAAGCGGAAAAAGAATATTGACCGTGGTATAAAAACTGCTTTACAGCAAGCTAGCCTCCTTCGTAATCGTCATACGTGTTAAGGATATTTACCAAAGACGCAGGGATTGCGCTGGCGTTCGACTTTTGAGCACACATGACTTTTTCGGCGCAACCCTGCGGCTACAATCTGTTGCAAGGCAAAATTTAAAACTTAACACCTATGTCGTAATCGTAATTCAGGTTAGAAGGCTTTTGCCAGATAATCATTTGCATTTTGGTATCATAGAAAAAGAAATATGGACTTTGGTATGGGAAGAGGGAACACTTTCTATACCAAATTGTCCCTCATGCAATTGAACTAATCGTTTTGCAATCGCCAGGCCTAACCCAGCACCTTGCTGTTCATGAATATTGCGGTTGAATTGCACATAAGCACCGATTCCATCAATTTCTTCGGATGACATACCTCGCCCATGGTCGCTAATCTGAACAATATATTCATTGTTTTTTGTCTTAGCAGATACATGAACCTTGGTTCTTTCATGAGAAAACTTGAAGGCATTATCGCATATCTCTTCTACGATTTTTTTCATATAGTTAGAAGATATATAAATTTTAGATACGTCTTCTATATCCAATTCCAGATCTGCTTTGCGATTGTATTGCTCTGCATGGGAAACAGCTTGTGCTTTGATGATTTGCCCTGGATTTTCTGTAAAATTTTGGGGAAATGAAACTCTGGCATTTTCCATATCTATCTCTGCAAGCAAAAGATAATTCTCAATCAAACGGGAAAGCTTTGAAGCGTTTTTATAAATACGGTGTGATATGTGAGAAATTTCTTCTGCATCCAACTGGGAAGTATCTATAAGCAATTCCGAAAACCCCAGTATGCAGGTAAGGGGAGTACGTAGTTCATGAGGCAATATTCTGGTCAGGTAATGCCTCATTTTATCTACTTTTTGTTGTGGCAATCTTAAAAAAATATCTCGTTTTTCAATTTGTTTATTAACGCTGGCGATGAGTTCTTTTAATCTGATTGGTTTAGTTAAATAGTCATCGGCCCCCAGCTCCATACCACGCCTGAAATCTACTTTTTGGCTTTTGCCTGATAGGAAAATAAAGGGAATGGTGGCCATAGTTTCATTTTTTCTTATTTCTGATAAAACTTCGTACCCGTTCATCACAGGCATTTCAATATCACAAATAATTAAATCAGGAAAATATTCCCGTATTTTCTGAAGGCCAATCCATCCATTCTCTGCACCTTGTACTTCAAAATTTTCTTCCAAGAGCATCTCTGTTAAAAGGCATAAGATAATAGGCTCATCATCTATAACTAAGATTTTCTTTTTCATGAAAATTTCCAATCGCAAAAAATTGACGTTACGATAAGTTTCTAATTTGTCTCGATAGATTATTGACAGAGCAAAACCCTTTTGCTATAATGACCAAGTCACAAAATTGAAAAATTTTACATAATTTCAACGAACCACTATCAAACTCAAAAGGAGTATGATCGGTGAGTAAAGAGTTGCCTGGTTTTCAAAAAAGTGTTCCTTCTCGTTTTCCCAATACACGAGAACAAAATCCAACAAGTGCATGGGATGTAGACCTTTCACCATTTCATCGTCTGGTTGAAGAGCAAGCCAAAGCAAACCAGGAAATGATGGAAATTTTTCTGCAGAAAATGGAATTTTTGACAGAAAAAATTGCTCCTTTCCAGCAAAATGAAGATTCTCCAGAAAAGATACTGGACTCTCAAAAAAAACAGACAAGAGAATATACGGAACTCAAAAAGACTTTATTGCATATTCATGATCAGTTGATTGAATTTCAAAGGCTTTTTCAAGACTATGAAGATAAGAATAGTATCCTGCTGGAAAGTCTGGGAAAGCAGGTAGTGACAGCAAGGTCTTCTCAGGAAGTGCAATCTTTCCCTCTTATTCTAGCAGCCATGCAAAAACTGGTAGAAATAGGCCAAACAAATTTTGTCTACTTAGAAAATTTGAAAGAAATTAAAGAAAATCAGACTCTGTTGATAGAAAAAGCCAATACAATCCAACATTTTTTATTGCAGTTGGGCAGCCTTTTGCAAGGACATATTCCAGAAAAAATTTTTTGGGAAGAAAAATGGAATTTACTCATAGAAAAACAAAACACTCATTTTGTCCATGTGGTTCATTATCTGGAACAATCTGTTCATTCTTTAGAAACACTCAATACAATGGCTGAAAGATTAGAAAACCTATATCTTGCTAACAAAGAAACTTCACAAAACAAAACAAAAAAGAGTACAAAAATCAATCCAATAGATATAGTAGCAGATATATTGTTTATAGCTTTTGTAGCAATAGCAATATATTTTCTTTTCCATCTTTTTTGAAGATAGGAAGTTTTATTATTTGTCCAGGCTTCTCTCTTTCCATACCTTCTCTGTATCGGATTTTACATGGCTGATACTTCCATCGCTCCATAATACATTTGCTCCTCCTAAATGCCGATAGTCTAGCTCTTGTAAGGGTTTCTCACAGGAAATAAAGTGATTAGAACTATATTGACCATCGAACACAAAGGCGATTTTTTCATTAGACAAAACAAAACTCTTCCGATCCCATAAATTAGCAAGAAGATAGGGGTTGATTCTATAGCTTTTTTGCTCCTGGGTCAAAGAGGCAGGGCAAAAAGATGCCTGTTTCTCTGAAAAAAAATTCTGGATGAGATTGTCTATCCATTCTTCTTTCTCGTCCCAGGGGAAATTTTTTTTTGCAAAAGTTTTTTCTTTTTGATACATTTCAAAAGCACTTCTCCAGTGTCGTAAATGTCCTTCGCAAATATATTGTTTTTTTCTTTCTTTTAACTGTTTTTCTATTCCTAATAGAAGTATAATAGAACTTGCTATTAAGATAAAAATTACTAAAACTTGCGTTCTGTCTATAGACAATCTTTTTCTCCTATTATTGCCTATTCTAACGTTTTCTGTGGTCACAGTCTTATTTATAAAATGCCTATAGATA
>CALKWO010000069.1 GCA_938003875.1 uncultured bacterium
TGCATATAGTTCTCCTATGAAATATAAATTCGGCTATACAATATGTGGAATTTAAAAATCGGAATCAAATAAGCTAACCATTTAGACGATAAAGATAATGATAATGATGAAGATTATGAATCGTAGTCAATGATTTGTAGCCGCAGGGTTGCGCCAAAAATGACTATCTATTCGGAAAAGACGACCTTTAGCGCAATCCCTGCGTCTTTGGTCTCTATTGCCAAAAGACGCAGGGATTGCGCTGGCGTTAGACTTTTGAGAAGACATGACTTTTTCAGCACAACCCTGAGGCTACAATCTGTTGAAAGACAAGATATTAAAACTTAAGGTGAAATTTTTTGGATTCAGGTTTATCCTGGTTAGGTCATAAAATCATTCCAAAATTTTTTAGTCATAGTCTTCGATCTTTTAGACTCTGGAATAATTCGATGATTGACGGCGTTTTTAAGTATTTTTGACTACTATCCCAAAATTCTTGCAAAGAAACATTATCGTCCCTGTGTGTTTCATAGAAAAAAGCTTGGAGTACCATTTCGAGTTTGTCTAGTTCCTTGAGATATCGTGCTGTAGAGCTTCTTTGATACATATAATCCAAGGCTATCTCTTGTAATTCTTCGCGATCATGTAATAAACTTTTGATTGCAGATGTTTCATCTTTCTTTTTTTGTTCCATTTTAGCGGAATTTATAATAGTATGCTCTTCGCATACTATATCCCCGATCAAGGATTCTCCCAGATCATGCAAAATTGCCATCTTTACTAAAAGCTCTCGGTCTACATCCGCTGGAACTGGGAGAAGTAAAGACAAAAGTGCAGTGCCAAAAGTATGATCTGCTACACTTTCAGGATCAGAAACACCTCTATTTACCCAACCAGTTCTTTTAATATCCTTCAATGTAGCGACTGTTAGAAAAAGCTCGATTACATCCATATCCATTCTATATCCTTATTTTCGCAGATAATATTATAGGCCTTTCAGATCAAAGCTTAAAGGCTTTTCCACTGGAGCAAGCCGTCTATGCTAATTTACCATTTTTTTTATCTGCTCCAGCGTTTTTTCTATACCCTGCATTGCCTCCTGAAACGAAGCGTAGTAAATCTGGTTTTGGGTTTCAGGATAGATTCGTCTCTCTGGCTGCCAGCCTGCAATGTTGATTCTTATGCTGCTCTGGTATTGGTTTTGTCTATATCCTTGCAATGCAGTTTCCAGGGCACTTAAGGCTTCTTTTTTCCACTGGTCTTTCCATGCTGTGGAAAAATGCTTTTCATATTGATCTATATGCAATTTATACCAGAAAAGCTTGCCTATCAGATGGGGAACATCGGGGCAGTTCTTGAGCTTCTCTTCGCAGAAGTATAGCTTTTTGAGCATGGCATTGATCTGGTCGTGATCCAGTGGCCTTCCTGAATTGATGGTCTGGCACATTTCCTCTACCAAGTCTTTGGCAGGACTGAGGGGCAGCTCAATGGCGATTTTAGGCTCTGCTGTTACAACAGGGGTATAAGCAGGAGAATCTGTTTCTACCAGATAGAGGCCATCGCCTGTTGGCTTGATTTCACCAAAGAAAGCATAGCAAAGGAAAGCGACTACAAGAACAAAGAAAAACGCAGCAATGCCTAGCATGGCATTTCTTCTTTTCTTTATGTGAGTAAGGTCGGGCTGCTTTCTTTGCATAACTTTGATTTTTAGGGCTTCTTCCAGACTTTTAGCTGTGAATTTCCTGGTATCATAGGGAGCAGTTTCCAGCTCCGCTTCATCAAAGCCATATTTCTTATTGTACGAACTGAGGGCTTTATCGTAAATTTTTTGTAAGCGCAGGCTTCTTTCTTCGGCTTCTTTGGATTTCTGATCTTCCAGGTCTTGCAAGATAGTATTTTCTTGCAGATTTTCCAATTCTTGCTGCAAAGAAACTTCTTCTTTTTCCAAAACCACTTCCAATTCATCCTGGCGGGGATTTCGGATCAGGGTTATAGCCCTTCCATTATCTGAGATATGGACTTTTTCGGCTCCTGCCTCAAACACCTTTTTAGAGCGTTCTGCTATGGTGTTCATTTCCTTGCTGCTAGAGGAGAAAATGCAGCACCAGCGATCTCCATCAATGCTCAAATCCAGACTGATCTTTTGATCCATAGCGCAATTGGCAACGACTTGGGGCACAGCTTCAAAGCAGGCAAATCGCCAGGCATTTTCCCTGGCATCCTGAGGATTCTTGGTAAAAAGATGGCTGATGAGTTTGAGAAGTGCTCTCTGGCTTCCCTTATGATATGGGAAAGTTCCCATCATCTGCACTTTTATATTTCCATCCTTGTCCTCTTCTCTTAAGACGAGCCTGTTTGTCTCGCTTTGAAATACCTTCATCTCTGAGCTGTCGGTAGAGGCTGTCAGGGTAATTAAAAAGCCCTGGTTCTGATGGCTGAAGTCGCTCTGGTAGTTTTCCCAAAGAGTGGAAATCAGGGAAATGAAAATTTCTTTGTCTGGCAGACGATGAAAAACATCGCTTCCATTCAGGATAGCAAAAAAGCTAAAGCACCTTTTTTCCAGGCTTTTGTCTGCATTGGATTTGATGGTGAGAACAGCGTTCTTTTCCTGCAATCTTGCTTCCAGCCAGAAGCCTTCTTGTTTTAAAGAGAGTTCATTGTAATCATGAACGAGGTGCAGACTGCTCTGGATCATATCCAGGGAAGTATCGCTTCTCAAAAAAAGGCGAAGGGGGCTGCACAGCTCATTGTAATGGTGAGGGAAAAGCTGTGGATAACGAGAAAGTAGGGTGGATGCGCCTTGTATAGATAGAGGTAGTTCAGCATCCAGCTTCAAGATTTTATCTTGCAAGAGAGAGATTGTAAAGTTGCCTTGTCTGTCTTCTTTTGGAGCGCATTCTGACAGACTACCGAGAATGTCCTTTTGCTTTTGCTCTAAAAGATAATCGAATTCCATGATGAAAAAAGCTGTTACTTTTTTGAGGTATGTAGCCTGGGCATTCATATAATAAATATATGTATCGTTGGGAAATCCTCGGTTATTTCGGTAGCGAGAGATCAGGTATTCAGAATAAAGACCTAGATCATATCCCTGGCTTATCAACTCTGGGCTTAAGATAAGAAGCCCTGGATCATTGGAAGGCGTAATGTTGTACAATCTTTTGGCAAGTTCTTCGGGAAGCTGTTGCTTGAGATAGTTTGCATCGCTGATTTCTTCTACTACAATGATGTCAGGATAGAACATCTCTACTGCTTTGAGAGATTGCTCTTTTCCTTTTATCTGGTAGTTCATGAAAATCAGCGATTGCTTAATCGAAAATTTAGCCAAAGCTCTTACTTCACTGCCAACAACCTCATCGTATTGTTTATCTGTATCTGGCATAACATGGAAGATATTGCCTATTTCATGAATCTTTTTTGTATCCAGGCCTTGTTTTATGAGCCAGGATTGGAAAAGCCCAGAGGTAAAGAAGTATATATTATCTGATTCAGGGCTTAGCCCTCTTTGCTCCAGAGTAATTTTCAATGCCTGAAAAAAATCTTTCTTCAAGAGAAAGACATTGGCGACATCAATAATCAATGCTCCTTGAAGATAAGACCAGATAGTCATATCTCCCAAAGAAACAGAGAAGGGCAAAGACTGCATCTGGTATTCCTCTGGCAGTCTTCCCAAAATTTTATCCAACTCTGAGGCGAATTCTTTGGCCGTTATATTTCCCGAACAATGTAGATAGAGTGTTTTTCCTATCTCTATAGTTTGGATTTTTTGGGGCGGGATTTTGTTTGTTGCCCAAGAAACGCCTTTGTGTTTTTCGACTACAGGAAAACCCATCTCCAGAAATTTATTCCAGCTTTTGCTCCATTGTAACCCTTCCTGGGGTACGAACAAAATCTTGTCTGCCATGTCTTTTTTTAAAGCATTCAGAAAAGACGACTGTTCTTTGTTGGCAATCTTGAAATTAGGAGGAAGACTAAAAATAACCTTCCTGGACTGCTCTCTGGCTTCTGCTATCGTTCCATTAAGATTTTTTATATTCTGAGCATCCAGAGCTAAATCTTGGGGGACTTCCAGGTAAATATATTCGTTGTAATTTTGTCTTATTATATCAGACATGCTTTTTGTCCTAGATTATCAGTTATGTCTCAGATCCAATACTTGTGGATAAGCATAGTATAACACCATGCTGACAGATTCCAGTGTAACGCCTTTTTTCTCATTGTCACTGCGAGAAGTAAGATTGATCTGATAGTAGATCGTTTCATCGTTTTTTAGAATTCTCTGGTTAGGCTTAAAATAGCCAGTATAGGAAGAACCAGCCGAAGCCGTCCCTGTTGCATTGGTATATACCCCTGCAACACATGTTTGTGGTGTCGATGTGACAATCGGATATCCCGTCCAAAGAAGTGGACCAAGATAGAAATTGCCAGATTTAGATGCTTCTATTTCATTAGGATAGGCATCTTCCAGAAGCATGCGGTTGAGCTGGATCAATTTGTCTCCCCCTGATGGGTTTTCCTGGAGAAGCTGTTGTGTTTTAGAAGATAGTGTTACACCGCTGAACCTCGGAGCTGTGTATATGGATGTTCCTTTGACAATCGTATTCAGGGCTTTCGCTAATTCTTCTTCCGTAATGGTATTGGCTGACAATTTTGTCTGGTTTTCTGAAGAAAACTGGCTTCGGAGAAATTGGGAAACAGGATTAGATTCTTTTAATCTGCCTATAATGCCCGTTCTATTTCTAAAAGTAGAGGGAGAAAATAAGAAGCCAGGGGCTAAAAAATTGCCTCGGAAAAAGCCAGAAGCACTGAATCTTTTCGTCGGAATACCACTACTACTACGATGAGTTCCCCAAGAGACAAAATTGTCCATCGTGATGTTTCCAGGAAAGTCTACTCTATCATTCGATTCAGGGAAAATACTTTCTTTGGTGCTGCTGGTTGTTGCAGGATCCTGTTTACGCAAAATACCGCCGATAAAGAAAGCATCCTGAGGATTTTCATGGTTTAAAACCGTGTATTCTCCTGTAGATGGATCGTAGTCTGTGCTTTTATGAATTTTAGGATATCCAGAAGGCGTTTTCTTGACTCCATCCAGATAAAGCTCTAGTCTTGTAGAAGCGGTAATATCTTCATCGTTCCAGCATATACGGACGTGATGCCATTCGTGGGGCTGCCAGTCTATATTGCCTACCTCTATATCCGTTCTGGCATATCTTCGTTTGGGATCAGAATACTTTCTGACCTTGGAGCCTATCCAGCCTGCTTTCCTGCCTGGAAGAGTATTGGAGTTGACACTGTCAGGGTCTCTGGTGTTGTCCCAATAAACAGCCCAATACAATCTCGACAGGCAAAGAGACTTTTGTGTATTGATATAGCCAATAAGTACATTGCCTTCATAGAAGGATTTACGGACATCAATGTGGGCAGTCTCGCTGATTGCGTGGTGTTCTTCCATGTTTCTGCGACCGCTTCGAGTGGAAATCTGGAATAAACCACTGGCAATATTTTTGGAAGCCAGTCCAAATTCGTATTCTGAAAGTTTGATCCAGAATTCGACGGTTCCCTTATAGTTTCCTGCATTGTAGCTTCCACTAAGATTCCTTAGATCTGGGGCTTCTGGGGATTTAGTATAGTCTTTGATCGCGTGTTTCAGAAGATAGGCAGTATTGGAAAGCTTGGTAGAAGACAATTCGTCTATATACCAGCGATAGCGAGATACAATTCCATCCTGCAAAACGTTGCTCTTGACATCGGTAGCTCCTGTTTCTGAGCGAAGAGTTGCTTTGTACATGGGTTTGGGATTGAGAGTGGATATTTTGAAGTTAGTACCGTAACTCAAGGGAGAAGAAAAAATCCCCTGGCTGATGTTGCTTATATTCCCTGTCGTGTTGCTCTGGGCAGAAAAGCCAAACAAAGGACTATCTGCTGTTGGAACATCCACAGGCTTTAGCTCTATCCATCCACCATATCTATCCTGGCTTTCTGTATTGGGAAAAAGCACAATATTACTGGAAGCTGTAAGGTTGCTGGCAAAATCCTTCTGGCTGGAGTGTGTCATAACTTCTGTGCATTTTATGACCTGTGTAATCTGATATGTAGCGATGGTTTTGGTTCTGCCTGCTGCCGTGATTCTTCCTAAAGATACAATTTCGATTTCTTCGCCAAAATGAGATGTGCAGAATTCTGTTGCATGTCCCTGCATTCCGTTGTTGGGATCTGTTGGGGTGGTTTTATTGTAAAAATAAATATCACCTTTGCATACCAGACGGTACGCATCGCCAGTAGGGTTCCAATAGTTATCGATGTGGCCTGGATTTAAGGCACTCTTGAGAGCATCTCTACAGGCTTTTGCCTTTGTGTTGGTGCTATCCCATGCCCAGGAAATATCTTCGGAAATAGCACCGCTGAGATTTAAGCCGTCAATACAATCGTCAATCGTTTTTTGGGTTTCGAAGGTTCTTCTAGTAGCACCATTGTATATTAAAGTATTAATAGTGCTGGCGGCAAGATTTCCAAAATTGATGGCAACTACCCTGGGCTTACTTCCCGAACCTGTTTTAGTGTCTGTTAAAGTGGACGTATCATTCAATATAACACATGCCTTGATATTGCTGATGACTGCATAAAGCAAGTCTTCGGATATTGTATTGATATTGATAGGCGCGCGTCTTTCCTGGTAAAAAGAAGGATTTTCTTTATAGTCTGCAGGGCTGGCTCGAAAAGTAGCTACTGTGTTGGGGTTGATCCAGGAGTCTGTGCAAAGGTTATCCAAAAATTTTTGTACGCTGGTGGTTTGTACATTATAGCTTGTTGCAATAGCCGATGTTACTTCTCCCATATTGGCAAAGGCTTTGTAATTATTCGGTTTTGCAGCAGGGGGAGCGAAGTTGGCTGTTCTTATCAAATTGACTATAGTATCAGGGTTAGTTACGCCGCATCGTACAGCCAGGCTTTTCAGGATAGCTCTAAGTACAACGTTGGACCTTCCCTGATAAGCAGACTCTATTGCTATATGGCTATTGACATTCAGCTTTCCAGAAAAAGGCCTGATCTTCAAGGCATAGGTATTGCCAAAGTAATCATAAGTTCCAATGGTTTTGCTAACCCCGCTTTCTACTACCGCCCTTCCAACTGCACCAGAATAGGAAAAAGGAAGAGTTCCTCTGTGGAGAGATACATTTTGTGCAGTATCTGTTGCAGTGAGTAAATCAGTATTGCTGGTAGAAGGATACAGTGTTGGCCCTAAAGTAGTGCTTCCCATGCTAAAGTTATTTGGCCACCTTACATAGCCATAGGTTCGTAAATCCTGGGTTATTTTGGCTATAGCAAAATCTATTCCTGCAAAAGCTGCGAACTTCGCTTCTACAGTAGCAGCATAGTTTCCTGTTGCAGCCTGCTCATACATACTCAGACGACTGAAAGTAACTGCCATGATGGCAATGATCATCATAAAAGTCACGGTAACGATAAGGCTAATTCCTTTTGGTTTGCGATGGCTTGCTCTCATATTCTTTTTCTCCTGTTTAGCGATCTTTTATTTGGCACCTGGAGGTGGCAGATACCCTAGTTCTTTTCTTAAAAAAATGCCCATTTCTTTGGCACTGTGGGAATGTAGAGTCTGGATATGAGATACAAATTCATCGAATCTTTTCATCCCAAAGAAATCAATGTTTCTTAAATTCTGAACATCCTGTTCTCTGCCATGATGTTGGTAAATATCGATAGCATTGAACCTTGCCATTCTAACCAGAACATCTACATATTGCCGCATAGCTTCAAAAGTCACAGGGTAAATCAAAGCAAAATGTTTGCTTTTATGACGCTCCAGCTTTGTCTTTTCGATTTCCAGAGATTCCAGAAAAGACCCCTGGAACCATCCCCACCATACATTGGGTTGAAAAGGTCTTTGCTTTATACTTTGCTGTGTTTTTTCCTGAAGTTCTTTGTAGATTTCATTGAGTCTCTTCATCACTTCAATATAGAAATCTTTATGTTCTTGTTTCTTTTTCTCCAAAGCATCTTTAGAGCCTAAAAACACACGAGTCTGGAAGGTATTTGGAATTTTATCTCCATAGCGGGCATTCCATCTTTCCCTTATAGGCTGGTTTTGTTCATGTATGGAAAGTCTCACCACGATTTCATAATATCCTGGCAAGGCACTCTGGTAGGCAGAGTGTAATGGCTCCCAGGTTGACTGGAAAGACAGAATGCTTTCTTCTTCTTTTCTGACAGGCAAAACCATATCTAAATCTTTTATTTTAATATTGTTATAATATATAGAAGCATAAAGGCAGCTTTCTTGAAGAAGAGGTATGGCATTGCCGCTCAGAGTCATGCGAAGTTCTGGCCCCCAGGCATACTCGACTATTTCTAATGTAGTTTTTTTTATTTCAAATGCAGGAACTTCAGGATGATCTTGGGCAAGAAGAGATATGAAGGGAAAAAACAGGAAAACAAATATAAAATTTATCTTTCTCATGAATAACCTCAGAGAAAAGGATACCCCCATCTCTGGGGGTATATAGTTTATAAAATAATAATATCAAGCTTAACAGAAGACGTAGTCGTCATGCGTGTTAAGGAATAATTGCTTACTTTGCAATGATTTGTAGCCACAGGGTTGCGCCGAAAATGACTATCTATTCGGAAAAAACGGCCTTCAGCGCAATCCCTGCGTCTTTTGCCAATAGAGACGAACTGAATCGAATCTTTTTAAGCCAGTTAAAGGGTATTTCCCAAAGACGCAGGGATTGCGCTGGCGTTGGGCTTTTGAGCAGACATGACTTTTTCGGCGCAACCCTGCGGCTACAATCTGTTGCAAGACAAAATTTTAAAGATTAACACGTATGTCGTAGACGTACGTAGATGAATCTTAAATCTCTCACGCTCCACGGCCTATTGCAAAAGTCCGTTTGTCTTCACTCATTATCTTTATTGCGATTGAAATATGCTAGATTTATTTTGTCACCTTACTTAAAAATTTCCTATGCGTAAATACTGTGGTGTCATGAGGGAATATACATTCCCATCTGCAGAAATGTGCATTGGGCCTATGGGAACATTGTGCAACAGTTTGTCCAATCGATAGTTGTCCTTTTCTTTTCCTACATAAACCGTAAGGACTTTATATTTTTCATTCAGAACGCATACAAGAAGCTTATCCCCTTTAGGAGAAAGGAAAGGATAGGTGTAGTATTCATTGTCTGCACCGATTTTCCATTTCTTTTTTGTTTTAAGATCCATTACAAAATGTTGCAATATTTCTGGCTTTTCATCGTAGACTACACTATAGAATATTTTGCTGCTATTTCCAATGAATACATCCAACAAAAATCCTTTATCCAATGTGTGGATTTGCTTGTTTTTATAGTGGAGTAAATGGGTTTTTCTCTCTTTGATCTTGACCATATTGTAGAGAAGCTCTGTCCCTGAGATATAGTAGTGTGCTTTATTGAACTCTTCTTCTTTGTTGATGAAGACTTCATCCAGTTTAATTCTCTTTAGAAATCGGACTTCAAACTGTCCTTTTTTTTCTTCTTTGATTCCTACCTGCACAAGGTAATCACCCTGCCAGAATTGCTGTTCATCATAGAACCAGCCTGTCGCATAGTAGTTGCCTCTATCGCAGATCAAACTAGGCCCTATTTTGAAACCAGCTTTTCCCTTTTTATGTTCCCAGATAGTCTGCAATTCCATGGTATCCAGGTTGACTCTTAAAATTTTGGTGCCATGGTTTCCTAAAATTAGAACTTCGTTTTTTACATCACTAAGAACAGCATTTACCCATTGCGTGATGGGCAAAAGAAGAGTATCTACCTTTGTAAGACTCTTTTTTGAGAATCTCAATACTCTCAGCATTCTTGTAAATCCTTGTGCTCTTCTCTCTAAATCCTGAACTCCTTCACCAGCGACAAAAAATGAGCCATCTATGGAAAGGTTGACAGGATTGAGTTTTTTGATATCTACATCATGCTTTTCTAAATCTGCTTTGGATATCAGAAAAAAATTCTGACCATAAAAAAAACAAGGTATAAATAAAAATACAATCCAAAAGATAGCAATCTGACAATTTTTGTTATTCATTCTCATCCCATTTCAATGTGTATTTATTTTATAGCATAAATAACGTTATAGTCTTATTTTCAAACAAGCATAATTTGTTTTTTTGATGTAAGAATGGATTTTAGCAATGTTTCAGATGGAAACGGAGAGAGTAGTATCTGATTGGGCCGATTTAAGGATAGGGTAAGTTCTGCTCGAACTGAAGCGCAGTGGTCTGCTTTTAGCGCAGACTGCGCTGATAAAGAATTAGTAGCGCAGTCTGGGTATGTTTTCATGATAAGAAAAAACTATCTGGTTCTTTTTACTCTGAAAATATTGGGGAACCAATCCCACATTTTTTTGGTTGTGCCATTTTGTTCAAAGGAAGAAACAAAATCAGCAGAATGGTTTAAACTGATGGAAGTAATACCGAGTTTTTGTACAGAAGCAACTTCGCCAGAATCTACGATTCCATCAACGTTTTTATCTTGCCATACACTTAAAGTCGCCAGCTCTTCTCCTGCCAATTTGCCATCTTTGTTTTTGTCCAGCAGAGAAAGTTTTTCATATCCATGATAGAATCCGCCTGCTGTTCCAAAAAGATTGTTGGCATTGACTTCTTCGCCTGGTTTGTAAACCATCAGAAGACCATCATTTTCTCCAACCCATTCTGTAAGATCCAGGAAACCATCGCCATCCATGTCGAATTCCAGGACATTGCATCCATTGTAATCGTGGGGCATGTGTTGTCCTTTGGAAGCTTCCAGAATTCCATCACCATTCAGATCCAGAACAATGGGGCTGGTGAAAACGGTTTCTTGCATGGTGTATTCACGACCGTTCATGCTCAGTTTGAAAGTAGTGTATGTTCCATTGGAATATCTATAACCATAAGCTCTGTTGTTGTATGTTCCATCGTGTGCTGGAGGGAAAACTTGTTCAGCAGTGCTGCCAGTGTTAGCAAAATCTTTGCTGATTTTTCCGTATTGATCTATTTCATAGCTGCGTCCGACAGAAGCCTTTGTGTTGTAGATATTTCTGTCTGTAGAATTTCTCATGACATCAATAGCACTTCCCTGGGGGAAATCTTTTTTCAGTTCATTGAAATCCATTGTGCTATAGGTAGAGCTGCTATAGTATCTGTTCTGAATTCTGTCCAAAAGACTGATCAGATTGGATGTTGTGACATTGTCATTGACACCACCCCAGATAACGGTTGCTGTAGGTTTTCCAGTAATTCCGTATACTGTATCCAATGCTTTTTTGGGATCATAGTATACCTGAACGCTTGTGGGAGGATTTTTTCTATCGGAGATCTGGTCTTGTTTGCTTTTGCCTACTGTGTCAACATCGTTGAGATAAGCGGATGTATCGACTTGTGTGATGCCTTCTTTCATGTCTCTCAGATATTCTTTCATACAGAAATCGGCAACCTGAGTCAGATAATCACGTCTGATATCAGCAAACTGGGTGCTTTTGAAATCGGCCAGATTCAGTGTTGTGGAAACCTTCTGGCTTACTCCATCCACATATTGATTAGGCTGGAAGTATTTAGAAGGATCGAAAGTTTCACTGCTGTGTACGTCTTTTGCCATATTGGCAACTTCTGTCAAGAAAGCTGATTTGAAAGCTGCCAGATTTTCCTGGCTTGTCAGGTAAGTATTGGCAAAAGTATTGACTTTTTCCAAAAAAGCTTGAGCAGTGGCATCCATCTGAGGTTCATTGCTTGGAGCATCCTCAGCCCATACTACGCATAAACCAACCAACATAAGCATGATAAAATATTTCATGGCCTCTCCTTTCATAAAAGTTTAGCCATTATTTAAATATGTAAAGATAAGTATAAACTTTCTTCTAAAAAGCTCAAAGAAACTCTTTAAAAGAAAGTACTACTTATTAACATATCAACCTGCATAAAAAAAATCAATAAAAATTATTTTATTTTTTTTATCCATATCCTATTGCATTTATTATGATTAAAAAAAAGTCAAAAAAAAATTTTTTTTCTATATTTTTTTTTATACCAATTTTCATGTTTGTCAATACACTTTCAATACAATAGAAAGATTTTTGACAATCAAATCCATTGGGTATCTCTTGGTTCAATAGCATTCATAGGGCATATTTTTTTGCAAACATCGCATCTCGTGCATTTTGTATCTTCGATATAGGCTTTCTGATAGGGAGAGAAGGCAATCGCCTGGGACGGACAATGCTGAGAGCATTTTGTACAACCTATACACTGCTCTGTCACCTTATATTGGATCAGCGATTTGCATTTTTTGGCAGGGCATTGTCCTCTGGTATGGGCTACAAATTCTTCTCGGAAATAGCGCAGAGAAGACAGAACGGGATTCGGAGCTGTTTTCCCCAAACCACAAAGGCTTCCTTGCTGTATGGCATGCCCCAAATCTTCCAATTCCTGGATTTCTTCTTCCCTGGCTTTGCCTTGTGTCAGCCTTTCTAAAATCGAAAGCATCTTTTTTGTTCCAACCCTGCAATATGTGCATTTTCCACAGGATTCATTTTGGGTAAAGGATAAAAAATAGCGGGAAATTTCCACCATACAGTCGCTTTCATCTAAAACGACCATTCCACCAGAGCCCATGATGGCTCCATGAGAGACAAGGCTTTCATAGTCTATAGGCGTATCGGCTAAAGAATAGGGTATGCATCCTCCAGAAGGCCCTCCGATCTGGATAGCCTTGCAATTACCCTGGCTAACGCCTCCTCCTATTTTTTCTACGACTTCTCTAAAAGTTATTCCCATAGGGACTTCTATCAATCCGCCTCTTAGAATCTTGCCTGCCAGGGCAAAAGTCTTTGTTCCTTTGCTTTTTTCTGTTCCTATCCTGGCAAAGGCATCTTGTCCTTGTCTTATAATCCATGGAACCATAGAAAAGGTTTCTACGTTATTGACAAGAGTGGGTTTGCCTTTAAAGCCTTTTTCCGAGGGATAGGGGGGGCGATAGTGGGGCATTCCGCTTTTTCCTTCCAGAGATGCAATCAAGGCGGTTTCCTCTCCACAGACAAAAGCCCCTGCCCCTTCCACTACCTGGAGATCGAAAGAATGGGATGTGCCTAAAATATTTTTGCCTGCAATATTTTTTTCTTTGCATAGATTCAGAGCCTGGCGTATTCTTTTTACCGCGAGAGGATATTCGTGACGAATGTATAGAAAACCATGTTTTGCCCCTACGCAATAGGAGGCAATCAGCATTCCTTCTATGACTCGAAAGGGAAAAGATTCTAGAATCATGCGATCCATGAATGCTCCTGGATCGCCCTCATCTCCATTGCAGACAAGGTATTTTTCTTGTTCCTGAGAATTCTGGACATTCGCCCATTTCCATCCTGTAGGAAAACCTCCGCCTCCTCTGCCTCTAAGGCCACTTTCCTGGATTCTTTTCAGAATTTCCTGGGGTGAGAGTTCTCGCAGACATGTTTGCAATGCAATCCAGCCTCCATGTCTTGCATAGTCTTCCAGACTAACAGGGTCACTTTGACCACAATTTTCTAAAGCAATGTACTTTTGCCTGCCAAAGTAGGCAAGGTCTTCGCCTTGTGTTTTAGAAAAAGAGTAGCTTTCTAAAGATTTCCAGGCATCCTGGGTGTATATTTTTTCCAGGAGATTATAGAAAAATACAGAGCATCTTTTGCCTATGCCGCTCACTGGCAAATGCTCTATGAGCAAAGACCGAACAATATCGGGTTTGACGTTGCCGTAAAAATAGCTTCTCTTCTCCAGTGCGATTTCCATAGAGGGAGAACGATAGGAATTCCCCATACAGCCTACATTTTTGATAATGGCATCCATTCCAAGACGATGAACCTGTTTTTGTGCTTCCTGATAGATAGTATAAGAACCCGATGCCACACAGCTTGAACAAAGGCAGATACGAACTTCTGCAGCCTGGGGAGAAATCTTGTTTAAATAAGGGACAGAATCATTTAGCTTTTGCTGGCTTTCTAAGAAATCGGACAATACTTTCCCCACTCCTTGTGGCTGAACAAATCCATAGATTTCATTATCGATCTGCACAGCAGGGGCTAGCATGCAGCAACCCAGACATGCGACTTTCTCTACAGTAAAAAGCCCTGTGGAGTCCGTATCGTCTTTTTCTGCGATTTTCAGATGCTCTTTAAAAGCATGGAAGATGTTTTCTGCACCTTTGACATGACATGCGGTACCAATACAGACTTTAATTCTATGCTTTCCTGCAACCTTTTGGCGGAAGCTACTATAAAAACTAGAAACGCTGGCAACACTGGCGGGGCTGATACGAGTAATCTGGCATAGCCTTTCCAGAATTGGCACAGGAAGATAATGATATTCTTCCTGTATTGCCTGCAAAATAGGAATAAGCGATTCTTGCTCTTTTCCTGTGGATTTTACCAGTGAATCTATAAAATCAAAAGAAAAAGCTTCAGGATTCTTTTGCATGGTTTTCTTTCTTATGATAAAATACGCTCAATTTGTATATGATCTATAGAATATCTATGACTGACTATAATCGATAGAAAGGATTTTTGCATGATCAAAAATAATATTTTTCTCTGGATACTCTCTATTGTTATAACACTTATCTCTGTGATTTACCAGAGAGTTACAGGGCCAACCTATCCCCTGAAAAGCAGTGTCTCGATAGACCAAGAAAAAGTTTCTTTCAAACTCCATCGGAGCCATTCTGGTAAAGAGGATCACATTGTAAGAATACTCGTTTCTAATCCTAAAATCCAGGGAAAAATTCTTTGGAAACGCTATCCTATAAAAGAAGAATGGAAAGAAGTTCCTATGCTAAGAGAAGGCGAATTCCTTACTGGAAACTTGCCTAATCAGCCTCCTGCTGGAAAGGTAGAATACAAGGTATTCCTATCAACTATTTCTCAACAATTCCCTTTGAACGGAGAAAAATCTATCATTTTGCGATTTAAAGGGGACGTTCCTTTTTACTATTTGTTGCCCCATATAGTGCTAATTTTTTTGGGAATGCTTTTCTCCATGAGAGCAGGTGTGGAAACTCTGTCAAGGAATCAAAATGCCAAAACTCTGGCAATCTATAGCTTGCTCCTGATTCTCATAGGTGGCATAGTCTTTGGTGCAATCATCCAGAAATATGCCTTTGGAGCTTACTGGACAGGCTTTCCTGTGGGAAATGATCTAACGGACACAAAAACTCTTGTGGCCTTTTTATTCTGGGTTATAGCAATAGTGCAAAATAGAAAAGGAAAAGAGTCCAAAAAGTGGATTTTGGCAGCTTCTCTCGTTACCCTGGTTGTCTATCTTATTCCCCATAGTGTCCTGGGCTCAGAATTAGACTACACGAAACAATAGTAAAATAGTAAATCAAGTGTCAAAATTTTTTGAATTCATAAAAGTACTCTTTACTACTCAACAATAAGTTAGGGGGATATTTATGGCCAAAAAAAAATTGTTTCTAGTTGTTTTGTTGCTAAATTTTTGTTTTTTTCCAATAGTTCTGGCAGATAAGAGTGCTTCGGTAGGAAGCTTTACAGGCGACCCTCTTGCCAGCCCACCACAACTGGCTAAAAAATGGGAAAATATAGGGCTCGATATTTCTATAGGGGCAACATACCTGGAAGGCAATGTGGAAATTCTTAGCTTTATGTCCAAATTATCCGCCAATGCCCATTTTGATGAACATTCTTTTTATATAGATGCCAGCAATATGTTTACAGAATCCAATGAAAAAAGAATCCTGAACAAAATCAATGGTTCTTTTCTGTATGCTTATACTATAAATGACAATTTAAATTTTTACGTTTCCAGTGCCCATACCATGAACGAATTCTCTAAGCTGGACTATAGAACTTCCAATGGAATAGGAATATGCGTTCATAATTTTTGGAAACCTCTTTTTAGTGTGTTTTTATTTAGCTTTGGCTTCAATGTAGAGAACGAATGGTTCGATAACGATGATCAGGAAAATCATGTTACTGGAGCGTTCCGATGGACTTTCCAATTGTCTGTTACAGAAAATCTTAAAATCGGCTCTGACTTTATCTATGTTCCTGTTGTAGATGATGCAAAAGATTTTCGGATTTATGAAGAAGCTTATGCAGAATTCAAAATTACAAAAGACGAACTTCTGGCATTTCGCGTTTCTTTGATAAGCGAATACGATTCTCAGCCTCAGCCCGATGTAGAAAAAAGCGACACAGGAATTTATGTATCCCTTGTATTTCATCTAGGAAAATAAAAGATGTCCAAAAGAGTACCTGGTTGATATCTGGTCACTCTTTTGGCTTAAAGGATTTTGTAAATGGAAAAAAAACTTCCTTTTTCTCG